>NZ_ATHV01000064.1 GCF_000422205.1 Desulfovibrio sp. X2
CGGGCCTTTTTCAGTGGCGGCCTCGTACCGTGAGCGGCCGATCTAGCGTGCAGTCTGGGCGGCCAGGCCGTAGACCTCGTGCGGATCGAGGATCAGCACCACCGAGCCGTCGCCCATGATGGTGGCACCGGAGATGCCGGGCAGCTCGAAGTCCGAGAGATAGGTTCCGAGCGGCTTGATGACGATCTCCTGACGCTCGAGGAGCTTGTCCACGACCACGCCGAGACGGCGCTCGTTGTCCTGGATGATGACCATGGGCAGGATGTCGAGCTTCTCCGGGCGGTTGTCGAGTCCAAGCATCTCGGAGAGCTCGACCACGCCGATGACCTCGCCGCGAAGCTCCAGCGCCTTGCGCTTGTTCACGTCGGTCAGACGGCGCGCCTCGATCTTGGTGGTCTCGGAGACCGCGTCGAGGGGGATGGCGAAGGTCTGGGGGCCGACCTTGACCATGAGGGCGTCGATGATGGCCAGGGTGAGCGGGAGGGAGAGGGCGATCTTGGTGCCCTTGCCCACCTCGGAGCTGACCGCGACGTTGCCCTTGAGGTTCTTGATGTTGGAGCGGACCACGTCCATGCCCACGCCGCGTCCGGAGATGTCCGTGACCTGCTCGGCCGAGGAGAAGCCGGGAGCGAAGATGAGCTCCATGGCCTCGCGATCGTCCATGGCCGCAGCCTGCTCCGAGGTGATCACGCCCTTGCGGATGGCCACCTGGCGCATCTTCTGGGGATCGATGCCGCGGCCGTCGTCCTCGACCTCGATGGCCACGGAGTTGCCCTTGTGATAGGCGCGCAGGTAGACGTGGCCGACCGGCTCCTTGCCCGCGGCCCTGCGCTCCTCCTCGCCCTCCACGCCGTGGTCCATGGAGTTGCGGATCATGTGCACGAGGGGGTCGCCGATGACCTCGACCACGCTCTTGTCGAGCTCGGTGTCCTCGCCCTCCATGATCAGTTCCACGTTCTTGCCGGTCTTGCGCGAGATGTCGCGCACCAGGCGGGGGAAGCGCGAGAAGACCGTGCCCACCGGGACCATGCGGACGTTCATGATGGTGTCCTGCAGGTCGTCGGAGATGCGGTTCATGGCATCCGTGGTCTCGATGAGGTTCTGGGCGATCTCCTGGGCGTCCATGTGCCCTTCCTCGAGGGAGCGGGCGAGCATGGCGAAGCGGTTGCGGTTGATGATCAGCTCGCCGATGAGGTTCATCAGATGGTCGAGCTTCTCGTGGTCCACGCGGATGGTGGAGGAAGATTTGGCCGCCGCGGCCGCCTTGGCCTGGGCCTGCTCGTCGGACGCGGACTTGGCAGCCGGTTTGGGGGCGGCCTTGGGGGCGGCTGCGGCGGCGGGGGCGGCTGCCTGGACGGCAGGCTTGGGAGCCGGAGCCTCGGCCTTGTCCTGCGCGGGCGCGGACTTGGCCGCTGCCTTTTCCTTGAGCTCGGCCTTCTTTTCGGGTGCGGGTGCGGCAGGCGCAGCCTCGGGTGCGGGCGCAGCGGCCGGAGCGGCCGCTTGAGCTTCGGCCGCCTCGTTCGGGGTCATGGCCTCATGGCCGGTCAGGTCCTTGATCTTCGCCCGCACCATGTCCTCGAGGATCGAGCACTCCTGGTCGAGGATGTCGAGCATGAGCGAGAAGTCCAGGTCCGACTTGCGCGCCTGATCCACGAGCCCGGCCGTGCGCTCGGCCGTGACGTTGATCTCCTCGAAGCCCATGTAGCCCGCGGAGTTCTGCACCGTGACCAGGCAGCGGAAGAGCCCGTCCACGTAGTCCTTGTTGTCGCTGTCCTTGCGCAGGGTCGAAAGCGCCAGGGCGATGTTGTCGATCTGCTGCAGGTTGGCCTGCACGAAGATCTGCACGTCCTCGGGATCGAATCCCTCGGCGGCTGCGCCGAGCGGCATCTCCGCCTCGGGAACGGGCGCGGTTTCGGCCACGGGGAGCACCGGGGCGCCGCCCTCGTCCTCCCCCTGCGCCGTGGCCTCGTCGGTCACGAACACGCCGTGCTCGGAGGCGGCCTGCAGGCGCAGCTGCACGCGGCGGGTGTCGTGCGTGGTGACCTCGGCCTTCTTGGCGTCGATGGCGGAGATGAGCTCGTCGATGGCGTCCACCGCAGCCAGGAGCAGGTCGATCATGGGCTGCGACGGGGTCAGCTCTCCCTTGCGGACTTTGTTGAGCAGCGTCTCGGCCTCGTGCGTCAGGCCGTTCAGCTCCTTGTAGCCGATGATCCCGCTGTTGCCCTTGAGGTTGTGGAAATAACGGAAGACGTCGTTGACGAGTTCGCCTCCGCCTTCGGGGTCCTTCTCCAGCTCCACCAGGGCGGAGTTGAGGTTCTCCACGATCTCGCGGGCCTCTTCCAGAAAGTCGGCCAGGTGCCCCTCGCCGATGACCGTGAGCTTGTAGGTCTCGGACTCGAAGGGCGGCAGCGCGGGCAGCCGGACGTCGGCCGCACCGGCGGCGGACTGCGCCGCCGAAGACGCGGCGGACGGAGCGGCACCCTCTTCTGCGAGAGCAGGCGCCTCGGTCGCAGTCTCCTCGGGGGCGGGCGCGGCAGGGGCGGCGGCCTGAGCGGTGGTGCCGCCTCCGGCCAGAAGCGCCTCGATATGCGCAACGATGGGCTTCACGTCCGTGTCGCCCTCGGCGCCCGTGGCGTCGAGGCTGTCGATCATGGTCCTCAGGGCGTCCGTGGCCGAGAGGATGACGTCCATGATCTCCGTGGTCACGGAGAGGTTGGCGTTGCGCAACTCGTCGAGGATGTTCTCCGCCTTGTGGGCCAGTCCGTTGATCTTGTTCAGACCGAGGAAGCCCGACGCGCCCTTGAGGGAGTGCATGGGGCGGAAGATGTCGTTCAACAGGCCGAGGTTGTCCGGCGCCTTCTCGAGCTCGATAAGCGTCGGCTCGATGGTCTCCAGATGTTCCTTGGCCTCGACGATGAAGTCGGCGAAAATTTCAGGATCCATGAAGTCCTGACTCATTGCATCTCCCTGCTCGTTTGCCCTGGATCGACATTACCCGGATCGCCTGTAAAGGCAACTCCGTGTTGCGAGCCTATCCCAGCAGCATCTTGACGTTCTTGACCATCTTCTCGGGTTGGGCGGGCTTCACCATGTACAGGTTGGCGCCGAGATTGAGCCCCATCTGGATGTCCTTCTCCTGGCCCTCGGTGGAGAGCACGATGATGGGGATGTCCCTGTATGTTTCCTGCTCGCGCACGGTCTTGATGAAGGTGAAGCCGTCCATGCGCGGCATGTTCACGTCGGAGATGATCAGATCGTAGGCATTGGAATAAAGCTTCTCCAGCCCGTCCAGGCCGTCCTCGGCCGTGGTCACCTTGAAGCCTTCCTTCTTCATGATGAAGGCCACAAGATTTCTGACCGTCTTGGAATCGTCCACGATCAGGATGTTCTTGGACATGTGGTCCCCTCCTTATTTGGCAAGCAACCGCGTGACCAGACGGTCGACGGAGATGATGTTGATCAGACGTTCGTCCTTCTTCATCAGGCCGGCCAGGAAGTCCGCCCTGATGCCGATGCTGGCCTCGATGCTCCACTCGATGTCCTTCTGCTGCGCCCGGTACATGGTGACCACGGAGGTGACGATCATGCCCACCTGCAATCCCTTGTAGTTGCAGACGATGATGAAGCGATCGCCCGAAATGTCACCGGCCATCCCCATGATGGAGCGCATTGAGATGAGCGGAGTGACGCGGCCGCGAAGGTTGATCACGCCCTCCACGAACATCGGCGCCTTGGGGAGCCTCGTGGGCGCCACGGCGCGGATGACCTCCTGGATGGTGATGATGGGGACGGCGAATTCCTGCTCGTCAACGAGGAAGCTGACGAGCTGCAGGTCGGCCTCGCGCCGGAGCTGTTCGTCGAGCTCGAGTTCCGGGGCGGCCGGGGCGGACCCGCCCGCCTGTGCGCCGTCGGGCGCGGCCTGCGGAGCGGCGGACGGGGCCTTGGCGAAGCCGGGCAGGCTGTCCTTTTCCGAGGGGTCGTAGCGGCGCACCTCGGAGAGTGCGGACGCCCCGCCCATGCCCATGTACTTCTCCATGAAGGCCTTCTCGGCCGGAGTGGGCTCGCCCTGCCCCGCGCTTTCCTCGGGCAGGCGGACGTTCTCCTGGAAATATTCTTCCGGTGTCTTCATAACTGCATGATTTCCTTGGCCAGTAGAGTGTATTCCGTGGCTCCGCGCGACTGCGGGTCGATGTCGTAGATGACCTTGCCCTGCGCCGAGGCCTCGCGGAACTTGGTGTCCGTATTGATGACGGTGTTGAACATGTTCCCCTGAAGCTTCTTTCTGATGAGGTTCAGCACCCTCCGACAGGCGCTGGCCCGCCTGTCGTACATCGTCGCCAGGGCCTTGAAGCGGACCGGCTCGGGCATGACCCGGTTGATCATGCGCACCGTGTCGAAGATGAGCCGCAGTCCGTGCAAGGCCAGAAAATCCGTCTGCACCGGGATGATCAGCAGGTCGCAGGCCACGAGCGCGTTGACCAGCAGGACGCCCACGTGCGGCGGGCAGTCCAGCAGGATGTAGTCGTAGCGCCCGCTCACGTCCTTCAGCGCCTCGCGCAGGATGAGCCCCTTGTTGGGCCTGTCCTTGGTGTCCACCTCGAGCTCTGAGAGGCGGATGTGCCCGGTCACGAAGTCGCGCTCGCTCTCCGGATGGCGGACGATGATCCGTTCCCAGATCGCCGGGTCGTGCTCTTTCTCGGCGAAGAGGTCGTAGAGCGTGTGCGGCGTCTCCTCCGGAAAGAAGGCCATGTGGATGGAGGCGTTGGCGTGCGGGTCCATGTCCATGATCAGGACGCGTTGCGAAAGGCGCGAGAGCGCCGCCCCGAGCGTGAGCGCGGTTGTGGTCTTGCCCACCCCGCCCTTCTGGTTGGCTATCGCCACGACCTTGGCCGTCACGTCGATTCGTCCCCTCCCCCGGCCGCCTAGGGCCTGTCTCCGTTTTCCTCCTGCTCGCGCAGGAACTTGCGGATCAGGTTGCCGAGCGCCTTCCAGTCGTTGTGGTCCACGTCCAGGAAGCGGATGCCGAGCGCGTAGCCGGGCTCTCCGCCCCGCTCCTCAACCCACATGATCTCGGCGATGGCCTGCAGGTACTGTCCTGCGTCGCTCTCGAAGACCTTGAGGAAGCCGGGATGGAACTTGTTCAGGCTCGGAATGAAGATTTTGACCGTGACCTTGTCCCCGACCTCGAAGCGGTCCGGGCACTCCACGCGCAGCCCGCCCTCGCTGATGTCCGTGCAGCAGACCTCGTGCGGCTTCTGCTGGACCAGGGGGAACTTGAACTCGCGCACCTCGACCCGGAAGTTCTTGGGCAGGCGCTGATACTGTCTGCGGTCCGAGGATGAGGTCATTCAGGTCTCCTTTCGGTAGATGATCGCCCCGGGATGGTGGATCGGCTTGAAGGCGCGCGTGATGTTGTGCAGCGACTCCGAGTGGCCGATGAGCAGGTATCCGCCCGGGAGCAGATTGTCGTAAAACGAACCCATGACCCGCTTCTTCACGTCGTCGTCGAAGTAGATGATGACGTTGCGGCAGAAGACGGCGTGCGAGCGCTCGAGCCGCTTGCACTGGGTCTTGTCGCTCAGGTTGATCTGCCCGAAGCTGACCAGCTGCTTGACCTCGGGCACGATCTTGAACTTCCCCCCCTCCGGGGTGAAGTACCTGGACACGATCTCGCGCGGCGTGGTGCGCAGGGAATACTCCGTGTAGACCCCGCGCCTGGCCGAGAGGAGCACCGCCTCCGAGAGGTCGTTGGCCGTGATGCGGATGTTCCACTGCCCGATCTCGCCTTTCAGGACCTCGTGCAGGATGATCCCGAGCGTATAGGGCTCCTCGCCGGTGGAGCACCCCGCGGACCAGATGCGCAGCACCTTGGGCCCCTTGGCGGCGATGGAGGCCAGGAGGTCGGTCAGGACCTTCTCCTGGAAGACCTTTATCTGGGGAGGATTGCGGTAGAAGCTCGTCTCGTTGGTGGTCACAGCCTCGAAGAGCTTGTTCAGCTCCTGCTGCCGTCCCGGGTCGTACTGCAGATAGTAGTAGTACTCTCCGAAGTTCTTGAGGTTCAGGTTCTTCAGGCGGTTGGCCAGCCGGTTCTCGAGCAGGTACTTGCGGTTGTCGGCGATGTAGATGCCGCTCTTGTCGTAGATGTAGTCCCGAAGCTGGGTGAACTCCTCGGCTTCGATGCGAAGCTCCTTGCCGAGGGTGATGGACTTGGAGAACAACGACATCAGAGATCCTCGCCCAGGGACTGGATCTTGGCCACCGATTCCGCGGCCGCGTCCATGACTTCGGGATCGCCCTCGCTCGAGACGTCGAGCAGCGCCCTGAAGGCGGCCTGCCCTCCTATCTCGCCCAGGCATTCCACGACCTTGAGCACCACGAGCTTGTTGTCGCTCTGCAGAAGGGGCACGAGCCGGGCGATGGCGGCGCGCTCGCGGCGCGCGGCCAGGGCCTCCATGGCCCGGATGCGCACCCAGTCGTTGTCGTCCTCAAGGGCGCGCAGGAGCTGTTCAGCAGCCTCGGGTCCCTCGAAACGGCCGAGCAGTTCCACCACGGCCAGGCGCACGTCGCTGTTCTCGTCGGACAGGCGGCTCACGATGCTCGGCCTGCACTCCTCCTCGAAGCCGCAGACCTCGGCGATGGCCTCCACGGCAACCTTGCGGATGTCCGGGATCTCGTCCTCGAGGGCGCCGCGCAGCTTGTCGAGATGGTTCCTGCGCCCGGTCTTGCCGATGACGTAGGCCGCCATCAGGCGGTGGATGGGATCGGGGTCGTTGAAGAGCCTGCCGAAGCGCTCGGCCATCTCCTCGCCGTCCAGGGCGATGCAGGCCTCGAGCGCGGCTTCCTTGACGTCGTTGTACGGGTGGTCGATGAAGCCGAAGATCGTCTCCCCCGCCTCGGCCATCCTGAGCGTGGAGCCGAGGAACTTCATGGCGCCCTTGAGCACCGTGCCGTCCTCGTGGCGCGTGAGCACGTCCAGGAAGAACGGCCCGGCCTCCTCGCCCGCCACGCGCAGGAGGGCCTGCACGATCTCGCGCTGCAGGTCCCGCTCGGTGGACCAGAAGACCTCGCGCAGGATGCGGCTGACCTCGCCGTTGCCTATGCGGGCCATGCTCTCCACGGCGATCAGCGCCCGCTGCAGGTCGTCGCCGGAGAGGGCGAAGACGAGCGCGTCGTTCAGGCCGATGCGGGAGAGCGTGGCCACGGCCTGCTCCACACGCTCCGGCTCGGAGTCGAAATTCATGCGCGCGGCGAGGTCGAGCACCTCGGCAGAGGCCTCGACGCCGCCCACGTAGCCGAGCCCGAGGATCGCGGCGTCCTGGATGTCCCCGTCCTCGTCGTGCAGGGCGGCGATCAGGTATTCGCAGAGCTTGCCGCGCTCGGTCTCCGAGAGCAGGGCCAGGGACTTGCCGCCCAGGATGTTGACGATGGAGCGCACGATCTTGTTGCGCAGCGCGCTCGAACTCTCGTCCAGGCGGCGCAGGAGCATGGTCGCGGCCTTGATGTTGCCCATCTCGCCCAGCGCCTCGACGATCATGGAGGCGATGAGGTCGGTGGCCGTGTCCAGGGCCTTGACCAGCGCGTCCACACTGCTGTCGTCCTTGATCTTGGAGAGCGCCTCGATGACCGCGAACTGGACCCACTCCTCGTCCCCCAGCGCCTTGTTCAGGCAGCGCGCGGCCTCGGGCATGGCCAGCTCGCCGAGCGAGACGGCGGCCTGATAGCGGACGTTGACCTCGGGGTCCTTGAGCAGGCTCTCGCACAGCGGCCCCACGGCGAGGACGTTGGCGGTCGAGCCGAGAATGTCCGTGGCGAAGATGCGGATGTCCGGGTCGTCGTCGTGCAGGATGTCGACCAGGCTCCTGAAATCCTGGTTGCCGATCTGGCGCAGGATGTCCATGGCCAGGTTGCGGACGGGAACGTCCTCGGAGTGCAGCAGGGGCACCATGCTCTGCACGGTGACCGATCCTCCGATCTGGCGCAGGGCCGCCTCCGCAGCCTCCTGCACGCCCAAATTGCGGCTCGTCAGGAGCTCGGCCAAGCGCGGCACGGCACTCTCGCAGCCGGCCTCGCCCGCCTTGTAGGCCGCCTCGCGCAGGACCTCGGCGTCATCGCTGCCCAGTTGTTCGAGCACTTCAGGACAAAGCGTCATCGCATCCACCCCGCAAGCGGTGCGCGCAAAAGCGCGAGCGTGGCTCAAGGCGGTCACGCGCGCATCGCGCCTGCGTCATTTGTAGATATTCGACAGGATGGTCTCCGCCATCTCGTCAATGTCGACCACCTCGTCCGCCAGTCCGGCGTCGACGATGGCCTTGGGCATGCCGTAGACGACGCACGAGACGTCGTTCTGGGCGATCGCCCTCCCCCCTTTCTCTTTGAGAGCCCTCACTCCCTCGAGTCCGTCGCTGCCCATCCCGGTCATGATCACGCCGAGCCCGCGCTTGCCCACGCCTTCCGCCACGGAGCGGATCAGTTCGTTGGCCGAGGGCTTGTAGAGCGCCTCCACCGGATCGGGCGAGACGACCACGTCGATGCGGCTGGTCTTCTGCGCGATGCGCAGGTGGCGCCCGCCGGGCGCCACGTAGGCCGTGCCGGGCACGAGCCGCTCGCCGTCCTCCGCCTCCTTGACCGAAATGCGGCAGATGGAGTCCAGCCGCTTGGCGAAGGGGCCGGTGAAGGCCGCCGGCATGTGCTGGGCGATGAGAATGGCCGACGGGAAATCCTGGGGCAGCCCGGAAAGAACCTTCTGCACCGCCGGCGGCCCGCCCGTGGAGACGCCGATGGCCACCACGTCGCGCAAAGGCGCGCCCGCGGGCTTGACCAGCTCGCGCCGAGGCGGCTCGTGACGTTCGGGGGCAGGGGCGGCGCCACCGGCCGCGGGCCTTGGCGGAACGTGCACCGGACGAGGCGCGCGCAGCCTGCGCCTGGCCACGTACTTGACCTTGGCGCGCAGCTGTTCCTCGATCTTCACGATGTCGAGCGAGACCTTGGAGAGCTGCTTGGGGATGAAATCCACGGCCCCGAGTTCCAGGGCCTTGAGCGTGGCCTCCGCGCCCTCGGTGGTCAGGGAGCTGACCATGAGCACGGGCCGCGGCATCTCCATCATGATGTGGCGCAACGTCGTGAGCCCGTCCATCACGGGCATCTCTATGTCCAGGGTCACCACGTCCGGCTGCAGCCGACGGATCTTCTCAAGGCCCTCTTCCCCGTTCCGGGCCGTGTCCGCGACCTTGATCTCGGGGTCCTTCTCCAGCATGGCGCTGATGGCCTTGCGCATGAAGGCGGAATCATCGACAACGACAACCGTGATCACGCTGTGTCTCCATTCGAGTATCCGGTGCGGCGAGGGGCCTTGGCCCAATCCCGCCGACACCGCGAAGTGTGAACCACATCCACTGAAAAGACAAACGCAAAGGCGCAGGGATGAGGAAAATATCACCCTCGGAGACGTCGCACGTCACCCGGCGGCACTGCCCCCCACGGCCGATCCGCCGATCGTTCCCCCTCTCCCGTCGTGCCCATCATAACAGCAAAGCCCCGGGCCATTCAACCGCGCTTTTCCCCGTGCGGCGCGGCTTTTCGCCCGATCGCGAAAAAGTCGAGAATTGTCCTTGCCAAAACCTCCCGAAACGCATAGTTACTTCTCCCTCACACGGGATGTGGCTCAGCCTGGCTAGAGCGCCGCGTTCGGGACGCGGAGACCGCGCGTTCAAATCGCGCCATCCCGACCAGAGATACCGAGGGCTTGCGGTGAAAACCGCAAGCCCTTTTTCGTTGCCGAGCGCCAACGCCGGAGATTTCCGGCAAGGCCCGTGAAAGGAGCTGCGCCACCGCCCCCGCCCCTCATACCCACGCGGGGTACACGGCAAGGGCCGCCCGAAGCCCCCGCCGCCCGGGCGTTCTCCTCGCCTTTTTCCACCAACCCCCTGGACACGGACCGGGATTCGGCGCATCATGCGAACGTTCGACAACCCCCTCGCACTTCAGGTGCGCCCGGAGGATCGCCCATGTCCAGCACAGGCGGCGACGAGACCCAGCACGACGAGGTCGCCTGCGAAAGCCTGAAATCCCGTGCCCTGCGCATGGCCCTGCCCTTCTGCCCGGAGGTGCGCGGCTACACGGGCGCGAAGTTCCGCGCCGACCTCATGGCCGCCCTGACCGTGACCGTGGTCGGACTGCCGCAGTGCATGGCCTACGCCATCATCGCGGGCGTGAACCCGAAATACGGCCTCTACGCCGCGACCATCCCGGCCATGATCGCCTCCCTGTGGGGCTCCTCACGCTACCTCATCAGCGGCCCGGCCAACGCCATCTCCATGCTCATCGCCTCGTCCATGACCGCGGCGACCATCGGCGGGCTCGCCATCTCCGTGCTGCCCGAGGCGCAGAAGATGCCCTACCTCTTCGGCATCGCCATCATGGCGGGCATCATCCAGCTGATCATGGGCCTGGCCGGGGTGGGCGAATCCGTGCGCTTCATCTCGCATTCGGTGATCGTGGGCTTCACGGCAGGCGCGGGCGTGCTCATCGCGGGCGGTCAGATCAAGAACCTGCTCGGGCTCTCCGTTCCCCACTCCCCGGAGTTCGCCGTGCTCATGGCCCGCACGGCGGAACACGTCCCGGAAACGAACCCCTGGTCGCTCGGCATCGGCCTCTTCGCCATCGCGGCCACGTTCCTCATACCGCGCCTGAACCGCCGCCTGCCCGGCCCCTTCCTGGCCGTGACCATAAGCGCCGTGCTCGCCTGGGCCCTGGACCTCGAGAGCAAGGGCGTGCGCCTCATCGGCGACATCCCGCGCGGGCTGCCGCCGCTCTCGCTGCCCCCGGCGCCGAACTACGAATCCATGCAGGCCCTGTTCATGCCCTCCCTGGCCATCGCACTGCTCAGCATGGTCGAGGCCCTGTCCATCGCCAAGACCCTGGCCGTGGCCCGGGGCGAGCGGATGGACGGCAGCCAGGAGATCCTCGGCCAGGGGCTGTCCAACATCGCGGCCGGATTCTTCTCCGGCATCCCGGGCAGCGGCTCGTTCACGCGCACGGCCGTCAACTTCCTGGCCGGCGGCAGGACGCGCTTCTCCGGGGTCTTCGCCGGGCTCATGAGCCTGGTCTTCCTGCTCCTCCTGGCCCCCTACGCCAGCTACATCCCGGTGCCGGTGCTCGCGGGCATCCTCCTGGTCATCGCCTGGGGCATGATAGACAAGCCCGGCATCCTGCAGGTCATGCGCTCCACACGCGCGGACCGCGCCGTGCTCCTCGCGACCGTCGCCTCGACCCTGGTGCTGGACCTGGAGAAGGCGGTCTTCATCGGCGTGCTCCTCTCCATCGCCCTGTTCCTGCGCAAGGTCTCGCACCCCCAAGTCAGCCGCCTGGACACCTGCGAGAGCCCGGAGCTGGCCTACCTGCCCATCGGCCCCTGCTGCCCCTATCTCTCGGTCTACCAGATCGAGGGTGCGCTCTTCTTCGGCGCCGTGGACGAACTCGAGCAGCGCCTCTACGAGTACGAGGACTTCGGCCACCGCGTCGTCATCCTGCACCTGCGCCACGTGCACAGCCTGGACGCCACGGGGGTGCACGCCTTCGAGTCCTTCCTGAACCGCTGCCGCAAGCGCGGCGTGGTCCTCATCCTCTCCGGGGCCAAGCCCGGCGTGCGCGAGGTCTTCCGCAACTCGGGGCTGCTCGCCAAGCTCGGGCGCGAGTACATGGTCCAGGACCTCTCCCAGGCCCTGGAGCTGGCCTACGACAAATGCCTCAAAAACTCCGTCTGCGCCCGCTGCAAGGAGGACACCGGCGGCGAATGCCGCATGATGCGCGCCGCGCGCACCTCCGCGGGCACCCTGGTCTGCTCCCTGCCCCTGCGTCGCCCGGCAACGGCGGGACAGGACACGACCGCCTCCTCCGAGGCGGACCGGGAGGAGGCGGTCGCAGCTCCGCCGCCGGACCCCGCCGAACCTTGATCCATCCGGCTTTCTTGACCCTTGAGCGCCTTCTGATAGACTGGGACCACGAAATCCGGAAGGTTCCCATGTCCGCGCGCCGCGGCAGGGCGGAACCGCGAACCCGTGGCCCGAGGTCCCCATGCCGGCACGTCTTCTGCGTCTGCTCGCCGCGGCGATGCTCGCCCTCTCCCTGCTCGTCCTGGCGGCCTGCGGCTCAGGCCCGCCGGTTCCGGCGCACCCGCAGCGCGTTCCCGGCGTGAGCAAGCACGAGATCCGCATCGGCTCCTCCCTGGCCCTTTCCGGCCACGCCGAGTACCTGGGCATCCAGACGCTGCGGGGCGCGCTCAGCTACATCGACTACGTCAACGAGCACGGCGGCGTGCACGGCCGCACCATCCGCGTGGTGGCCTACGATGACGCCTACGACCCCACGCGCTGCCTGGTGAACACGCAGCGCCTCATCGTCAGCGACGACGTCTTCTCCCTGTTCTGCTACGTGGGCACGCCGACCACGCTCAAGGTCCTGCCCCTCATCGAGCAGGCGAAGATCCCGCTCGTGGGCACCTTCACGGGCGCCAACGCCCTGCGCGTGCCGTTCAATCCTCTGGTCGTGAACGTGCGCGCCTCCTACTACCAGGAGACCGCGGCCGCGGTGAAGCACATGGTCGAGGACCTCGGCCTCTCGCGCATCGCGGTCTTCTACCAGTACGACGCCTACGGCTTCGACGGCCTGACCGGCACGGAGCTGGCCCTCAAGAAGTACGGCCTGGCCCCGGTGGCGCGGGGCTCCTACATCCGGGGCACCCTGAACATCGAGGACGGACTCGACAAGATCATGCGCTCTGGCGCCCAGGCCGTGGTCATGATCGGCACCTACGACCCCTGCGCGGTCTTCATCCAGGAGGCCAGGAAGCACGGCTTCGATCCGCTCTTCTACACCGTCTCCTTCGTGGGCGGCGAGGAGCTCGGCCGCCGCCTGCCGCGCGACGGGGACTCCCTGGTCATCCTCTCCCAGGTGGTGCCGCCGCCCGCCCAGGTCCGGCCGCCGCAGGGCGGCCCGCACGACCCCGGCTACGCCGCACTGCTGGCCCGGTACTACCCGGCGGACAAGCCCAACTTCATCGGCCAGGAGGGCTACTTCAACGCGCAGGTCCTGGTGGAGGGGCTGCGCCGCGCGGGCCGCGACCTGACGCGCGAGGGATTCCTCAAGGCCATCGAGAGCATGGAGGACTTCCCGCTCGCCGAGTCGCTCTCCGTCTCCTTCAGCCCCACGGACCACCAGGGGCTCGACCAGGTCTACTTCACGCGCCTCACGCACGGCGACTTCCGGCTCATCGAGAACTGGGACGAGGTGCGGCGCATCCTGGCGGAGAAGTCCGGCAAGGCCGCGAAGCCCGCCGACAGGGTTCCTCCGGCCCAGGGCACGCCCCCCGCGCGGGCCGGAAAGGACGGACAATGAGATCCGTCAGCGCGCTCAGCCTGTCGCGCAAGATATTCTTCACCACGCTGGCCTTCATCCTGCTGGTCTCGGGCATCATCGCCCTGCTCGCCCGCGGCATCCTCGTCTCGAGCCTGACCACGGAGCTCCTGCACCGCGGCACGGCCATCGCCCAGAGCCTCGCGGAGCGGGCGCGCAGCCAGATCCTGGACAACGACACCGCGGGACTCGTGAGCCTGGTCTTCGACTCCGCGTACCTGGGCGAGCGCAGGGACCTCGTCTCCTACATCTTCATCACCGACCAGGACGGCCGCGTCCTGGCCCACACTTTCACGCGTCCGTTCCCCGACGACCTGAGCGGCGCCGCCCCGGCCCCGGGCGAGACGCACGCCGTGCGCGAGATCACCGTGCTCGGGCAGCCTGTCTACGACATCTCCGTGCCCATCACCGAGGGCATCTACACCATCGGCTCGACCCACGTGGGGCTCAACAAGCGGCACATCGACAACCTCGTGGGCAAGCTGCGCATCACCTTCCTCGGCTTCATCTCCCTGGTCATCGTGGTGCTCTTCTTCATCTCGCTGCGCATCGCGAACTACATCACCATGCCCATCACCAAGCTGACGCGCATCTCGGACGAGCTCTCGCGCGGCAACTTCGACATCTCGGTGAACCTCGACGGCGTGGGGGGCGACTGGTCGCCCCAGGACTGCCCGGCCTACCTGGACACGGACCTGCCCTGCTGGCACTTCGACCAGACGCGCGAGAGCGAGGAGGCGGCGGGAGAGGACGGCTCCAACCTGCGCACCTGCCGTTTGTGCCGCTTCTACACCAAGGCCTCGGGAGACGAGGTGCAGCAGCTCGCGAGCTCGTTCCGCAACATGGTCTGGAGCATCAAGCTCTACCGCCGCCGTCTGCGCGAGTCCGAGGAAAAGTACCGCTCGCTCTTCGTCTCCGGTCCGGACCCCATCGTGGTCGTGGATGCGGAGAGTTACGCCATCCTGGACGCCAACCCGCGCGCCGAGGAGGTCTACGGCTACACGCGCGCCGAGCTTGCGGGAGTGCCGTACACCGCGCTCGACCCGGACTTCTCCTCGCAGTGCCTCGCGCGCTTCGAGCTGCCCGGCGGGCGCGAGAGCGGCTGCGTCTACTGCACGAAGCTCATCCACTACCGCAAGGACGGGCTGCCCATCTACGTGAACCTGCACGCCTGCCCCATCAGCTACAAGAACCGGCAGGCCTACATCATCGCCTCGGCCGACGTGACCGAGATGATCGAGAAGGACGCCCAGCTCATCCAGGCGAGCAAGATGAAGACGCTGGGCGAGATGTCCGCGGGCATCGCCCACGAGCTGAACCAGCCGCTGAACGCCATCCGCATGGGCTCGGACTTCCTGGGACTTCTGGCCGGGGAGGCGCAGGCGCTCTCGCCCGCGCAGATAAAGCCCATCTCGGACGAGATCAGCCAGCAGGTCGACCGGGCCACGGACATCATCAACACCCTGCGCGCCTTCGGCCGCAAGGCGGACATGATCCGCGAGGAGCTCTGCCTGAACGACTCCGTGCGCGGTGTGCTGAAGATCGTGGGGCACCAGCTCTCGCTCGCGGGCATCGAGACCTCGTTCGACCTGGCGGACGACCTGCCGCCGGTCATGGCCCACGACAACCGCATCCAGCAGGTCCTCTTCAACCTCGTGACCAACGCCCGCGACGCGATCATCAAGAGCGGGCAGCCGCCGAAGGACGGCCACCGCATCCTCCTGCGCACCTTCGCCCGCGACGCGGAGGTCGTGGTCCAAATCGCGGACACCGGAGTGGGCATCCCCGAGTCCGTGCGCGAAAAGATTTTCGAGCCCTTCTTCACCACCAAGGAAACGGGCCAGGGCATGGGGCTCGGGCTTTCCATCTCGTACGGCATAGTCAAGGACTACGACGGCGAGATCCGCATCGACAGCAGCCCGGGACGGGGCTCGGTCTTCGAGCTCGTCTTCCCGAGAGCCGCGGCGCGGGGAAAGACCCGGACGTGACCCGACGCCGAGAAGACCCGGAGCGAGACATGGCGAAAATACTGGTCATCGACGACGAACGCCCCACCTTGGGCATGTTCCGACTCTTTCTCGAGAAGTACGGCCACGAGGTGCTTCTGGCCGAGAACGGGGCCGACGGGCTCGAGCTCTTCGCGCGCGAAGCGCCTCCCGTGGTCCTCACGGACATCAAGATGCCGGGCATGGACGGGATCGAGGTGCTGAAGCGCATCAAGCAGGCCAACCCCGCGGTCGAGGTCATCGTCATCACCGGCCACGGGGACATGGACCTGGCCATCCAGGCCCTGAATCTGGACGCCACGGACTTCATCAACAAGCCCATCAAGAAGGAGGAGCTCGACGCGGCGCTTCACCGCGCCGAGGAGCGCCTGCGCCTGGCCAAAGACAAGGAGGAGGACGTCCGGGTGAAAACGGACGAGGCGGTCACGGCCATCGAGATCAAGGCCAGCGTGACGGCCGAGTCCGAGGCCGCCCTGCTGGACGCATGCAGGCGGGCCCAGGCCAGCGGCGGGGGAATACTGCTGAACTTCTCCGAGAACGCCTCGATCAACGGCGCGGGCATAGCCATCCTCACCCGCGTGCTCCTGGACTGCCGCGACAAGGGAATCCGCACGGCCATCTCCGGCCTTTCGGAGAACTTCCGCACGGTCTTCGGCATCGTCGGCCTGTCCCGGCTGACCGAGATATACGGCAACGAGCAGGAGGCACGCACCGCGCTCACCGCCTGAGCGGCAGGCGTTCTTTATCTCCGGATTCCGGAAGAAAATGAGCCGGAGGGGGCGGTTGGCCCCTCCGGCTCGGACCCTGGAGGCATCGAGCCGTGTTTCGACGGCCGAATTCCTCGCACGGGGTGCATGGGCTCCGGGCCCCCCGCAGGGGGCCCGGAACTTTTTTTACCGGTTTCTCGTTTCCTGCAGTCCGGGTGCCGTTCCCTAGGCGCGCCTGCGCGAGCCGGAAAGGCTGGCGAACAGGCTGCGCCGCGAGAGCGGTCCAGTGGGCACGTCGGCCTCGGCCACGGCGAACTTGTGGAAGAGCGTCGGGTCGAAGTGGCAGAGGAAGATGACGCGCACGCTGTCGGGATTGGCCAGCACAGCTTTCGGATAGCGCTTCTTGACCTCGTCGAGCCTCTTGTTCGCCATGGCCAGGATGTCCTCACGGTCGCCGAAGTTCATGGCGCCGGTCGGGCACGTGTGGACGCAGGCGGGCAGGAGCCCGTTGTGCACGCGGTCATAGCACATGTCGCATTTGTTCCACATTCCGCTGGCCTCGTCGCGGCGCGGAATGTCGTAGGGGCAGAGGTCGCCGGGGACCATGTCCGTCAGGACCTTGGTGCGCTCGGTGTAGAGCACCGCGCCCGTGGTCTCGTCCTTCAGGATGGCGTTCTCGTCGTAGCCGTCGGCCACCGCCTTGCACGGAGGCTCCACGCAGTGCCGGCACTGGTCCGGGAAGAACAGCCACTGCAGTCCCCCGCCCGCCTCGACCTCGTGGAAGCGGACCAGCTTGTAGGTGTTGAATTCGAGGTCCCTGGGGTTCTGGTGGGAGCCCCAGTTCTTGGTTTCGTTCGCAGGCAGCTTGTGCCACTGCTTGCAGGCCACCTGGCAACCCCGGCAGGCCGTGCAGCGGGTCAGATCGATGAAGAAGCTCTTTCCCATGGCGTGCCTCCTAGGCCTTCGTCACGTTGACCATGAAGGCCTTGGTTTCGGGAATGCCGGTGTTCGGATCGCCCACCGACGGCGTCAGGATGTTCGCGGAATCGCCGCCGTTCTTCGGGAAGATCCAGCCGAAGTGCCACGGGAAGCCGACCTGATGCACCACGGTTCCCTCGACGTTGAAGGGCTTCAGACGCTTGGTCACGATGGCGATGGCCCACAGCGAGCCGCGTTCGCAGTCCACTGTGACCTTGTCGCCGTTCTTGATGCCCCGCATCTTGGCCAGCTCCTCGCTCATCTCGCAGAACATCTGCGGCTCGGCCTCGAGCAGCCACGGGGTGTGACGGGTCATGACGCCGGTCTGCCAGTGCTCGGTGACGCGATACGTGGTGCCCACGAAGGGATAGCGCGGATCGCACACGGCCTTCTTCTCCGATCCGAACTGCAGGGCCGTGGGGCTGTGCAGCTGCGAGGAGAAAGGCTGCGAGGAGACCGGGCACTCGAGCGGCTCGTAGTACTCGGGGAACGGTCCGTCCGCGGCGCCGGGGCCGAAGAGCTGACCGAAGCCGTTGGGACGCATGATGAACGGGTGCTTGGTGCCGGGCGCCCAGCCGCCGTCGGGCACGTCGCCCACCCACTTGGTGCCGTTCCACTCGATGACCGGCTTCTCGGGCGCGAAGGGGCGGCCCTTCGGATCGACCGAGGCGCGGTTGTAGATGATGCGGCGGTTGACCGGCCAGGCCCAGGACCAGCCGGGGTAGAGGCCGATCTTGGCCTGCATCGGGGTCTGCTCGCGGGAGCGGCGGGCCGCCATGTTGCCGGCCTCGGTGTAGGAGGCGGCGTAGATCCAGTTGCCCGAGCTCGTGGAGCCGTCGGCCTGCAGGAGCGCGAAGGACGGCACCAGGGTCCCGGCCTTGTAGGTCTTGTCGCCCACGGTCACGTCCTTCAGGAAGTAGCCGTTGATGGCCTTGGCCACCAGATGGGCGTCGAACTCGCCGTCCTTGCCGGCGTAGTTCCAGGTCAGGTTCAGGATCGGATCGGGGAAGGCCCCGCCGTCCTTGGCGTACATCTCGCGGACCTTGTCCATGAGCCGCAGGATGATCTCGCCGTCGGGCAGGGTCTCGCCCATGGGCTTGGGCCCGCGGTAGCGCCACTGCATCCAGCGGCCGGAGTTGGTGATGGAACCTTCCTTCTCGATGGAGGCCGCGCAGGGCAGGAAGAAGACCTCGGTCTTGATCTTCGAGGGATCCATGTCCGGCCCCTTCCAGAACGAACCGGTCTCGTTCTCGAAGAGGTTCACGTTGACCATCCAGTCGAGCTGGGTCAGGGCCTTGCGGGTCTTGTTGGAGTTGGCGCCGCTGCAGGCCGGGTTCTGGCCCCAGGCGAAGAAGCCCTTGAACTGCCCCTTGAGCATCTTGTCGAACATGACAAGCCAGGAATATTCCTTGGAGGACAGGGTCTCGAGCTTGGGCAGGTAGTCGTAGGCGGTGTCCAGGTCCGCGCCCTGCCACATCGACTTGAGCAGGCTGGCGATGTACTTGGGCGTGTTGCCCCACCAGTTGGCGCTCTCGGGGTCGTGGGTCACGGGCGTGTTGGCCTTGTCGTAGTCGGCCAGGGTCGCCTGGGAGGCCAGCGGGGTCTTCAGGTAGCCCGGGATGATGTGGAACAGCAGACAGTGGTCGGTGGAGCCCTGGACGTTGGACTCGCCGCGCAGGGCGTTGACGCCGCCGCCGGCCACGCCGATGTTGCCCAGCAGCAGCTGGATCATGGCCATGCAGCGGATGTTCTGCACGCCCGTGGTGTGCTGCGTCCAGCCCATGGCGTACATGATGGTGCCGGACTTGTCCGCCTTGCCCGTGGCCGCGTACGTCTCGTAGACGCTCATCAGATCCTTTTCCGGCGTGCCGGTGATCTTGGAGACTTTCGCGAGATCGTAGCGCGAGTAGTGCTTCTTCAGGAGCTGGAACACGCAGCGGGGATCCTGCAGCGTGGGGTCCCTGAGCGGCACGCCGTTGGCGTCCAGCTTGAAGGCCCAGGTCTTCTTGTCGTAGCTGGCGGTCTTGGGATCGAAGCCCGAGAAGAGGCCGTCCTTGAAGTCGTAGGCCTCACCGACGACAAAGGATGCGTTGGTGTAGTCCGCCACGTACTCCTTGAACCACAGGCCCTTGTCCAGGATGTACTTGATCATGCCGCCGAGGAAGGCGATGTCCGCGCCCGACCGCATAGGCACGTAGAGATCGCATTTGGCGGAAGTTCTGGTGTACCGGGGATCCACGTGGATCAGCGTCGCCCCGGCGTCCTTGGCCCGCATCACCCACTTGAAGGAGATGGGGTGGTTCTCGGCCGGGTTGCTGCCCATCATCAGGACAGTGTCCGAGTTCTTGATGTCGATCCAGTGGTTGGTCATCGCGCCGCGTCCGAACGACTCTGCCAGAGCCGCCACAGTAGCGCTGTGTCAGATACGTGCCTGGTGTTCTATGTACACCAGGCCGAGGGCGCGCAGGAACGTCTGGTAGGCCCAGCATTCCTCGTTGTCCAAGGCGGCGGAGCCGACGCTGGCGATGGCGTCGGTGCGGTTGACCGTCTGTCCCTTGGCGTTGGTCTTGGTGAAAGTCGCGTCGCGGGTCTCCTTGATGCGCTTGGCGATGGAGTACAGCGCGAAGTCCCAGGAGATGGGTTCCCACTTGTCCGAGTACGGCGCGCGGTACATGGGCGAGGTCACGCGCATCTGGTTCTCGGCGAACTGCCAGATGGACGAGCCCTTGGCGCACAGGGAACCTTCGTTGATGGGATGGTCGGGGTCGCCCTCGACGTTGATGGAACGGCCGGTGCCGTCCGTGGCGGTGTGCACGATCAGGCCGCAACCCACCGAGCAGTAGCAGCAGATGGAAGTTGTTTCCTTGGCCCACCGCGTCTTGAGCATCTGGGCCCGCGCGGCTGTGGGCGAGAGGTCGAATCCGAGCCCCCCGAAGGCCGCGCCGGCGGCTGCGATGCCGGTGAGCTTGAGGAAGTCGCGTCTGCAGACGTTCATCAGCATTCCTCCGTATTGAGGTTGGCGGCTAGGAGCCGCAGGCTTCCCGGCCGAGGGCGAGCTGCAGGGCGAAGCCCCACCGCGGAGCCGTGGCCGGGACAGGCCGGGAGACGGTCGAGAGGCGCACGGCCGTTCCCGTGCGGACGCGGAGCGTTCCCGCGCGCGCCCGCACCGGAGCGAGGTCGAAACCCAGCCCGGCAAAGGGACAACCGCACGCGCTGAGGCTTCCGGAGGTGCTTCCGCAGAAGGCTCCGGAGATGGTTCCGGTCATGACCACCTCTCGATTTTTTCGCCGCGGCCCCATGCCGCGGCAAACCCGATGTTCCGGTGTTATATTGATGCTCAAGGGTATGGAAAAAGGCAATGGGATCAAGCTTGTCCACATTCTGGCACCAGGGCGCAGAGCCGGTCGGCCAGGAGCGGAAAGATATCCTCGTTGCGGTGGTTGTAGCGGAACTCGAGCTCCTTCAGATAGAGCGGGAAGCGCTTGGGCGTGACGCCGTTGAAGCGGCGGAGCCGCGTGCGGGCGAAGCTCCAGAAATTGCCGGAGAGCGAGTCCACGTAGGCGCTGCGGCCGCGGATGTTGACGTAGTTGAGCGGCAGGCCGTCGTCTCCGCAGAACATGAGCGCATCGTAGTGCTGATAGCGGTCCGTGTAGACGATGTTGCCCATGCGCGTGAGCTTGAGGCTGAAGTGCAGGTTGAAGTGCAGCACGTTCTCCGCGCGCACGTGAGGCAGGAGGTCGATGAAGACCCAGCCGTTCTTCTCCAGGATGCCGAAAACCGGATAGAGGTTCACGGAGGCGCGGCTCGCATCTTCCGCGGCCCGTCCCGAGCCCTCGGCGATCCCGAGGTCCAGCCCCGAGGACGGGTGCAGGAGCTGCGGCGCGTCCAGGGCTCCGGCGAGGAGGGCCAGGCGCAGCGTGGTCACGGCCTTGTAGACGGTGTTGTAGGAGAGCCTGAGCTCGGGGACCATGCGGTTGGCTGTCAGCTCCAGCTCGAAGAGCTTGAGGAGCCGCAGCCAGTCACGGCAGGACAGGCCGCCCCGGTTCAGGAAGCGGCGCGAGAATTCGTGGAAGGTGTAACGGCAGCCGCCGCAGCGCAGCCGCTGGTCCGCCAAGCGGTAGACCCGCTCGGCGCCGCAGCGCGGACAGGCCGGGTCCTTGCCCCCGTTGCAGCGCTTGACGAGATAGCGCCGCGCGGCCTGCTCGTTGCGCACGTGGCGCTCGTATTCGACAAGGTCCATGCGCCTTCCCGGTCCAACTGGCGAGCCGTTCCCGGTCCTACCCGCCGATGGCCGACATGCGCCTCTCGGCCACGGGCGCACCCTGGCGCCGCGCCTTGAGCAGCTCCACGCCCACGGGCTTGGAGAGAAGCGCGCGGCGCAGGACCCGGGCGAGATGGTCGCGGTCGCCGAGGCGCGAGCGCACCAGGGGGCGCAGGCTGTATTCCTTGTCCGAGAAGAGGCAGGTGCGCAGGCGGCCGTCCGCGGTGATGCGCAGGCGGTTGCAGGTGTTGCAGAAATGGTTGCTGAGCGGCGAGATGAGGCCGAGCCTGCCCGCGCCGTCCGTGATGCGGTACATTCGCGCCGGTCCGCGGGCCTCGTTCGCGTCCTCCTCGGGCACGAGATCGGCCAGCTTTGCGGCCTCTTCCAGGATCTCGTCCGCGGGCCAGCAGCGCGACGGATCCCAGGGCACGCCCCCGCCCATGGGCATGTGCTCGATGAAGCGCACGTCCAGGGGCAGCCGCCGCGCGAGGTCGATGAAACCGGGCAGTTCGTGGTCGTTGATCCCGCGCATGGCCACGGCGTTGATCTTCACCCGAAGCCCGGCGGCCAGGCTCTCGTCGATGGCCGTGCGCACGCGGTCGAAGAAGTCGCGGCCGGTTACGCGCTCGAAGGTGGCGCGGTCCAAGGTGTCCAGGGAGATGTTGATGCGCCTGACGCCGAGCTCGGCCAAACGGGCCGGCACGCCTTCGAGAAGCGTGGCGTTGGTGGTCAGACGCACGTCCACGTCCGGGAAACGCCCCCGGATGGCGGCCACGAAATCGAGGCATCCCCTGCGCACGAAGGGCTCGCCGCCGGTCAGGCGGACCTTGGAGATGCCGAGGTCGCGCGCCGCGGCGATGCACTCGAGCATCTCCTCGTAGGAGAGGATGTCCGAGTGCTGCAGAAAGCGCATGTTCTGGCAGGACCAGCAGTACGCGCAGCGAAGATTGCATCGGTCCGTGACCGAGAGGCGCAGGTAGCTGACCTCGCGGCCGTGGGAGTCCGCGGCCCTGTGGGCGTTGGTGGTCATGGGCGGGTCTCCAGGGTTTGCAGCACGGCCAGGTCGGCCGGATAGTTGACGTTGAAGAAGCACAGCGCGTCGTCTCTCGAATAGGGGATGTGGTGGCGCACCTCGGGCGGGAAGATGGCCGAGAGCTTGTGCAGTCCGCGATCCAGAGTCTCCTCCAGGAGCGCGACGGCCCGGGGCTCGTAGATGGACACCAGGGCTTCGATGAACCCCGTCTCCACCTGCAGAAAGGTGGTCATGAGCGCTCCCGCAGGCCGCTCGCGCCAAGCGGCGAGCAGGCGGAGGAGCACGTTCTCGTCGAGCAGGGGCAGGTCGCAGGAGGTCACGAGGCAGGATCGGCCTACGGCCCGAAGCGCCGTGAGCACGCCTCCGGCGGGCCCCATGCCCGGCCGCTCGTCCATGCGCCAAGGCAGGGACAACCCGTGGGGCGAGGGGTCACGGCCGACGACCCAGACCTCGGGCAGCACGGCGCACAGCCGGTTCACGGCCTGGCCCAGGAGATCGCCGCCCCTGTAGGGCACGAAGGCCTTGTCGTGGCCGAGCCTGGTGCTCTTGCCTCCGGCCAGGACCACGCCGCAGGGCAGCGCGGAAGGATTCGCATCCGGCTGCCGCGCGCTCACAGCCTGACCCTCGCGTCCGGATCGTTGAACAGGGTGAAGCGGGCATCCTCGGTGCGGGCGAATCCGACGAGCGTGGCCCCGGCCGTGCGCGCCAGGTCGAGGGCCGCGGTGGTCACGGCGGAGCGGCTGACGCAGAAGCGGAAGCCGCAGATGAGCGCCTTGGCCATGAGGCTCGCCGTGAGCCGCGCGGAGACGAAAAGGACCATGCCCGAGAGGTCGATGCCGTTTTCCACGGCCCAGCCCGCCAGCCTGTCCAGACAATTGTGGCGGCCGATGTCCTCGGCCACGAAGGGGAATTCGCAGCGCACCTGGTCGTAGGCCCCTGCGCGGTGGAAACAGCCCGTGCCGTCCCACAGCCCCTTGCTGCCGATGAAGGCGCGCATGGACTCGGAAATCTCCCCGGCCGACATCTGGCGCAGGTGCCGCGGCTCGGGCAGGCGGTGCGCCGCGCAGCGGAACGTCCAGCGTCCGGCCTCGCGCCCGACCAGCTCGGGACGCTCGCCCTCCACGCACCAGGTGAGCTTGGCATGTCCGACGGCCAGCCGATCCAGGTCCACGGGGTGGGCCCACAGACGCGATTCCCCCCTGCCCTCCAGCCGCACGACGATGCGCTCCTCGCGGCTGACCAGGTCCTCGATCTCGCTCGCCTCGCCCGCCTTCCAGCGCAGGCAGTCGACCAACAGGCCGTGTCCGGGATCGTTCATCACTAGAACCCCCAGGCCGAGAGCGTCGGCCGAGTGAGCCCCTGTCTGGCCGCCAGCAGGTCCAGGGGCAGGGACTCGAGATCGTCCAGCAGAGGCAGGGAGACGCGGTCCATCTTCCTGAAGTCCACGGTCTTTATATAGTTGTTGCAGGAGCGGCAGACGTTGACGTGGAAGCCCGGCTCGTCGTCCGCGTCGAAATATTCCAGCTTCTCGGCCCGCTCCTCCTGGCAGAAGGGGCACTGCAGCCGCCGCACGCGGTATTCCGTGTGGCAGAAGGAGCAGGTCAGGTAGCGCAGCCCCTCCTTCTCGCGCAGGCGCGCGATGAGCGGCAGGCTGCCGCAGACCGGGCAGTGGCCGTGAGCCCAGGTCGCATCCAGATCATTGTCCCGCGCCGCGGCTTCCGCCTGCAGCTCGATGGCCGGGTCCAGGCTGGCCTGCACCAGGAAGGCCGCAAGCCTGGGCGCTCCGGGCGTGAGCCCGGCCAGGCCGGCGAAGTGGCCCTGGTCGTCGGCGACGTAGCGGGCAAAGGCCTCGCTGCGGTCGTAGGTTCCGGCCGCCTCGGCCGCGCGCAGCCTGGCCACGCCCTCCGCCAGGGCGCCGCCCCTCTCCTCGAGCAGCGCGGCCAGCCCGTCGTAGAGCGCCGCGGTCCGCGCGGTGTCGACGACGAAGCGCTCGCGCGGCAAGAGCGGCGCGCCTTGCAGATGGCGCGCCTTATCCTCGACGGACAGTTGCGCCACGACGGGCACGGCCATCTCGGCCCTGGCTTCGAGCTGCAGCCTGCGGACGGCGGCGAGCAGGTCGACAAGGGGACCGGGGAGGCTCACGTTGGCGCGCAGGGCCTTCACTTTCTTCTCCAGACGACGGGATTCCGAGGCGAGGTCGAATGTCATGCGAAACTCCGGCAGAATGTTTCCTCCTGCATGGCGCATCTTCCCTCTCTTCGCCAAACTATATGACTTATCTTCAATTTGACACAAATATTATTTTTTTAAAATACAAGACACCAAAATGATTGATCTTCGCATCACGATTTTTCCCCCTGAGTGACAAACCGGAATCAAGATCCGCCATTTTTTCCATTTCCATTTCGTATTCCAGTGTCTTATTCGCATCGCCTTTCTCGATAGGTGCCAAATCATGCGCAATCACGATTTTTCTTGTTTCATCTGGACCATACGTCATTCTGGGCATAACTTGTCGACCGATACACAAATCCATCCCTCACGACCAACTTCAAGGAGTAACGACATGGCACGTACCGTTCTGGCCCTCATCCTGACGCTTCTGTGCTGGGCCGCCCCGGCCGCGGCCGGGCAGAGCATGCTCATGGCCACCACCACGAGCACCGAGGCGACCGGCATGCTCGACTACCTCATGCCCATGTTCACCAAGGACACCGGCATCGAGGTCAAGTGGACCGCCGTGGGCACCGGCAAGGCCCTGAAGATGGGCGAGAGCTGCGACGTGGACGTGCTCATGGTCCATGCTCCCGCCGCCGAGAAGAAATTCGTCGATGCCGGTTTCGGCACCGGCCGCACCGAGTTCATGTACAACGACTTCGTCATCGTCGGCCCCAAGGCCGATCCGGCCAAGGTCAAGGGAGACAGCGTGACCAAGGCCCTGCCCGCCATCGCCAAGGCCAAGGCGACCTTCGTCTCCCGCGGCGACGATTCCGGCACGGACAAGGCCGAGAAGAGGCTGTGGAAGGATGCCGAGATGCCCGTGCCGGACAAGGAAGCCTGGTACCTGCAGGCCGGCCAGGGCATGATGCAGACCCTGAACATGGCCGCCGAGCGCGGCGGCTATACGCTCACCGACCGCGGCACGTACATCAAGTGGGAGTCCAAGGCCGGGGCCAACCCCGCCCTGGTCATCCTGGTGGAGGGCGACTCCGTGCTGCGCAACCAGTACAGCGTCATCCCGGTGAACCCGGCCCACTGCCCCAAGGCCCAGAAGGAGCTGGCAGACAAGCTGGCCAACTGGGTGGCCACGCCCAAGATCCAGAAGGCCATCGCGGACTTCAAGCTCGAGGGCAAGCAGCTCTTCTATCCCGACGCGAAATAGCTTAAGCCTTGATTCCTGCGGGGCGCGGCCGAGGCCGCGCCCCGAATCTCCTGCAGCGAAGGTGACATGGACTTTCTGCTCGACGGCCTGCGTCAGGCCATCACGTTGCTCCTCGCCCTGGACCAGGCCACGATCTCGGCCATCCAGGCCACGCTCGAAACCGCGCTGCTCGCCGTCTCCTCGGCCGTTCTCCTGGGGGTGCCCGCCGGTTTCCTCATGGGCTACTTCACCTTTCCCGGCCGCAGGGCCCTGCGCCTCGTGGTGGACACCCTGCTGGCCTTCCCCACAGTGGTCATCGGCCTCGTGGTCTACGCCTTCCTGACGCGCCGCGGCCCGCTCGGCGACTGGGGGCTCCTCTTCACCATCCCGGGCATGGCCATCGGCCTCACCATCCTCGGCCTGCCCATCGTCATCTCCATGACCGCCGTGGCCATGGAGGGGCTGGACGACGAGGTCCGCCAGACCATCCTGACGCTCGGCGCGAGCCGCCTGCAAGCGGCCCTGGCCTGCCTGGCCGAGGCCCGCTACGCCATCGCCCTGGCAGTGGTCACGGCGTTCGGCCGCATCGCCACCGAGGTCGGCATCGCCATGATGGTCGGCGGCAACATCAAATGGTACACCCGGACCATGACCACGGCCATCGCCCTGGAAACGGGCAAGGGCGAATTCGCCCAGGGCATCGCGCTCGGAGTCATCCTGCTGCTCATCGCCTTCTGCGTGAACGTGCTGGTGGCCGTGCTGCGCCGCAGGGGGGCCGCATGAGCCCCGTCGCGACGTCGACGCCGGTCTACAGCCTGCGCGGCATAGAGCACGAGTACAAAGGCCGCCCTTCCCTGCGGCTGCCCTCCCTGGACGTGCCTGCGGGCACAATCCTCGGCCTGTGCGGCCCGAACGGCTGCGGCAAGTCCACGCTCCTGCGCGTGATGGCCTTCCTGCTCCGCCCCACGCACGGCGAGGTGACCTTCGCCGGACGTCCGGCGGACGACTTTCCCGCCCTGAGGCGCGAGGTCACGCTGCTCCTGCAGCGGCCCGTGCTGCTCAGGCGCTCGGTCTTCGACAACGTGGCCTACGGGATGCGCGTGCGCGGCCTGAGGCGGAACCTCGCCGAACGCGTGTCCGAGTCGCTGTGCGCCGTGGGGCTCGACCCGGCCGTCTTCGCCCGCCGCTCCTGGCGTGAGCTCTCCGGGGGCGAGGCCCAGCGCGTGGCCATGGCCGCCCGCCTGGCCATCCGACCGCGCGTGCTCCTGCTCGACGAGCCGACCAGTTCCCTGGATCCGGAGAGCGCCGAGCGCATCACCGCCGCGGCGAAACTCGCGCGCGACGGGCAGCAGGCCACCGTGGTCGTGGTCAGCCACGACCACGCCTGGCTGCGCGGCCTGTGCGACTCCGTGCTGCACCTGGCCCCCCCGCACGCGCAGCACGAGGCGCCAACCATGCCCACGGAGGGCAACGACATTTCGGAGGAACGCCCATGATCGCGGTCAACGTCGTCGGCTTCAAGAATTCAGGCAAGACAACAGTCGCCGTGCGCCTGGCCAGGGCCCTGGCGCAACGCGGCCGCCGCGTGGCCGGAGCAAAGTTCGCCCACTGCCGCTTCGACCGCGAGAACGCGGACACCGGGAAGCTCGCCGAGGTCTGTCGCGTCGTGGCCGGGCTCTCGCCCGAGGAGACCATGCTGCTCTGGCCCCGCAAGCGCTACCTTCCGGACCTGCTCCCGCTTCTCGACTGCGACACGCTGGTGGTCGAGGGCGGCAAGGAACTCGGCTGGCTGCCGCGCATCGTCCTCGCCCGCGAGGACGCCGACCTTGCGCCGCTCGGCAGCGACCTGGCCCTGGCCGTTTTCGGCGCGGCGGGCACGGGAAACGAGCCCACGGACGAAGACATCGAGCGCGCGGCCGACATGGTCATCGAACGGGGCTTCGCCCTTCCGGGACTTGATTGCGGCGACTGCGGCCGCGAGAATTGCCGGGAACTCGCCGCGGACATCGTGGCCGGACGGGCGGCGCCCGGCGATTGCCGTTCCGTGGGCGGGGGCTTGCGCATCACCGTGGGCGGCAAGCCCATCGGGCTCAACCACTTCACCCAGGATCTCGTGGCCGGAACCCTGCGCGGCCTGCTCTCCACGCTCAAGGGCTACTCTCCCGGGCCGGTGACCATCGAGTTCGACGGCTGAGGCGCGGCGCCCCCGGCGCCGCCCTCCCCTTCTTCCCCTTCGCCGCGGTTTCCCCGCAAAACGGCCTTACGCCAGCGAGAGACGGCTCACGCCGAGCACCTTGTCGAGAGACGAGAGGCGGTCGATGGTCGCGTAGAGGTGGGCCGAGTCGCGCACCTCGATGGTCAGGATGACGTCCGAGGTGTGGTCCTCGCTGGAGATGAAGGTGCCGGTGTCGATGTTCACGCCCTGCTCGGCCAACACCTCGGCAACCTGCGCCAGCGCTCCCGGCACGTTCTTCGCCTTGATGCTGATCTTGGCCGGATACGGCTTGTCCTCCTGGCCTTCCCAGGCGATGGACAAAAGCCGCTCGGGCTCGAGGTTCTTGACGTTCGGGCAGTCGGCCGTGTGCACGGTGACGCCCCTGCCGCGCGTGATGTAGCCCACGATGGGATCGCCGGGCAACGGGTCGCAGCACTGGGCATAGCGCACCAGAACGTCGTCCACGCCCTTGATGCGCACCTTGTCCATGGGCAGCGGCGCGGCCTTGGGCGCCTCCTCCGCGGCGGCGGGCTTCTCCTCCTCGGGCTCCTTGGGCAGGAGGCGGTGCAGCAGCTTCTTGGGCGTGATGCGCGAGTAGCCCACGGCCGAGAGCAGCTCCTCCACGCTCTTGAAGGAATACTCCTCCGCGATGGGCTCGAGGTCCCCGGACTGCAGGACCTTCGCGAAGTTCACGCCCATCTTGCGGCCTTCCTTCTCGAGCATCTCGCGGCCCAGGAGGATGCTGCGCTCGCGCTCCTCCGTGCGGATGAAGTGCTTGATGCGCGAGATGGCCTTGGCGGTCTTCACGAACTTCAGCCAATCCCGGCTCGGACGGCGCGAGGAGTCGGTGAAGACCTCCACCGTGTCGCCGTTCGTGAGCTTGGAGGACAGCGGCACGAGCTTGCCGTTGACCTTGGCGCCCGAGCAGTGGTCGCCCACCTGGGAATGGATGAGGTAGGCGAAGTCCACGGGTGTGGCGCCCTCGGGCAGCTCCTTGACGTCGCCGCGCGGGGTGAAGACGTAGACCTCGTCGGAAAAAAGGTCGGAGCGCAGGTTGGCCATGAAGTCGCGCGGATCCTTGGTCTCCTTCTGCCAGTCCAGGATCTGGCGCAGCCAGGAGAACTTCTCCATGTCCCGCGACTTCATGCCGAGCTGCGATTCCTTGTACTGCCAGTGGGCGGCCACGCCGAGCTCGGCCAGCTTGTGCATCTCGTGCGTGCGGATCTGGATCTCGATGCGCTCCCCGTCAGGGCCCACCACCGTGGTGTGCAGGCTCTGGTACATGTTGTTCTTGGGCATCGAGATGTAGTCCTTGAACCGTCCCGGCACGGGGCGCCAGGTGGCGTGGACGAGGCCCAGCACCGCGTAGCAGTCCTTGAGGCTCGAGACGACCACGCGGAAGGCGATGAGGTCGTAGACCTGATCGAAGGTCAGCCCCTGTTGGAGCATCTTGTTGTAGATGCTGAAGAAGTGCTTTGTCCTCCCGGTGACCTTCCCCTCGATCTTGTTGGACGCGATCATCTCCTTGAGCAGCCCGATGACCTTGTCGATGTAGTCGCGCCCCACGGTGGCGTGACCCTCGACGCTCTTCTTCAGCTGCTTGTAGGCGTCGGGCTTGAGGTACTGGAAGCAGAGGTCCTCGAGCTCGACCTTGACCGGGTGGAGCCCCAGGCGGTTGGCCAAGGGTGCGTAGATGTCCAACGTCTCCTGGGCGATCATGCGCTGCTTGTGCGGCTTCATGAAGTCCAGGGTGCGCATGTTGTGCAGACGGTCTGCCAGCTTGACCATGAGCACCCGGATGTCCTCGCTCATGGCCACGATCATCTTGCGGATGTTCTCGGCCTGGGCCTCCTCGCGCGACTCGAAGACCATCTTGCTGATCTTGGTCACGCCGTCCACGATGTGCGCCACCTCGGTGCCGAACTTCTCGCGGATCTCGTCGATGGTGGCCTTGGTGTCCTCCACCGTGTCGTGCAGCAGACCGGCCGCGATGCTGGCCTCGTCCAGGTGCATGCCGGCCAGGATGCTGGCCACGGACAGGGGGTGGGAGAGGTAGGGCTCGCCCGAGAGGCGCGTCTGTCCCTCGTGGGCCGAAGCGGAGAAGACGTAGGCCTTCTGGATGAGGGCCAGGTCCGGGTCCGGGATGTAGCCCTGGATCGTATCGATGATCTCGCCGATGCGGATCATCGGCGGAAGGCTCGGCTTTTGCGGAGTGGTCATTGCGTGAGAGCGGGCTGGGACCGCGAGGGCTCGATCCACCATCGCTCGAAGTTGTAGGTTATGCCGGCGGGGGCCGGTTCGATTCCCCGGATCCTGGCGCTGACGATGGGCAGGGCGTAGGGGACGTACAGGAAGCAGTACGGCTGGTCGTCGTGCAGCAGTTCCTGGATACGGTCATATATCCGCTTCCGCACCGCCTGATCAAGGGTTTCGCGGCCCTCTTCCAGCAGCCGGTCGACCTCTGGGTTGGCGTAGTGGACGAAGTTGAGCCCCTGCGGCGGCGTCTGGCTCGAGTGCCAGACCGTGTAGTTGTCCGGGTCCACGGTGGTGCTCCAGCCGAGGATCACGGCGTCGAAGTTGCCGGGATTGATGAACTCCTTGATGAACGAGGCCCACTCGATGGTCCTGATCTCGACCTTGATGCCTATCTGGCGCAGCCGCTCCTGGATGATGATCGCGGTCTTGGAGCGCTGCTCGTTGCCCTGGTTGGTGAGGATGGTGAAGGCGAAGGGCCTGCCGTCCTTGTCGAGGATGCCGTCGCCGTCGGTGTCGCGCCAGCCCGCCTCGGCGAGCATGGCCCGCGCCTTCTCCGGATCGTAGGAGAAGGACGCGATCTTGTCGTCGTAGACCCAGGTGCCGGGCTTGTAGGGGCCGACTGCGGGCATGCCCAGGCCGAAGAGCACGATCTTTATGATCTCCTGCTTGTCTATGGCGTGTGCCAGGGCCTGGCGCACCCGCCGGTCCGTGAAGAGCGGATTCTTCAGATTGTAGCCGAGATAGGTGTAGCCGAAGGAGACGTACTTGTACTTGGTGAAGTCCTTGCGCCACTCCGGCCCTTCGGTCTGGAAGAGATACTGCTTGGGCGTCAGGTCCATCATGTCCAGGTTGTGGGCCTTGAGCTCCATGAACTGGGTGCCGGTGTCGGGGATGATGCGCAGGATGATGCGGTCCACGTAGGGCCGTCCCAGGAAATAGCGCGGGTTGGCCGTGAGCACGAGATAGCGCCCGGGCACCCACTCCTTGAGCATGTACGGCCCCGCGCCCACGGGCTCGCGGGCGTACTTCGTCTCCAGGAGGTTCTCGTGCTCCAGGATGTGGCGCGGCACGATCTCCCCGGCCCAGGTGATGAGGGAGCGCGCAAAGACCTTGTCGTAAAGAACCTCGAAGGTGTAGTCATCTATGAGCCGGAATTCCGAGACGGCCTTGTAGTCGTCCCCGTAGGCAGTGGGCGTCTTGGGATCGATCATCATCTTGTAGGTGAACTCGACGTCCCTGGCGGTCAGGGGCGCGCCGTCCTGCCAGACGATGTCGCGGCGAAGATGGAAACGGATGCGCTTGCCGCCGTCCAGCACCTCGTAGGACTGCGCGGCGTAAGGCACGAGATTGAGGTTCTTGTCGTAGCGCAGGAGGGAAATATAGAGCAGCCCGGTGACCGAGGCCGAGGAACTGTCCGTGGCCAGGTTGGGGATGAGGTTCGACGGCTCGCCGATGGTCGCCTGGACGATGCGTCCGCCGTAGACCGGGGTGACGACGTCCTGCGAGGACGCGGCGGGACGCGCGGCCGCAGCGTTTTCGGCGCGGGCGGCGGCCGGTGTCTTGGTCGGCTCCTCCCCCTTGCATGCGACAAGCAGCGCGAGGAGCGCCATGAGCATTCCGAAACGCATTGTCATGTTGCTTAGAGTCCCATCCGGATTATCAATTTCCTACGACGGAGGTCACAAAGTATGCTCAAGTCCACAAAAAAAGCCAAGCAACTCTTGCTTACGCCTGAATATTTGTCTAAATGGTGTGGATGCTTACGTGTGCGGACTAAATCGGAGCATCAGGCCCCGTTCACGGGCGCTGCCACCGCACGGACAGCAGGGGGAGCCTCAATCACATGACACATGACGAAGAGGGTCGCGCGAAGGAGATCCTCTCACACTTCATCAAGGACAGTGTTCCCGAATACATCCTGGAAGGCGCGCAGTCCATCCTCGACAGCGGCGGAGTCCGCAAGCTTTCGCTCAAGAAACGGGAACAGTTCTGGGACATCGACGCCCAGATCCAGGGCGATGATTTCCAGAGCTATGCCGCAGAGCTGGGGTTGAATCTCCAGGACGGGAACATCAACTACTACTGCAACTGTCCGGATTCCTTTTCCGGCGTCTGCCGCCACATCGGCGCAGGCGCGCTCAAGCTGCTGCAGTCGCTCGAGATCCCGGACGACCAGGAAGAAGCCCCCAAGGTCCGCACCGACTGGCGCCAGTCCTATCGTTCGTTCTTCGCCACGGCGCACGAGCCCGAGGCGGGCAAGCACTATCTCGTCTACCGCTTCTACGCCGAGCCCGGACGCCTTCAGGTCGCGTTCTTCCGCGCGCGGCAGAACAAGTCCGGCCTCTCCCAGGTCCAGAACGAAGTCACCCTGGCCCAGATCTACGAGAACGAGGACTGGTGCGAGAGCGTGCCGCTGCTGCCCGAGGCCGCGCGGCAGGTCGCCTCGTTCCTCGACTACGCCGGGCACCGCGTGGAGCTGCCCGCGGGCCTGCTGACCTGGTTCCTCTGGGCCATCAAGGACGAATACTATCTTTTCCAGGCGGACAGCGAGCAGCCCGCGCGCATCCAGCGCAAGACCATGCGGCTGCAGCTCACGCCCCAGCTTTCCGAGGACGGGCTGTCCTTCGACCTCATGCTCTCGGCCGAGGGCAAGCCGCCCTTCAACATCTCGGGCCAGGAGGTCTTCTTCTACGGACAGATGCCGCTGTGGGTCTACTGGAAGGGCACGTTCTATCCGGTGCAGACCGGCCTCGACGCGAGGTTCATCAAGGAGCTCGTCGAGCACAACCCCATCGTGCCGCACGCCGAGATCTCCGAGTTCCTGGACCGCGTCTGGACCAAGCTGCCCTCCTCGGACCTGCACGGGCAGGAAGAGTTCCTGGCGCGCATGGCCCCGATCTTCGTGCCCGCGAACTACAGCCCGAAGCTCTTCCTGGACGAGGAAGGCAGCCTGCTCACCATCCAGATCCAGAACGTCTACGAGACCGAGCACACCGAGGTCGCGCTGCCCGGCCCCAACCCGGACCTGCAGACCGGCGCCTACAATTACGAAGGCAAGTCCTTCCTCCTGCGCCGCAGCCAGGCCGAGGAGCAGGAGCTGCTGAACCTCCTGCAGGAGATGAATTTCCAGCCGCGCTCCAACTCGCTGTGGTTCCTCGAGCAGGAGGAGGCCATCTCCTTCCTCCTCGACGCCTATCCGAAGCTCGTGGAGCGCTACCGCGTCTTCGGCGAGAAGAACCTGACCCGCTACAAGGTCCGGCTCAGCAAGCCCGTGGTCGTGGGCGAGATCACGAGCGAGGAAGAGGACAAGTGGTTCAAGCTCGACCTCTCGGTCGAGTACGACGGCCAGAAGGTGCCAATCGAGAAGATCTGGAAGGCCTGGACCCAGGGCAAGCGCTACGTGCAGCTGAAGGACGGCTCCTACACCTCGCTGCCCGAATCCTGGCTCGAGAAGCTGGCCCACAAGCTGCGCGCGCTGGGCTACGATCCCGAGAAGGCCCCCCAGGCCCGCTTCAACCAGTTCGACGCGCCCGTGCTCGACAAACTCGTGGAGGACCTGGACGAGGTCCACACGGATTCCTTCTGGAACACCCTGCGCGAGCGCATCCACAGCTTCCAGGAGATCCGCCAGATCATGGCCCCGCGGGGGCTGAACGCGCAGCTTCGGCCGTACCAGGAGCAGGGGCTGTCCTATCTCAACTTCCTGCGCGAATACGGCTTCGGCGGCATCCTCGCGGACGAGATGGGCCTGGGCAAGACCGTGCAGACGCTCTCCTTCCTGCAGTATCTGCGCGAGAGCAAGATGGAGGGGCCGAGCCTGATCATCGTGCCCACCTCGGTCATGCCCAACTGGGAGCGCGAGTGCCAGAAGTTCGTGCCCGAGCTGAAGAGCTTGGTCATCTACGGCGCGCGGCGCGAGAACCTCTTCAAGCAGGTGGCCGAGTCGGACATCGTCATCACCACCTACGCCCTGCTCCGCCGCGATCTCGACGAACTGGAGAAGTTCGAGTTCAACGCGCTCATCCTCGACGAGGCGCAGAACATCAAGAACCCGAACACCATCACCGCGCGCTCGGTGCGCCACCTGAACGCCAAGATGCGCCTGTGCCTCTCGGGCACGCCCATCGAGAACAACCTTTTCGAGCTGTGGAGCCTCTTCGAGTTCCTCATGCCCGGCTTCCTCGGCTCGCAGCACTCGTTCCAGCGCGGCATCGTGAAGCCCATCAAGGACGGCGACGAGGAGACCCTGACCTACCTGCGCCAGCGCGTGAAGCCCTTCATCCTGCGCCGCACCAAGTCCGAGGTGGCCAAGGACCTGCCGCCCAAGGTGGAGAGCGTGCACTACTGCGCCCTGGCGGACGAACAGCTGGAGCTCTACGCGGCCCTTGCCAAGAAGCTCAAGGAACAGGTCATGCGCGACGTGGACGAGAAGGGCATGGCCAAGTCGCAGATGTCCATCCTCGACGCGCTCCTCAAGCTCCGCCAGATCTGCTGCCACCCGAGGCTCCTCAAGCTCGACATGCCCGGCGTGTCCACCAACCTGCCCTCGGGCAAGTTCGACGCCTTCAAGGACCTGGTCACGGACATCATCGAGGAAGGCCACAAGGTGCTGGTCTTCTCGCAGTTCGTGCAGATGCTGCACATCATCCGCAGCTGGCTGCAGATCAACAAGGTCCCCTTCGCCTACCTCGACGGCACTTCCAAGGACCGCTTCGACCAGGTGGACATGTTCAACAACGACCCGTCCATCCCCATCTTCCTGATCTCGCTCAAGGCGGGCGGCACGGGCCTGAACCTGACCTCGGCCGACTACGTCATCCACTACGACCCGTGGTGGAACCCGGCCGTGGAATCCCAGGCCACGGACCGCACGCACCGCATCGGCCAGACGCGCCAGGTTTTCTCCTACAAGATGATCTGCCAGAACACGGTGGAGGAGAAGATCCTGAAGCTGCAGGACCAGAAGCGCGGCATCGCCGACGCCATCATCCCGGGCCAGGACTCCTGGAAGTCGCTCACGCGCGACGACCTGGAGATGCTCTTCGAGATCTAGGAAAGCCCCAGCACGGACGGCAAGTCGGACGACACCAAGACGGACGACGGCCGGGAGTGATCCCGGCCGTTTTTTTTGTGCGCGCCCGGGCCGGGATCAGGAGAGCAGCTCGCGCGCGCCGCGCACCAAGGCCTCGCCGAGCTCGTCGAGGAGCGGCGAGCGCAGGTTCCAGCAGTGCCAGAAGAGGTCCACCTGCACGGTGCATCCCGGCGCCAGGTCCACGAGGGAGCCGTGGCCCTCTCCCGCTCCCGCTGCGGCATCCAGATACGGAAAGCTCTGGGCGTCGGGCAGCATGCCCGCGGCATGCCCCTGTCGGATGAAGGTCACGAAGCCCTCGGACGAGGGCAGCCAGTGGGCGCGCAAGGGCGGGGGCTCTCCGCCCAGGACCTGGCGCAAGAGCTTGTTGTGCAGGTCGTCCTTGCGGTTGAAGATCACAAGGGGCAGCTGCGCTGCAGCCTCGGGCGTGAGCCCGTCCGGACACCACCAGTCCCTGTAGTCCGGCGCGGCCACCAGTCGGTAGCCCATGCTGCCGAGGGGCACCACGCGGCAGCCCTGCATGGCCTCGGGCCGCACGCTCACGCAGCCCACGACCTCGCCGTCGCGCAGGAACTCGTGCGTTGCCTCCTGGTCGTCCACGCGCAGATCGAGCAATACCCTGTGCTCGCGCACGAAACCGTCCAGGGCGGGCAGGAACCATGTGGCCAGGCTGTCCGCGTTCACGCCCACGGGCAAGGTCGTGAAGGCCCGGCCGCCATCCAGCTCCCCCCCGCCGGGCATGGCCTCGGCCAGGACGTCCTCCTCGAGCCGCCGCACCTGTCGCCAGTGGGCCAGAAGGCGCCTGCCGGTCGCGGTGGGCGCGGGCGGGGAGGAGCGCACCAGCAGCACCTGCCCCAGGCCCTCCTCGAGCGCGCGGATGCGCTGCGACACGGCCGATTGCGTCAGATGCAGGACGCGCGCCCCCTTCTCGAACCCGCCTTCCTCCACCACGACGGCCAATGCTTCCAGACAGCGATAGTCGATCATGATCGTGCCATTAGCAAAATTAATCATGCTCGAAAACTATTCATTTCACTGAAAGGCATGTGCTCGGTATGGTGTCCACAGCAAAGGAGGATCCATGGCTGTCTCGTCTTTTCCCTTCCTGCCCTTTCTCCAGGGGTTCGGCACGGGCTGCGGGCTGATCGTGGCCATCGGCGCCCAGAACGCCTTCGTGCTGAGCCAGGGCATCAGGCGACAGCACCATCTGCCCGTGGCCCTGGTCTGCAGCCTGTGCGACGCGGCGCTCATCGCCCTCGGCGTGGCGGGCGCGGGCGCGGCACTGGCCGCCTCGCCCCTCGTGCGGCAGGCCGCGGCCCTGGGCGGAGCGGCCTTTCTCGCCTTCTACGGCCTGCGCTCGGCCCGTGCGGCCGTCGCCGGAGGCGGGGCGCTGACCGCGGCCCCGGAATCCGGAGAAGGCGGAGGACAGGAGAAAGGGCTCGTCGCCACCCTGCTCGTGACCCTGGCGGTGACGCTCCTCAATCCCCACGTCTACGTGGACACGGTGCTCCTGCTCGGCGGCATCGGCGCGCAGTACCCTCTTCCGGCCCGCTGGCTCTTCGGCGCGGGCGCCGCCCTGGCCTCGTGCACCTGGTTCTTCTCCCTCGTGCTCTGCGGCCGCCTGCTTGCCCCCCTCCTCGCCCGCCCCGGCGCCTGGCGCGTCCTGGACGGGATCATCGCCTGCATCATGTGGAGCGTGGCGGCCGGACTGCTCTCCATGTCCTTCGCCCGCTGACCCCGCCTCCCCGATGATGTTTCTTGCCTCGGAGCCCGGGATGGCGCTAGATACGGGCAAGCATCCGGATCGGCATGAAGCGTCTTTCGGCTTCCTCTCGTGCACCCAAGCCCTGCAAAGGTTGTCGCATGCGTGCTTTCCTCAGCGCTCTCGCCTTGTGCATCCTGTCCGCCTGCCTTCTGTGCGTCACTGGTTGTGAAAAGAAGAAGTCGGCGCCGCCGACGCGCACCGTGCAGGTCGGCGTGGCCGAGGTCCGCCGGGGGGATGCCCCGCTGGTCGCGCGCGGCGTGGGCCACGTGCTGGCCCTGAACACCGTGGACGTGCAGTCGCAGGTGACCGGCATCATCAAGTCGCTGCATTTCCAGGAAGGCTCGTTCGTGAAGCGCGGGCAGCTCCTGGCCGAGATCGATCCCGAGCCGTTCAAGGCCGCGCTGGAGCAGGCCCAGGGGACCCTGGCCAAGGACACGGCCACGTCCGCGCAGGCCCGGCGCGACTACGAGCGTTACAAGGACCTGGTAGGCCGTGAGGTGATCAGCCGCGACGAGTACGAGCAGTACCTGACCGCAATGCACACCTCGGAGCAGCAGGTCAAGGCGGACAAGGCCGCCGTGGACACGGCGCGCATCAACCTCGGCTACTGTGCCATCCGCGCGCCCCTCGACGGCGTGGCGGGATACCAGCAAATGAACGCGGGCAACACCATCAACGCCTACCAGGGAACCCTGGTGAGCATAAACCAGGTGCAGCCCATCCAGATCCGCTTCTCGGTCAACCAGAGCGAACTGCCCGCGCTGCGCAAGTATTCCAAGGATGCCGAGCTCCCGGCCTTCGCGCGCGTCGCGGGGAGCCACGAGGACGTGCCCGAGCAGGGTGAACTCACGGCCATCGACAACTCCGTGGACCCGCAGACCGGGATGATCACGCTCCAGGCACAGTTCCCCAACACGGAGCTGGCGCTCTGGCCCGGGCAGTTCATCCAGGCCGGGGTGACCCTGACCGTGGAGAAGGGCCGTCTGCTCATCCCTTCCGTCGCCGTTGTCGCGCGCCAAGAAGGGAACTTCGTCTTCGTGGTCACGCCGCAGAACACGGCGGAGCTTCGGTCCGTGAAGATCGGCCGCACCGTGGGTGACGACGTGGTCGTGCACGAAGGGCTCAAGCCGGGCGAGAAGGTCGTCACCGAGGGCCTGGTGCAGCTCTCCCCCGGCGTGTCCGTGAGCGTGTCCGCGCCTGGGGCCCAGTCCGGCGGGAAGGCGGGCAAACAGGCTGACGGCAAGGCCGAGACTGCGGCCGAGGCCGTGAAATGACCGACATCTTCATCCGGCGCCCGGTCGCCACGGCGCTCATCGTCTTCGGCCTGCTCTTCCTGGGGCTGACGGCCTACGACACCCTGCCGGTGAGCGAGATGCCGGCCATCGACTTTCCCACCATCCAGGTCACGGCGCAGCTCCCGGGCGCGGACCCCGAGACCATGGCCTCCTCCGTGGCCACGCCGCTCGAGAAGCAGTTCACCACGGTCCCGGGCATCAACTCCATGAGCTCGGTGAACACGCTCGGCCGCACGACCATCGTGCTGCAGTTCGACCTGGGCCGGAACATCGACGGCGCGGGCTCGGACGTGCAGACGGCCATCTCTGCGGCCCAGGGCTACCTGCCTCCCACCCTGCCCAACCCGCCGACCTACCAGAAGGTCAACCCGGCGGACTCGCCCATCCTGTTCATCGGCATGCATTCGGACACACTGCCGCTCTACACCCTCACCGAGTACGCCAAGACCTACGTCTCGCAGCGCATCTCCATGGTCGCGGGCGTGGCCCAGGTGGCCATCTACGGCGACCAGACCTACGCCCCGCACATCCAGCTCGACCCGGACAAGCTCGCCGCCCTGAACCTGCCCATCAATGCCGTGGCCGGGGCCTTCCAGTCGGAGAACGTCAACCTGCCCGTGGGCACGCTCTACGGCAAGGTGAAGCTCTACACCATCAAGGCCCGCGGCATGCTCATGTCCGCCAAGGACTACATCAGGCAGATCATCGCCTGGCGAGGCGGCACGCCCGTGCGCCTGTCCGACGTGGGCACGGCCATCGACTCCACGGTCAACGACCACAACCTCTCCTTCCACAACCAGAGCCCCTCGATAACCCTTGCCGTGCGCCGCCAGCCGGGCACCAACACCATCGAGATAGCGGACAACATCAGGAAACTCCTGCCCGCCATCCAGGCGAGCCTGCCCACGTCCGTCCAGTTCGAGGTCATGTACGACCGCTCGCAGACCATCCGCGACTCGGTGCAGGACGTGAAGTTCACCCTGGCCCTGGCCGTGGTCCTGGTCGTGGCCGTGGTCTTCCTCTTCCTGCGCAACGTCCGGGCCACGATCATCTCCTGCGTGGCCCTGCCCGCGGCCATCATCGGCACCTTTGCGCTCATGAAGGAGGCGGGCTTCTCGCTCGACAACCTCTCGCTCCTCGCGCTCATCCTGGCCGTGGGCTTCGTGGTGGACGACGCCATCGTCATGCTCGAGAACATCGTGCGCCACATGGAGATGGGCAAGCCGCCCTACCAGGCGGCCCTGGACGGCGCGCGCCAGATCGGCTTCACCATCATCTCCATGACTCTGTCCCTGGCCGTGGTCTTCGTGCCCGTCATGTTCATGGCAGGCATCCTCGGCCGCATCCTGAACGAGCTGGCCGTGACCATCACCATGGCCATCCTCGTCTCGGGCTTCCTCACGCTCAGCTTCACGCCCATGCTCTGCAGCCAGTTCCTGCGCCACGCGCCCTCGCTCGAGAAGCCGAGCCGCCTCTTCTCCCGGGTGGAAAAGGCCTACGAGGCGAGCCTGCACTTCGTGCTCGGGCACCGCTTCATCGTGCTCATGGCCTCCTTCGGCGTGCTCGGCCTGACGCTGTGGATGTTCGCGGTCATGCCCATGGGCTTCATCCCCACCACGGACTCGGGCTTCATCTACGGCTATGCCCAGGGCGAACAGAGCGCGTCCTTCGACGCCATGAAGAATCGCATCCTGCGCGTCAGCAAGCTCGTGGAAGAGGACCCCGACGTGCACCGCGTGGTGAGCATCGTGGGCGTGGGCGGGCCGAACACCTCCATGAACAACGCCGCCTTCTTCACCCTGGTCAAGCCCGCAAACGAGCGGCCGGACAAGGCGGACATCGACACGCTCCTGGCGCACCTGCGGCGCCGGGTGGCGGGCATCTCTGACCTGCGCCTGTTCATGTTCAACCCGCCCGCCATCCAGATCGGCGGACGCTCCACGCGCGCTCTGTACCAGTTCACCATGCTCGCGCCGGAGACGGACAAGCTCTATGCCGTGGCCCGCCGCTTCGAGGCGTCCATGCGCGCGCTGCCCGAGGTGCGCGACGTGAACTCGGACATGCAGATCGACGGCCCTCAGGTCACTGTGCACATCGACCGCGACAAGGCGTCCAGCTACGGCATCTCGGCGGGCGCCATCGAGACGGCCCTGTGGTCGGCCTACGGCTCGCGCCAGATATCGAACATCTATGCGTCCACGGACACCTACCGCGTGGTCATCGAGGTGCTGCCCGAGTTCCAGCGGCGGCCGGACCTGCTGTCCAAGCTCTACGTGCAGCCGGACCTGGCCACCAACACGGACAAGAACGCGGGCAAGCTGGTGCCGCTCGACAGCCTGGTCACGCTCAAGGAAGGCGTGGGCCCGATCACGGTCAACCACACGGGCCAGCTGACCTCGGTCACCATCTCCTTCAACACCGCGGCGGGGCATTCCCTGAGCCAGGCCACGGAGGCCATCACCGCCCTGGCGCACAAGGAGATCCCCCCGGAGATATCCTACAGCTTCCAGGGCCAGGCCACGGCCTTCCAGGAATCCGCGGCCAGCGTGCCCTTCCTGCTGCTCCTGGCCATCGTGGTCATCTACATCATCCTGGGCGTGCTCTACGAGAGCTTCATCCACCCCCTGACCATCCTCTCCGGCCTGCCTTCCGCGGCCCTGGGCGGCCTCCTGGCCCTGCTCGTCTTCGGCCGAGAGCTCGACCTCTACGGCTTCGTGGGCATCATCATGCTCATCGGCATCGTCAAGAAAAACGCCATCATGGTCGTGGACTTCGCCATCGCGGCGGAGAAGGAGGGCAAGTCGCCCATCGACGCAGTGTTCCAGGGCTGCGTCATCCGCTTCCGGCCGATCATGATGACCACCGTGGCGGCCATCGCGGGCATCCTGCCCATCGCCCTGGCCTACGGCGCGGGCGGCATCGCCCGCCAGCCCCTGGGACTCGTGGTCGCGGGCGGCCTGGCCATCTCCCAGGTGGTCACCCTCTACCTCACGCCGGTCATGTACACCTACCTCGACGACCTGCAGCAGTGGCTGAAGCGCAAGCGGGGCAAGGCGGAATCCACCTAGAGACGCATCGGAGCCCCGGCCGAAGACAGGGAAACGAAAAGGGCGCGGACCATGCGGTCCGCGCCCTTTTCGTTCGCTATGCCTGAAGCGCCGTTCCGAATCAGAAGGGCACGTCGTCCATGCCGCTGGCTTCGCTCGGGAAGGCCGGGCCGAGGTCCTCTTCCTCGTAGGGAGAGGGCTGGCGCTGCTGCTGGGGACGTCCGCCGCCGCGCTGCTGTTGCTGCGGGGCCTGGCGCTGCTGGGGCGGGGCGTAGGCGTCGCCGCCCTGCTCCATGGCCTGGCCGCGCGGGCTGTCCAGACCCTGCACCGTGCCGCCGAAGGGCTGGACCACGATCTCCGTGGTGTAGCGGTCCTGGCCGTCCTTGTCCTGCCACTTGCGGGTGCGAAGCGCCCCCTCCACGTAGACCAGGCGGCCCTTGCCGAGATAGTTGGCGCAGAACTCGGCGGACTTCCCGAAGACCGCGATGCGGTGCCATTCGGTGCGCTCGATCTTCTCGCCGGAATTCCTGTCCTTGTAGGACTCGTCCGTGGCCACGTTGAAGTTGGTCACGGGCTGCCCGGAAGGCAGGTAGGACAGCTTCGCGTCGGACCCCATGCGTCCGATGATCATGACTTTGTTCAGGCTGCCGGCCATGTGGTGCTCCTTGAATGTGATGGGGGGTATGTAGCGCGGCTGCGCCGATTCATCAATCGGGTCCTCGGCCCCGACCCGTGGGATTTCCCCGACGGGCTGCGCGAGGCCGGTAAAGGGCCGTGCCCGCTCAGGCGGCGGGCATCCTGGCTTCGAGGTCGGCCAGGGCCTCCTCCAGGCGGCTGGACAGATTCTCCGCCTCGGCGGGCTTCCAGTCGGCGAGTGCGGCCTCCACCTCGCGCTTGCGCGCGGCCACGGCGGGCAGCTCCTTGTGGAGCACGGCCTTGGCCTCCTTGGGCATGTCGCCGAACTCGGTCATCTCTCCGAGCTGGTCCACCAGCTCGAGCAGCCCCTTGCGGTCAGCGGGAGAATATTCCGGCGCGGGCCAGGCGGCGGCGTACAGTCGGGGGAAACTCTTTTCCGCCTCGTCCGGAGCGAAAGTGGATGCCGAGACCCTGATCTGGATGTATCTGCCCATGCGAGCCTCCCGCGCCTATTTGACCAGGTCGCGTATCTTGGCGTTGGCCTCGCCCAGCCGCTCCGCGAGCCGGTTGACCACGAAGCGGTGGATGGCCGAGGCGAGATGGGGATCCCTTGACTGGATCTCCTCCAGCATCTTCTTGGAGAGACGATAGATGACGCAGTCCTCCGTGGCAACGACCGAGGCCGAGCGCGGCGCCTCCGCATAGATGCCCATCTCGCCGAAGACGGTGCCTGCGCCCATCTTGACCAGGCGGATGATCTTGTTGCCTTCGAGCTCGAGCTGGACGTTCAGGTGGCCGGACTGGATCAGGTACATGGCGTCCGAGGGATCGCCCTGGCGGAACACGGCCTGCCCCTTGCGCACCTCGATGCGCTCCAGGTAGCCCACGAAGCCCGAGACCACGGCGGGATCGGGCAGCGCGGAGCGCAGGATGTCCTCGATGCTGACGGCACGCTCCGCGAGCTTGCCCGCGTCCTCGAGGAGGCGGTCCTCGCACCACTCCAGCGCGAAGTCGGCGTCCACGAAGGAGCGCGTCACCCCGGCCGGGTCGTTGAGCGCGAAGCCGACGCCCTGCAGCTGCCCTTCCACCTCGAAGGGCAGGCCCGCGAAGATGAGCGTCACGCCGAATTCCTCGGCCAGCTGGCGCAGCTTGCGCAGGCCGATGATCACGGCCGAATCGAGCCCGTTGACCAGTCTGAAGTCGAGGATCACGAAGCGGACGGGCGGCTGGTCCGAGGCCAGGAACCGCTCGCGCAGCTGCTTGAGGATCGTGCTCGTAGAGCCGAGGAAGATGAAACCCTGCAGGCGCAGGATGTGGATCTGCCCGCCCTGCTCGCGCAGCAGGCGCAGCTGCTCGGGCGCGCGGTCCACGTTGGCGCGGTTGGCCGCGCCCGAGAGGGCGAACTTGATCACGTTGACCCGGCCGTAGCGCATGATCAGGATCATCATCGCCAGGACCGCGCCCACGCCCACGCCCATGCGGAAGCCCAGGAACACGGTGACCAGGAAGACGAACACCAGGACGCCGTAGTCGTCCTTGCGCGTGAACATGCTGTGGGTGTCGCCCAGCCAGCGCGCCACCATCTCGCATCCCAGGGCCACGAGGATGGCCGCGGGCACGAACTTGGGGATGAACGGCAGGACGCGGCCGAAACAGACCGCCGCGGCGGCCAGGATCACGGCGGCCGTGAGGGCCGCGAGCGGGCCGCGCGCGCCGCTGCGCCAGGCGGCCATGGTCCGGGTCTCGGAATAGGAGCCCGGCGTTCCCCCGGCAAAGGCGGAGAGGATGTGCGCCTGTCCGAGCGTCTTCAGCTCGTCGTCGAGGTGGTAGTTGCCGCGCACCTCGGTGTCGACCTCCGTGACCGTGAGCATGGCCGTGGCCACGACGAGGCCTGCCAGGGCCACCATGTAGCCGAGGTTGTCGAAGATAACGTCCCACTGGATGCGGTCGATGAACCCCGGCAGATAGATGACCGAAATGTTGCGCGGGGCGTATCCTGCGAAGGCCCAGCCGTTCTGCGCCATCTCCTGCGGCGAGGTGCCGAGCAGCTGCACGCCGAAGACCGCGCCCGCCAGGAGCAGGACGAGCAGCAGCGGCTGGACCAGGGGACGGCGGAAACGCCGGGCCGCCAGGAAGAGCAGCACGCCGAGGCCGAAGGCCGGGAGCCATTTGAGGCAGACCTCGGTGCCGAAGGCCGGGGTGAGTCCGGCAAAGCAGACCATCTGCTCGTCGAGGAAGACGAAGACCATCTTCAGCACGAGCACGCCGAGGCCGGCCAGGATGCCGCCCACGACCTGGTGCGGTACGAAGCGCACCCAGCTGCCGAGCCCCTTGGCTCCCACGAACCAGAAGAGCAGCCCGGCCAGGAAGGCGGCCAGGGACACGCCCGCTATCACCGTGGGCAGGATGACCGTGGCGGGGTGGTTCGCCAGCAGAGCCGCATGCATGGACCTGACCATGAGCGCGACCACGGCGGCCCCGGCGATCTCCGGCCCGGCCTGGACAAAGGGGATGCGGCTCCTGAACGCCGCGTAGAGGGCGAAGATGGCGCCGGTGGCGAAGACCGCGGTGAGCCCGTGGGGAAAGTCGATGGGCAGCAGGCTGCCCGAGAAGATCAGACAGGCGACGGAAAGGCAGGCGAGCACGCCGGAGAAGCCGGAGAAGACTCCGGCCAGCACGTCGGCCGCGGAGTTGCCGGAGGAGAAGATTCCGGGCCGGGGGGCCTGCGCGGTTTCCTCGGCGATGGGGATGGAGGGTCCGGTGGACGCGCGCGGCTCCTCGTCCTCCCAGGTGGGCGTCTGGACGTCGTCCAGGGAGATGGGGCGCGGGGCCGCTTCCTCGCCGCCCTGTCCGGCAGCTTCCGGACCGTCCTGCCCCTTCCGGCCGTCCGACGGCTCCACGCCGCCCTCCTCGGGCGCGGGATGGAGCAGCACCGGAGGCTCGAGGTCGTCGTGGTCATCGCGCGCCTCCGGCGAGGAGGGCTCGATGCTCACGGAATGGCCGCATTTGGGGCACGGGATGCTGCGCCCGAGATACTTGTCCGCGACGTCCTTGGTCAGGCCGCAGTTGGCGCAGTGAAAGACGGCCACTGGGCAAACCCCCTCCGGTTTTGGTCGCATCCGGCCCCCGGGAGGTCCCGGCCGACGGGGCGCTGTGCGCGTGTGACCCGACCTTACCTCAACTCCGCGTCACGAATCAACAAATCGAACACGAAATACCGCATGGCCGAAGGCTCGGCGCCCGCGGCGCAGGATCAGCCCTGCTCCTCCCACTCGCTGCGCACGCGGTTGACCACGTCCTGGATCAGGGGGAGCTGTTCGCCGGGGCAGACGCCGATCAGGGGCTGGCCGCTCTCCACGTTCTCGCCGAGCTTGAAGTAGACGGCGTAGATCTTCCCTTCCGGGCCGTTGTAGGGGAGCACTGTCTCGCGCTTCATGCGCGACATGATGAACAGTTCCATGCCGGGGCGCACTTCCACCGCGTTCTTGCCAGAGGCGCGCATCTTCTTGTCGATGTCCGGCAGGAAGTAGTACTTGGCCCGCTCGGGCGCGACGAAGAGGTGCAGCGCCTTCTTCAGGATGAGGTCGATGACCTCCTTGCTGGTCAGGTAGTGGCGGATGGTGGCGAGCTTGGTGCCCGCCTCGACGAAGCGGCCCGCCACGGCCGTCTCCACGGATTCGAGCACGCCGTTCAGCGACGCGCGGATGGGCTTCTTGTTCTTCTCGCGCTCGAGCGTGGCGATGAGCGTTCCGGGCTTTTCGCGGTAGGTTCCGTGTGGTCCCTGGACCGTGGCCCCGGGCTCCTTGAGCACGAACTCGACCGTGCCGGTGTGCGGGGCCGTGATGTCTATCAGCTCGTAGGGCGAGGCTTTCAGCTCCTCGAGCAGTTCCTTGACGTTGAACACGCGTGCTCCTTCCTGCCCTGCTAGCGGTAGTAGAGGTTGCGGCCGCCCATGGTCAGCAGGGCCTGGTAGAGGTTCTTGCGGGCTTCGCGACGGTCCCAGATGCCCTGGATGTGGCCCCTGGAGAGGGCCTGGTGGGCCTGGTGGTAGTCGGGCGGAATGTCCACGCCGGTGGTTTCCTTGATCACGCCGGGACCGGCGAAGCCGATGTTGGCCGAACGGATGGCGAACTGGTAGGGCGAGCAGCCCAGGAAGCTGGCCACGGGGCCTGCGTAGGAATTGGTGTCGTAGAGGACCACGTAGAGGCCGCCGTCCTCGATGTAGCGGTGCACGGCCATGGTGCAGCGCGGCATCTGGATGACGCCGTTGGTGCCTTCCTGGATGCGGATGCCCGCGGTGCCGTGAACGTAGGCCAGGAACGGATAGTGCTTCTTCTTGGCCCGCTCAACGGCGCGGATGAACTTCTCGCCCTCGGCCGCGCCCACCGAGCCGCCCCTGAAGGGGGCCACGAGCATGGCGACCACGAGGTTGACGTTCTCGATGCGCGCCTCGAAGGTCATGCATGCGGAGCGCAGGCCAGTCTTCTTCTTGGCCTGCTCGACGCGCTGGTCGAAGCCCTCGTAGCTCAGCGGGTTGCCCGACTCGATCTGGCCGTTGAACTCGAAGATCGAGTCCTGGTCGAAGACGTTGTAGAGGTACCACTGGTATTCCATGGTGAAGTGGTGGCCGCAGTAGCCGCACACGCCCGCGTACTCGCCGAACAGGTCCGGCGCCCAGAGGTCAAGGCAGCCGTGCGTCTCGGAGTTGGGGCAGGTGACTGTCCTGTCCTCCTTGGCCTTGGGGCTGATGTAGGCCCACTTGCCGCCCTGCTGCTCGCCCTCGTCCCACTTGGAGAGCTGGGTGAGGCTGCTCTTGGCTTCCTCGGACACGGTCGAGGGCTTGCCGCCGCCGATCTTGTCCAGCATGGCGCGCACGGGCTTGCCGACCTTGTTGCGCACGAGATGCGCCTCGGCCTCCAGCTCCTCGCGCAGGCGCTGGATCTTGCGGTGGTGCTTGCGCAGGAATTCGTAGCGGAAGAAGGAGTTGACCGCCCAGGCCGCGTCCTGGAAGCGGGCCATGAACTTCTCGCTCACGGAGCGCTTGTCCAGGTAGGCCGACTGCGCCAGGGCGCGGAATTTCTGGTGCCGCTTCCAGACCAGGCTGTCGCGCGCCTTGGAGGACAGGTGCCAGGAGACGTAGACCTCCTCGGCGTCCATGGGGGCCTTGTCGCCGTCCGCGAGGCGCGAGTTGAGCGCCAGGGAACGGAAGAGCTTCATGCCCTTGACCTGGAGCACCACCTGGTTGGTGGCGTTGATCATCTCGTTGCGCAGGGTCTTGTAGAAGTCGTAGTGGTCCACGCGCGCGCCGAGCGGCGGCTCGGTCACCACGCGGTCGACGTAGCCCATGCGCAGGTTGTCCTCGGCGGTGATCTTCAGCTGCCGGGCGCACTTCTCGATGAGCTCGGGGGCCACCCGTTCGCCCTGCCGCGTCTTGGCCTCGATGGCCGCGGCGCCCTCGGGGGAGATGACCGAATAGTAGCCGTGGGAGAACATGAGGCGCATGTCGGACAGGGCGATGGCCTCGGCGCCGCCGGAGCCGCCCTCGGAGATGGCCGCCACGAAGGGCACGCGCAGCTCCGACATCTCGAAGAGGTTGCGCGCGATCTGCTGCGCCGCGCCCGGGTAGTCCTCGATGGGGTACGAACCCGGGGTGAAGACGTAGGCGTGGATCGGGATGTTCTCCATCTCCGCGACCTTCATGTAGTGCAACGCCTTGGCGTTGCCCCAGGGCTTGACCGAGCCGCCGTTGCGGAACTCCTGGCCGTGGCCCTTCTCTTGGCCGATGACCATGACCGGCTGGTGCATGACCTTCTTGCCCACGCGGCGGGTGATGTAGGCCCGCGCGATGAGCATGGAGGGGTCGATGGAGTATTCGTCCTGACCGCCGATCTCGGTGTAGTTGTCGTAGACGTTCTCGAGGATGTCCTTGAGGCAGACGCGCATGGGATGGCGCACGATGCGCACGCGGTCCATGGGGGTCAGCTGGGCGTCGAGCTTCTTCTCGAGGAAGAAGAAGAGGTCCTCGAGCTGCGCCATGTGGCGCATCTGCTCGGACACGTCCATGCCCCTGGAGTGGGCCAGGAACTCGTCGAGCCTGGCCTGCAGGAGCTTGATGTTGGCGTTTTCCTTGTCGCCGAAGATATCGCGGATGTAGCCCAGGCGTTCCTGGAGCAAACGTATTCTGTTGTCGAGTTCCATTGTTCTGCCCTGGGGCTTAGAATTCCAAAAGGTTCGCGGTCTTGTCCCGCAGGAACGAGACGTTGGAGCGCAGGGGCTGCCCTGCCTTGTCCACCCCTTCCAGCACCAGGGAGTCCAGGAACTCCACGCCGCGCGCCTTGGCCTCGGCGAGGTCCTTGCCCTTGACGATGGCCAGCGCGAGGTTGGGGTCGAATTCCGTGGGGATCTCGTACGCCACGTCGGTGGGCACGTGGGTCAGCACGGAGAGCCAGGGCAGGTCGGCCCAGGCGAAGCGGTCGATACGTCCCACCCAGGGGGTGAAGCGGTTGTCCGGGTCCTCGGCGATGATGCGGTACTCGATGCTCACGCCGTCGAAGGTGACGTTCTCCTGGGAGTAGCCGAGCGGCTCGCCGAGCGCGCAGCGGATCTGCTCCTTGATGAGGTCCACGGGGCCCTCGCCGTTGATGCTCGAGATGGCGCCCGAGATGCCGTTCTCCACCTGGATGCGGGTGTTGACCTCCATCAGGAACGGGTCGCCCTTGGGGGTCACGATCCACTCCCAGGTGCCGACGGAGTTGTAGCCGACCTCCTTGGCGATGCGCAGGGAGTATTCGGTGATGTCGGCCAGCACTTTGGCCGCGTCGAAGCCGTAGCTCAGCTCCTTGGGGGTGAAGCCGGGCGCGACCTCGATGCGCTTCTGGCGGCCGGTGCTCTGCACCGTGCAGTTGCGCGTGGCGAAGTGGATGTGCGACGTGCCGGCCTTGTCGCCCAGTATCTGCACCTCGAGGTGGTTGAAATCGAAGATGCGCTGCTCGATGAGCACGCCGGAGTCCTGGAACTGGCGCTTGGCGTAGTTGCGCAGGCGGCGGTAGGTGGAGCGGAAGGTGTCCATGCGCTCCACTTCCTCGATGCCCATGCCCCCGCCGCCCGCGGAGGCCTTGAGCAGCACGAGGTGGCGCTCGAAGCCCTGGTCCGCCTGGAAGGCGAAGAGGCTCTCGCCGATCTCCTCGGCCTCCATCTCGTCGTAGATGGGCCGGTCGGAGCCGGGCACCGTGGGCACGTTCAGACGGCGCGCCAGGCGCTTGGTGTTGATCTTGTCGCCCAGCTCGCGGATGACCTGCCACGAGGGGCCTATCCAGACCAGGGGACGGTCTCGCTTGACCACGCGGCGGGCGAAGCGGAAGTCCTCGGCGAAGAAGCCGTATCCCGGATGGACCGCGGTGGCTCCCGCGTCGTCGGCCACGGCCAGGAGCTCGTTGGCGTCGTGGTAGGAGGCCACCTGGTAGGCGGCCTTGTCGCCGCCGTGCTTGCGCGCGTGGCGCACATGGCCGGAGAACTCGTCTTCCTTGGTGTGGACGGCCACGAAATCCAGGCCGAGCTTGCGGCAGGCGTTGATGATGCGGATGGCTATCTCGCCCCGGTTCGCGACCAGGACCTTATGTCGTTTCGCGGACACGCGGAATCTCCCTTCTATCGGGCTTTCTCGGGCCGGACGGCAATGAGCCAAGCGGGGGGCGCCGCCGCATTCGAGCGCGGCCTGTTCGCAGGATATATCGCAACCACCCCGTCCGGGGCGAACATGACCCGGCGTTTACCGCCGTGACGTCCGGCACAACGTTGTTGACGCGCGGCGTCGCCGCGCTGATCTCTCGGCTTTGAGGCAACCGGCCTTTTGAACCGGAGCGGTAGGAATGTCAAGCCCGCCGCCCTTTCCTGCGAATCCCGGGCGGTCGGCCCGGGCCCATTCCACGCTATCGACCGTGCTACTGCACGATCTTCTCCAGGACGAACTCCACCCGCCTGTTCTTGGCCCGGTTCTCCGGCGAGGTGTTGGGGTAGAGCGGATCGAGTTCGCCCAGCCCCGTGGCGGTCATCCTGTTCGGGCTTATGCCCATCTCCACCATGGCCCGGAGCACGTTGACCGCACGCAGGGCCGAAAGCTCCCAGTTGTCGTGGAAGCGCGCCCCCGCGGTGGGGGCGACGTCGTCGGTGTAGCCCTTGATGTTAATCATCTCGTCCGGATACTTGATGAAGAAATTCTTCATCCGGGCCAGTATCTCCCGCCCTTCAGGCTTCAGGGTGGCGGAGCCGGAATCGAAAAGCACCTCGCTCGGCATGCGCAGGGTGATCTTGCCCTTGTCCAGCTTGGCCGTGACCAGCCCGGCCACGCCCTGGGTGGTCTGCAGGAGCTTCACGTCCTGGAAGACCCGCTGCTGCGCCTGCTCGAGCTGGCGGCGCATCTGGATCTGCTCCATCAGGACGCTGGCTTCCTTGGCCGTGATGCGCGAAGTGTTGATGCTCGTCTCCTTGCCCTGCAGCGCCGACTTGATGGCCGAGAACGAGTCGGTGAACTGATTCTTGTCGAGGGTGGACATGGAGAACAGCAGCACGAAAAAGGTCAGCAGCAGCGTGACCATGTCGGAGTAGGTCAGAAGCCATTCGCCGGTCGAGGCCTCCTCCTCCTCTTCGAGCCCGAGCCCTTCGTCGTCATCGCTCATATCTTCGCTCCTTCGGGGCTATGAAGGATGAGAGCTTCTCGTATACCAGACGAGGGTTGTTGTTCTCAAGGATGCATTTCGCTCCCTCGAAAATGATCTCCAGGTGCAGGATCTCCTGCTGCGTTCGGGCGAAGAGCTTGCCCGCGATGGGCAGGAAGAGCAGGTTGGACATGATCGAGCCGTAGAAGGTGGTGATCAGCGCCACGGCCATGGCCGGACCGATGGACTTGGGATCGTCCAGCCGCGTGAGCATCTGCACGAGGCCGATCAGGGTGCCGATCATGCCGAAGGCCGGGGCATAGGCCGCGAGGCCGCGGAAGACGTCCTGGCCGATCTTGTGGCGCTTCTTCATGGCGCCGATCTCGATGCGCAACGTGTCGCGGATGAGGCCGGGATCGGCGTTGTCCGCGATGAGCTGGCAGGATTTCTTGAGCACCGCGTTCTCGGTCTGGATGTTCTCCAGCGCCAGAAGTCCCTCGCGGCGGCTGATCTCGGCCACCTTGACCATGATGTCCACCACCTCGCGCGGGCGGACCTTGCGCGAGGCGAAGATCTTGACCCCGGCGTAGAAGGCCTGCATGACCTCCTCGAACGGAAAGGCCACGCTGATGGCGGCCAGGGAGCCGCCCACGACGATCAGGATCGAGGGAATGTTGATGAAATCCATGATGGAGCCGCCCAGAAGGATGGCTCCCGTGACCATGGCGAGGCCGACGATCAGACCGAGTAGAGTCGCGATATCCATGTATTACGCCTTAGTATCAGAGGTCGTCTTGACATCGGCCCGTCCCTGACGGACATTCGGAACATCGCTGCCTGCCGTTGAACGGCTGTGCAATTGCTAGCAAATTTGGGTTGTATATGCAAAACGTTCAAAAAGTCCAGCAAGCCGCGACAACCGTCCGGGAACGCCTGGGGGGACTGGATGCGGACGCAGTGGGCGTCGTCCTGGGCACCGGGCTCGGGCGCTGGGCGGCGAGGCTCACCGAAGATCGCCTCGGCTATGCCGAGATTCCCGGCTTCCCCGCCTCCACCGTGCCCGGGCACGAAGGCGCCCTGCTCAAGGGGCGCATCGGCGGCCGCCAGGTCCTCGCCCTCTCCGGCCGCTTCCATCTCTACGAAGGCTACTCCCCCGAGGAGCTGTGCATGGGGGTGCGCACCCTCGCGGCGGCGGGCGTGCGCAGCGTCGTCCTGACCAACGCCGCGGGCGCCCTCGATCCGACCTTCGACGTCGGCTCGCTCATGTGCATCACCGACCACATCAACTGGACCGGCCGTACTCCCCTGGCCGGTCCCAACGTCGACGAATGGGGGCCGCGCTTCCCGGACATGAGCCGCGTCTGGAGCCCGCGCCTGCGCGAGCTGGCCATGCGGGTCGCCCTGGAGAAAGGCGTGCGTCTCGAGCGCGGCGTCTACATCCAGGTGCCGGGCCCCCAGATGGAGACGCCCGCCGAGACGCGGGCCTACCGCATGCTCGGGGCGCACGCCATCGGCATGTCCACGGTGCTCGAGGCCGTCGCCCTGCGCCACATGGGCGTGGAACTGCTCGGCATCTCCTGCCTGACCAACAAGAACCTGCCGGACTGCATGGAGGAGGCCCCGCTGGAGACCGTGCTCGCCCAGGCCTCGCGCAGCGCCGGGCAACTCGGGGAGCTTCTGGACGGGATCATCGTCCGCATCTGAGGTACGCGTCCGTCCGGCGCGGATTCCGGCAGGTACGAAACGTGCATGGCATGGTCGGCGGGTAAAGTTTTTTTCCGCTGCATCCGATCAAGAAAATGGCCGCACCTGCGGCCGGGAGAGGACGACCATGGGCATGTTCACGCGCCCTTCCGCCGTTTCCGGCATCGTTGCCGCCGCCGTGCTGCTCGCGGCCCTGCTGTCCTTCGGCTGCTCCTCGCAGTCCATCGACGACGCCGTGAAGTCCTGGAACCGCATGTACCCGGAAAAAACCGCCGCCGAGAAGGAAGGGGTGCTCCTCACCTCCAACTATGAGGCGGCCAACCGACTGGCCAGCGGACTTTCCGACCGCGACGTGGACGAAAACGCGCGCATCGTCCTGACCAGCTTCGTGGACGTGGACGACCTCGACAACACCTCCACGCTCGGCCGCGTCATCCCGGAGCAGATCTCCTCGCGCCTGGCCCAGAAGGGCTTCACAACCGTCGAGCTCAAGGGGTTGACCCCGCAGATCGAGGTGCGCGAGGGCCAGGGCGAGTTCGGCCTCTCCCGCCGCGTCAAGCCCGTGAACAAGACCACGTACGGCTACGCCGTGCTCGTCGGGACCTATGCCGTGGGGCTCAACGTGGTCACGGTGAATGCGCGCATCGTGCGCAGCTCGGACAACGCGGTCCTGGCCGGGGCGGACTACAACATCCCCCTCACGCCCAACGTCATGCGCATGGCCGACCTGGACACGAGCCGGATGGCGGATGCGCCCATCGTGCCCAGCGTCTCGACCGTGCTGCCCTCCGAGCGCCCGGCCTCGGCCGCGCAGCCCACGCTGCAGCCGTCGAGCCTCGCCACGCCCTACTCCTCCGCCCCGCGCACCCACTGAGCCGACGGCACGGCCCCGGAGGCCGTCTTGCCCTTTTGCCGTCGACCTGCTAGAGGCACGCATGACCGGACGTACCGGCCCGCGGGGCCGGGTCCGGCATTTTTCACGAAGAGTATGGAGGGCCCATGGCCAAGGAAGATGCAATCGAGGTCGACGGCGTGGTGCAGGAAGCCCTGCCCAACGCCATGTTCCGCGTGGAACTCGAAAACGGGCACGAGGTGCTGGCCCATATCTCCGGAAAGATGCGCAAGTACTACATCCGCATCCTGCCCGGCGACAAGGTCAAGGTCGAGCTTTCGCCCTACGACCTGACCCGCGGCCGCATCACCTACCGCCTCAAGTAAGGACCGCGGCGGGCACAGGCACCGCCGCGCGCACCCCCCCGCCATGAAACACCACGGCGTCGTAAGCTGGTTCAACGAGATCAAGGGATTCGGCTTCATCCGCGACGACGAAAGCGGAGAGGACGTCTTCGTGGACTACTCCGCCGTGGAGCGCGAAGGCTTCAGGACGCTCTACGCGGGCGAGACCGTGGAGTACGAGAAGACCGAGGACAGCGGCGGCGTCAAAGCCGCCAAGGTCCGGCTCACTGGTACACTGGCTCCAGGCGCCTGAGATCCCGCGCCCAGTCCCGCACGAACAGCCGGCATTCCCCGATCGACGTGACCAGGTCGAGGCGGGTCATTCCCGAAAGGATCCCCGACTCGGCCTGCGCCAGCTCGCAGACGCTGCTCGGCTCCGGCCCGCAGCCCGGCTCCTCGCGGCGCACCCCGAGGCAGGCGGCCAGGGAGACGGAGTCGGCGAAGTCCTGCAGGGTCTCGCGGATCAGGCGCTCGTTCAGGGTCTGCCGTCCGAGCAGGCAGTAGACCAGGGAGAGGACCAGTCGCCGCTGCAGCGTGGCCACGAGGCGGAAGACGCGCGTCTCCCCCTTGTTACCGCCCATGGCCAGCACGAAGACATCCTGGCCCAGACCCTGCCCCGCGCCCGATGCGGCGGGCAGCCCGACGCGCTTGCCGAACCTCGAGCCGAGGTCGACCGCGGCGGGTGCCGTGGCCGCGTCGCCATCCTGCGGCGTGCAGACGGTCTGGATCTTGGCCGTGCCGCTCACGCCGCGCGCGAACAACCTGAGAAAGGCGCCCGCGGCCTGCTGCGCGGAGCTGCCGCCGAAATCGCCGAGCACGCGCTCGGCCTGGGCCGCGAAGACCATGTTGGCGTCGTGGAAATCCATGAGCAGATCGCGCAGCGCGGCGTAGTCGAGGACGCCGTCCCGGACCAGGACGTCGCCGAGATGCAGGTGGGAGCCCGCCTGTCGGCGGACGAGTTCGTCGCACTCCTCGCCGGAGATGTAGCCCAGGCGCACGGCCACCTCGCCGAAGCGCTCCTCGGTGATGCGCTGGCAGCGCACCACCTCGGCCACCTGGCCGGGGGTCAGAAAGCCGCGCTCCAGGGCCAGGGCGCCGAGCGGCTGGTTGGACAGCCGCAATTCCTGCAGGAGATCGTCGAGACGGGAAGGGGTGAGCAGACGGCGTTCCACGAGGAACTGTCCGAAAAGCTTTCCATAGAGCAGACTCATGGGCACGCTCCCTTCCGGCCCTGCCGGACGCCGCTTTGCGATCTAGCCCGCGGCTGCGGCCAGATCCTTCTCGGACTCGCAGACGCTGCGGGCCAGGGCCAGCTCGTCGGCGGAAAAGACCTTGTCGATGTCCAGGATGATCACGAACTGCGCATCCTGCTTGCCGATGCCGCGGATGAAGCGGGTATCCACGCTCGTGCCCATGCGCGGCGCGGGCTCGATGTCCTCGGCGGGCATCTCCACCACTTCGCGCACGGAGTCCACCAGGGCGCCGAGCACGGTCTCCTCGCCCTCCACCTCGACCTCGACGATGATGATGCAGGTGTTGACCGTGGCCTCCGTCTTCGGCAGGCCGAACTTGAGGCGCATGTCCACCACGGGCACGGCGTGTCCGCGCAGGTTGATGACCCCGCGCATGAACTCGGGCGTGCGGGGAATGCGCGTGACGGTAGTCATCTCCAGGACCTCACGCACGGAGGTGATGTCCAGGGCGAAAATTTCCTCCGCCAGAACGAAGGTCAGGTACTGGTTGGTCTGTTTCGCCAAATCCATGTCCATTGCTCTCCCCCCGCTTATCGCAGTCCGATCATTTTTTGCGATCAATATTCGTGTGGTATCCCGCCACTTCCGGCAAGAGTCAAGTCCTATAGCCTGTTCAGTTTTCCACTGGACGTCCGGAGAGGCACACGGGTTGCTTGGAGCAGCCGTCAGGAAATCCCTTCCCATGGAGGTTCGAATGCGCCTGATCGCGCTTTTCTTCCTGCTCTCGGTGCTCGCCGCCCTGGCCCTGGACCGGAGCTTCTCCCCCCGCCTCCACTGGCACGAACAAGTTCTCGCGCGCATGGACGGCAGGAACTGCCCGATCTACTTTCCCATGGAGGCCCGCTGAGCAGCGGTCCGACGCCGCATTGAACGCAGAGAGGCCGCGGGAGCGCATCCCGCGGCCTCTTCATTCCCCTGTCCGGGGTGCGGAAAACAGGTCTGCCTAGTCGTCGCGGGCGGCGACGTGGTCGTGCGCGTGGTCTGCATGATCATGGCAGTGCTCATGGCCATGATCATGCTCATGTTCGTGCCCATGGCCGCGGTCATGTCCGGCCGCATGCACCGTCCCATGCACCGCGTCGTGCTCGTGCTCCACGAAGCCGAGCGGATGGACGTGCACGTGGTGGTGCGGGACCATGCCGGAGCCGTCGATGAGCTTGCCGCCGCTGATGGTGCGGAATTCGCGCGTGACGCGGGCGAGGAAGTCCCAGTCGTGGGAGATGATGACGCAGGGACGGTCGAGGTCGCAGAGGATGTCGACCAGGCGGTCCCGCGTCGCGGGATCGAGGCTGTTGGTGGGCTCGTCCAGGAGCAGGGCCCGCGGGTTCATGGCCAGGACCGCGGCCAGGGAGACGAGCTTCTTCTCACCGCCCGAGAGCTTGTGCGTGAGTCGGTTCTCGAAGCCCGCAAGCCCCAGCGAGGCCAGCACGGCGAGCGCCGTCTCGCGCGCCTGCGCGGGCGTCTGGCCGAGATTCAGGGGACCGAAGGCCACGTCGTCGAGCACGGTGGGGAAGAAGAGCTGGTCGTCCGCGTTCTGCAGGAGCAGCCCGATGGTCGTGCGCACCTGGCGGAACTCCTTCTCCGTGGCCACCGGCCGCCCGGCGAAGATCACCGCCCCGCGCTGGGGGCGCAGAAGACCCATCATGATGTGCAGCAGCGTGGTCTTGCCCGAGCCGTTGTGCCCGACGAGGCCGATGCGCTGGTCCGCGCAAAAGGAGAAGTCCAACCCGTCGAGCGTGGGCGCGGACGAGCCGGGATAGGTGAAGACGACGTCGCGCAGTTCGAGAAGCACATCAGACACGGCCGAACCTCTCCAGGATTTCGAGGCAGGCGAGGCCCGCCGAGCAGGACAGCATGAGGACCAGAAGGACGGCGTCGGCCCTGCGCATGGAGAACTCGCGCAGGCTGACGAATCGTCCGTCGAAGCCGCGCAGGAGCATGGCCTTGTGCACCCTCTCCGCGCGCTCGAAGCTGCGCAGCAGGAGCACGGCCAGGAGCGAGGCCAGGGTGCGGTAGGTATGCAGGCCGGTCTTGGCCTGAAATCCCCGCAGGCGGGCGGCCACGCGCAGGCGGCCGTACTCCTCTCCCGACACCTGGATGAAGCGATAGGTGAACAAAAAAAGGAAGGCAAGCTTTTCGGGCACTCCGAGGCGGTACATGGCCTGTCCCAGGGAGGCGGCGTCGCTCGTCAGGACCAGGGCCAGGAGGGCCAGGACGATGGCGTTGGCCTTGAGGGTGATCAGCACGGCCAGATGCAGCCCTTCGGCCGACGCCACGAGGGGGCCGAGGCGCCAGACGGGCGTGCCGGGCGCGGTGAAGGGCACGAGCAGCCAGAGGAAGACGATGAAGGCGTTGACCGCGGCCAAGCGGCGCAGCAGGGCGCCGAGCGGCGGCCTGGCCGCGCACACGAGGCAGAGCGCCAGGGCAAGGGCAAGGGCCGGAGCTGTCAGCGCCGGGGCCAGGGCCACGGTCAGCGAAAAGGCTGCGGCGCAGACCAGCTTGCCCCGCGGATCGCAGCGATGCAGAACGGAATCACCGACGGCAAAGGGTTCCTCGAACACCGGGCCTCCCTGATGTGAACGTCGTCCGCGCGGCCTAGGGTCGCTTCTTGGCCCTGAACCAGGCCACGAGCCCGAAGAGGCCCACGATCCAGCCGAGCCCACCCACGATCTCCGTGAGGCCGGGCCCCTTCTCCTGCTGCGCCATGAGCATCTGCACGACGGGCGCGAGCCGTTTCTGCACGGTCCGGTCCACGATGCGCTCCAGGGTCTGCGCGTCCATCGCGCCGACGGAGGCGCCCCCCTGGGCGCCGACCGCGTCAGGGGCGGTGGGGGCGGCGGGGGCGGCGGCTGGCTGGGCTTCAGGAGCTTCGGGCTGCATGGAGGCGGACGCCGTCCCTCCCTCGGCCGCGCCGTATTCCTTGGCCGTGACCACGCTCTCCGCCCTGTGCCCTTCGCCCGCGCTCAGCACGATCCGCAGGTCGTGCCCGGCGGCGCGGGCCGCCCGGGGCACGGGAAAGGTGAAGCCGCCTTCGTCGTTCGTGACGCCGTCGAGATACTTCTCGCCGGTGGCGGCGTCGTAGACCTCGACCTTTCCCGCGTGGACCTTCTCGCCTCGGGAGTAGTAGCAGTCGACCACGACGGAGCCTCCCTCGACCACGGCGAAGACGTTGACGCGGTGGGCCTGGGCCGAATGCGGAAGCGCGAGGAGCAGAAGTAACGTGAGGGCGAGGGCTGAAAGCCCGTGCCGAGTGGTGCTGCGCACGGTTGTTTCCCCTATGGTTGCGTTCATGCGGCCTGGTGCGCCGCAAGCAGCTCGGGTCGCGTGCGGGCGAGGAAGGAGACGGCGAGCGCCGTGATCACGCCCTCGATGCACATGACCGGCAGATGGGCCAGGAGCAGGACCTTGGCGGCCGCGAGGAAGCCCTCGTCCGTGAAGGCGAGGGACGCCGCGGTCAGGAGCGCGGCCAGCAGCACGCCGAGGAAGCCGCAGCAGAAGCCGCCCACGGCCGCGGCGCGGCCCTGGCGGGCGAGCAGCGGCCTGAAGAGGTAGAAGCAGACGACCCCGGGCATGGCCATGTTGAAGGTGTTCACGCCGAGCGAGGTGATGCCGCCGTAAAGGAAGAGCACCGCCTGCAGCGCGAGCCCCACGAGGATGGCCGGGAAGGCCGCCCAGCCGAGGATGGCGCCGATGAGCCCGTTGAGGATGAGGTGCACGCTGGTGGGGCCGACCGGGACATGGATGAGCGAGGCCACGAAGAAGGCCGCCGAGAGCACGGCCACGGGCATGAGCCGGTCGTAATCCATGCGCCGGAGCCCCACGGCCGTGCCCGCGGCGGTCAGCACCGCGCCCGTGAGCAGCACGGGGGCTGAAAGTACCCCTTCGGAAATGTGCATGGCTCCTCCTCCCCTGCCCCGGCCGGAGCCCCCCGGACTAGCTGCAGTCCGGGGGGATCCGGCAGGCAGGGGGACGTTCTACTTCTTTTGGGCCTTGGGCTCAACAAAGCGGGTCCAGAGCACGGCTCCGAGCTCCACTTCCTTGTCCTGGCCGTCATGCTTGATGGTTTCGCTGCTCGTGGTCAGGGCGGCGAAGCCCCACCAGCCCGGCCAGGGCGCGCTGTAGGCGAAGACGCCCTGCGAATCCGTCTTGACCACCTGCGTGGTCATGTACTCGTTGGGCGCCGCGTACTTCCCGGCCCTGTTGTCGTACTCGATCTCCACGTCCACGCCCGGGGCGGGCTTGCCGTCCACCAGCACCTGGCCGCGGAAGACGTTGCCCACGTAATTTCCGAAGGGCCTGGTCAGGGGCACGATCTCCGCCTTGAGCCCGATGGGCTTGTCCCAGCCCCCCTCTTCGCCGAAGGCGGGCACCACGACCTTGGTCAGGTGCTGGATGAAGCAGTTCTCGGCCGGTTCCCAATAGGGCTTGGGCACCGCGAAGAAGGTATAGACCCCGGGCCGCTTCACGGCGTAGGAGGCCTTCCAGGCCTTCTTGCCGTAAACGGTGGTCTCCTGCAGCAGGGGCAGGAGGTCCGTGATCTTTCCGTCATCGACCACGCCGAAGCGCTCGGGCTTCTCCATGGCCATGCCGCCCCGCTCCATGGGGTGGCAGAAGGCCACGGTCAGACCGAGGTCGGCCTGGCTCTTCTGCGTGATCACGTCCTCGGACGGGATGATCATGCCGAAGTGCGCCCAGGCGGCCTGCGACAGGAGCAAGAGGGCCGCTGCGAATATGCTGCACGTGATGCGTTTCATGTCTCCTCCAGGTGGTGACGGGGGGCGTCATGGGCCTCAATGACGCCTGTTTTTCTTCCCTGTGGCATGCCGTGTTACGATTTTTCGTTTTGTGCACCCACATGAATGACGCGTCAACACATTTTCACACCAGAGGAGAAAAAAGCCTGGCCTCAGGGCGATTGAGGGAGCGGCACCGTCGAAAAGAGCGGCCGGCGGAAGAGCGCGGAAGGCGTCAGGGGATCGCGACCACGTTCCCGGAGGGGATGGGCGTGGCCAGGATGGAAATGCGGGCGAAGGAGCTCTTGGCGTAGTGCACCACGTACTCGCAACGCCCGAGCAGGTACATGTCCGTGAGCGCCTCCATGCCCTTGCGCACGTTGCTCACGCCCTCGATCAGGCCGTGCAGCGGCTCGTTCGCCGGGGAGAGGTACTTGTCGGTCACGAGCAGGTCGGGGAAGAGGCGCTTGAAAAGGGTCTGCACGTGCAGGTTGTCCGTGCACAGGAAGACCTGCGCGCCCGTGCGCGCCACGAGTTCGCGCACCTCTTCCAGGATGCGGTCCACCGGGGATTCGAGGTCCGTGTGCCGGACGTGCACGCCCACGGCCGGATGGCGCAGAAGCTTCGCGTAGCCGTCCACGGCGCGCACGACGTCTCCCGTGGGGCGGATGTGGCGCGAGAGCACCACGTGCCCGGCCTGGTCCAGGGTGGGGCCGCCGGGAAAGGCGGAGAACTCGGGGAGCGCCGCGAGCCTGGGCAGCAGCCCTTGCAGCGGCTCCATGCCCGGGGCCCAGAAGACCAGCACCTCGTTCTCGTAGTCGGTGCGGGCGAGGTCGATGCGCGTGGCGGCGAAGACTTCCGGGTCGAAATGGTCGTTGTCGAAGAGGTATTCGACGGCCACGGGCAGGGCCAGGCGCTCGCGCCAGAAGACGGGAAAGATGTCGTCCGAGGCGGGCGGAGCGTCCACGTAGGGGACGCCCGCGATGTCGAAGTACCGCGTGAAGGTGTTGCTCGCGTCGTCGGAATAGAGGCTGTCGCGCCAGTCCACGCAGAGCGTGCGGCCCGTGAGCAGCGCGTACGGGACCGCGGCGGCGGCAGCCTGCAGCCGGTTGCTCATGCCCCCCGAGCCCTTGACCACGATATATTTCGCCATTGCGTTCACCTGCGACGGCCTAGGTAGGGCGAGGAGAGGTGTTTTGCAAGCCCTGCGCGGCAGGCATCACAGGGGCACGCTCAGGCTGAAGACCGTGCCCTGGTCGGAGGCGACCTCCAGGGCGGCGTCGAGCTGACGCGCGAGATTCACCACCAGCTGCAGGCCGAGCGAGGTCGCTCCCTCCAGGGAGAAGCCCTCGGGCAGCCCCACCCCGTCGTCGCTGATGCGCACGTCGAGCACGTCGTTCTTCAGCTCGCCGAGGATGGCGATGCGCCCGTCGTTCCGCCCCGCGAAGCCGTGCTGCACGGAGTTGGTGATGACCTCGTTGAGCACGAGACCGAGCGGAACGGCCTTGTCCACGCTGATGATCATCTCCGGGATGTCGACCACTGATTCGATGCGCTTGTCCCCGGCGAAGCTGCGCAGCAGGTGGCTCGCCAACTTGGCGACGTAGCTGCGCAGCTGGATGGAGGAGAGGCTCGGCGACTGGTAGATGTGCTCGTGCACGAGCGCCATGGTCGCGATGCGGTTGGCGCTCTCGCGCAGCGGCGGCTGCGCCTCCGGCCCGGAGCTGAGCATCTGGAGCTTGAGCAGGCTCGAGATGATCTGCAGGTTGTTCTTGACCCGGTGGTGGACCTCCTTGAGCAGCACCTCCTTCTCGTGCAGCGACTCCTTCAGGTGCTGCTCGGATATCTTCTCCTGGGTGACGTCCGTGAAGACGGTGGCGAAGAATCCCTTCTTGGGGGAGATGACCGAGACGTGGAAGTGCCTGTCCAGGGGCGGGAAGAAGGCGTCGAAGACCAGCGGATTGCCGGTCGAGGCGACGTAGGCGTACTCGTCGATGAAGGGGGGGACTTCGCCTCCGTAGCAGTCGCTGGCCAACTGCCCCACGACGTTCTCCCGGACAAGGCCGGTCTGCGTCTCGAAGGCCGCGTTGACCTCGAGGATGCGGTAGTCCAGGGCCCGGGCGTCCGCATCGTAGAGGAACTCGTGCAGGGCGACGCCCTCGGCCATGTTCTCGAAGAGCGAGCGGAACTTGGCCTCGCTCTCGCGCAGCGCCTCCTCCGCCTTCCTGCGTTCCGAGACGTCGCGGACCGCAGCGAGGATGGCATCCTCCCCGTCCAGGCGCGCCATGCGGGTGCTGATCTCCACCCAGAAGCTCCCGCCGTCCCTGCCCCTGCAACGGCTTTCGTAAGTCTGCGGGCCGTGTTCGCGCGTGCGCTCGAGCGGCACGGCCCCCTCCTCCCCGTCGTCCGGCGACGCGGCCAGGAGCTCTCCGCCCGCCAGCCGCGCCATCTCCTCGCCGGAATAGCCGAACATGCGCTGGGCGCTGGCGTTGGCCTCCTTGATGCGCAGCGTCCCGGGGTCCAGGATCAGGATGGCGTCGTTCACGGTCTCGAAGATGGTCTGAAAACGCGTCCGGCTCTGCTCCATGGCCTCGATGGCCGTCCTGCGCTTGGACATCTCCTCGACGAGCGCCGCGTTGCGCTTGCGCACCACGAGCAGGAAGAGCCCGAAGGGAACGGCCAGCAAGGAGGCGAGGAGAAAGGCGAGGAGATAGGAGCGGCGCAGAAGGGCGAGCTGCTGCACGGTGGCGTCCTCGACGTAGGTGCCGGTGCCGAGCGCCGCATCCAGCTCGGGAACGTAGATGACGTAGGAAAGCTTCTCTTCCTCCTCCTGCGACGGCGGCCGGGGAAAGACGTAGCGGACGAAGGAGCCCTCGGGATGCTCACGGACGCTCTGCAGCACGAGGCGCATGGGGTACTGGCCTATGGAATTGGGCTCGTCCAGGAGCTTCTTGCCCACGTCCAGCGGGCGGTAGGGCCGCACGAGCACCGTGCCGTCCATGGCGTTCAGGAAGAAGTAGTTGCGCGATTCACCGTCGTCGTAGGTCATCTGGCTCAGGAGGGCGCTGGCCTGGGCGCAGGCCTCGGACTTGCCGATGATCCCGGCGGCGTATCGCTGCAGGATGGGGGCGAGGGCCGAGCGGGCGATGGAGACCCGCGTGCGCAACGAGGCCTCGCGCTGCGCCTCGCTCAGGCGGATGAACTTGTTGGTCCAGTTCGTCTGCACCACCGCGAAGACGACGAGTATGACCACGGCACAGGCCAGCACGACGGCGACGATCTTGTCCGACAGCAGCTTCATGTTCTCCCCGGTTCCCTGAGGCGCCACGGCGGTCGACTCCACTTTTTCTATATTCAAGCAGAATTATCGCAATGTTACAAGATTCTTCCCCACCTGCTCCGAAAATATTGCCGCGCATGCCGCAGGAATCGTGGCCAGATCACCATCGCAGATGGCGCAGCCGGATCGTCATCACCCTTTTTGATGGCTACTTACGAAACTTCCGGTCAGTGTTGACAGGTCGCGGAACGCTGTTTATTTTGCGCCTCCAGAACTGACCGGTCAGTTTTTGACCGGCAGTCATGTATCCCATCCTCTCTGCGGCGCGCCGCCTTCAGCCTCGGTGCGAGCCGAGGCGAGGATCCGGGAGACGAAGAACATCAGCGAGGAATTCATGCATAGCGGCCACCTCATCGTCACCGTCGCCAGACAGCTGGGCAGCGGCGGCTCGGAAATCGCGCAGATCGTCGCCCGCCGTCTGGGCATCGCCTACATCGACAGGCAGATCCTGCAGGACGCCGCCAAGGAGCTGGGACTGGAAGAGGAGGAGCTGCAAAGCCGCTGCGAGCGGCTGCAGGGTTTCTGGGAGCGCCTGCTGCACGTCTTCGCGCAGGGTTCCCCGGCGAGCGTCTACAGCCCTCCTCCCTCGCGCGTGCCGAGCGATGAGATGGTCATGGCCGCGGAACGGGACGTGCTGCTCCATCTCGCGTCCAAGGGGCCCTGCGTCGTGGTCGGCCACTGCGGCTTCCACCTGCTCAGGGAACGCGGACAGCTGTTGAACGTCTTCATCCATGCGCCCACCGACTTCCGCGTCGCGCGCGTCATGAAGCACTACGGAGCCAAGACGCCCGAGGAGGCCCTCGAAAGCATCGAGCTGGCCGACAAGGAGCGTGGGGAATACGTGCAGGAACTCTCCGGCGCCCTCTGGGAGGACGCGACAAATTACCACCTGACCCTGGACGCCGCGTTCACGGGGCTCGAGCGGGCCGCAGAGACGATCACCCGGATCGCCTCCCCCCTGCTGCCCGAAAGCGCGGGAAAGGCCGGGCAGTCAACGGACGGGAAATCATCATGAACACGCACACCAAGGAAACGAGGCCCGGGCAGAAGCCCCTGAGCGAGGAGAAGCGTTCGCGCATTCTGGACTCCGCGGCAAAACTGTTCGCCAGCCGCCCGTTCCACAAGGTCCTGCTGAGCGACGTGGCCGCGGCCGCGGCCGTGGGAAAGGGCACCCTCTACCTCTATTTCGAGAGCAAGGACGAGCTCTATCTTTCCGTGCTCTTCCGCAGTTTCGCCAACCTGGTGGCCCGGGTGCGCGAGAAGCTGGCCGAGGACGAAGGCGAGCCCGAGCAGAGGCTGTCCTGCGTCATCCGCGAGCTGGTCTACCGCCTGCACGGTAACGCCGTGATCAAGGAGCTCCTGCGCGGCGCGGTGGTCGGCTACCCGAACAACGGCGAGTGGGAGGAGAAGCGCGGCGAGCTGCACAAGCTCATCGAGGCCATCCTCCGCCGCGGCGTGGAGAAGGGCGTCTTCCAGGATGCCCATCCGGAGTTCACCGCCCGGTACATCCCCGGCATGATCCGCGCCGCCATCCTCTTCAAGCCCGAGGCCACCAACGTGGACGTCGTCTTCGAGCACGCCCGGAATTTCATTCTCTCGAGCCTTCGCAAAAGGAGCTGATGCGTGAACCACGTGCGTTTTACACGGACCGTCGCCACCGGGGCGGTCCTGGTCCTTCTGTGCTTCGCGCTGGCCGGCTGTGCCGTGAACCAGGAGAAGGAGGTCGCCCTCTGGCGGAGCGTGCTCGACCACGGCACGCCCAAGGAGGCGCCCGCCTACGCGGTGGACGAGCCGCTGACCCTGCAAAAGGCCATGGCGCTCGCCAACGCCAACAACGAGCAGCTCGCCCTGGCAGGCGAGGACTACCTCCAGGCGCTCATCGCCAAGGACAGGGCCTATTCCAACTTCCTGCCGACCATCTCCTTCGCCCCGTCCTTCGTGGCCCAGGACACGAGCAAGTACGGCTCCGACTTCGTGCCGCCCAGCGCCCTGGACGTGGCCGGTGAGGCCTCCATGGACCTGCATCCCGGGCGCGACATTCCGGCGACCCAGGCGGCCCGGGCCACGGCCGAGCAGAAGAAGGCCGAGCTTCTGGACCGGCAGTCCCTGGTGCTCCTGGACGTGGCCAAGACCTACTTCCAGATCCTGACCTCCGAGCGTCAGGCCAAAGTCTTCGAGCATTCGGAGAAGGTGCAGGAGAAGCGCGTGGCGGACATGCAGACCCGCTACGACGCGGGCGCGGCGCCGCTGGTCGATCTCTCCCAGGCCAAGGCGCAGCTGGCCCAGACCCGGGTCTCGCTCGACCGCGCGGCGAACGACGCGCGCAACGGCCGGGCAATGCTCGCGGTCCTGCTCGGCGTATCCTCGGTCCAGGGGCCGCTCTCCGACCGCCTGGACGTGCCCAAGGCCGTGTGGACGCCCGACGAGCTCCTCTACCTGGCCTACGACAACCGCCAGGACCTGCAGGCCGCCCACGCCCGGGTGGAGGCCTCGGCCAAGCGCCTGGACGCCGCCTGGGGCGAGTACTACCCCTCGGTATCCCTGAACCTGACCAACTACTTCTCGCGCCAGAGCTTCCCCGACGACGTCAGCTGGACCTCGCTCATCGGCGTGAACCTGCCGATCTTCAACGCGGGCATCACCCACCAGAACGTGCGCCAGGCCTACTCCCTGCTGCGCCAGGCGCACACGGTCGAGTCGCGCACGCGGCGCGAGGTGCTGCGCGACCTGCGCGTGGCCCTGGACGACCTTTCGAGCGACGAGCGCCAGCTGAAGGATCTCGCCGAGCAGGTGAACGCGGCCGACCTTGCCCTGGACCAGAGCGAATCGGCCTACACGGCGGGCGCGGGCACCGGCCTGCAGCGCCTCGTGGCCCAGGACGTCCAGCTCGTCGCCATGCTCGACCTGACCCGACAGACCTACCAGCACGACGTGGACTACCTGCGGCTGCTCAGGGCCGTCGGCCTGCTCGATCCCTCGATCACGGCGACCCTTCCCGTGGCCGAGCAGAAGGCCGCCGCCACCGCTCCGGCAGCAACCCGGCCCGGCGACGCCTCGTAACGGGCGCGTCTTCCGGTACCGGTCCGCTTTTCCATCATTGCACACAGCGACACGCAAGAGACAAGGAACCATCGCATGAGCCAGACAGACTCCAAGGCCCCCGAAGCCGCCACTCCCCGCGAGGAAACCGCGAGCCGCCTGCCGCGCAGGAAACCCCGCCGCAAGACGGTGCGCATCCTGCTCATCGCGTTCGGCGTGCTGGTGCTGGCCGTGGGCATCCCATACTACATCCGCGCCATGTCCCACGAGTCCACGGACGACGCCTTCATCGAGGCCCACGTGGTGCCCATGAGCCCGCGCGTGGCCGGTCACGTGGCCCGCGTGCTCGTGGACGACAACCAGGACGTGAAGGCCGGGGACCTGCTCGTGGAGATCGACCCGCGCGACTACCAGGCCGCGCTGGACGCCGCCATGGCCGCCGAGAACACGGCCAAGGCCGCGGTCGCCGAGGCCCAGGCCCAGGCCGCCGCGTCGCAGAGCCGCCTCGACCAGGCCCAGGCCGACCTCGTGTCGCAGCGCGCGGCCCTGGCCCAGTCCAAGGCCGACGTGGCCCAGGCCCAGGCCATGCAGACGCGCGACGCCGAGGACCTGACGCGCACCCGCGACATGGCCAGGAAAGGCGCCGTGAGCCCGCAGCAGCTCGACCATGCCGTGGCCGCGCAGGCCATGTCCGCGGCCGAGCTGACCGCCTCCGAGCGCCGCGTGGACACGCAGTCGGCCAAGATCGTCCAGGCCCAGGCGGCCATCAAGGCGGCCTCGGACACCCTGCGCCAGGCGAACGCCCAGGTCCAGGCCCGCAAGGCCTCGCTCGAGAAGGCCGCGGCCGAGACCGAGCAGGCCCGCCTGAACCTCTCCTACACGCGCATCGTCGCGCCCTGCGACGGCCACGTGACCCGCAAGTCCGTGGAGCCGGGCGCCTACGTGCAGGTGGGCCAGGGGCTCTTCTCCCTGGTGCGGTCCGATGTCTGGGTGGTCGCGAACTTCAAGGAGACGCAGCTGACGGACATGAAGCCCGGCCAGCCCGTCGAGATCGAGGTGGACACCTACCCCGGCGTGACCTTCCACGGCCACGTGGACAGCATCCAGCGCGGCACGGGAGCGCGCTTCAGCCTCCTGCCGCCCGAGAACGCCACGGGCAACTTCGTCAAGGTCGTGCAGCGCGTGCCGGTGAAGATCGTCTTCGACAAGGACGACAACACGGGCAGGTATCTGCTGACCCCGGGCATGTCCACGGTTCCCGAGGTCGACATCTCGGCCGCGGGGACCGCGCAGCCGAAGACCCGGGCCTCCGCCTCCACCGGGGCCGCGGCGCAGTAGCATGAACACGCATCAGGACGCCGAGTCCCTGACGCCCGCCGAGCGCTGGCTCATCGCCATGACCGTCATGTTCGGCGCGTTCATGGCGGTCATGGACATAAGCGTCGTCAACGTCGCCATGCCCCACATGATGGGCAGCTTCGGCCAGGACCTCTCCTCGATCACCTGGGTGGCCACGAGCTACAGCATCGCGGAGATCATCATGGTCACCATGGCAGGCTGGTGGAGCGCGCTCATCGGGCGCAAGACGCTCTTCCTGGCGTCCTTCGCCCTGTTCACGCTGGGCTCGGTGCTCTGCGGCACGGCCACGAACTTCAGCCAGATGCTCGTCTACCGCGTCATCCAGGGCATCGGCGGCGGCGCGCTCATCCCGGTCTCCCAGGCCATCCTGCGCGAGACCTTCCCGAGCGAACAGCAGGGCATGGCCATGGCCGTCTACGGCATGGGCGTGGTCCTGGCCCCGGCCATCGGCCCCATCCTCGGCGGCTGGCTCACGGACAACTACGGCTGGCCGTGGGTCTTCTTCATCAACGTGCCGGTCTGCGCCCTGGGCATGCTGCTCGTCAGCCGCTTCGTGCACGACCCCGCCTATCTCAAGCGCGGCGTCAAATCCATCGACTGGCTGGGCATCGCCCTGCTCACGGTGACGCTCACCGGGATGCAGGTGGTGCTCGAGCGCGGCCAGGAGAAGAACTGGTTCGAGTCGAACCAGATCGTCCTCGGCACGGTGGTCACCGTGGCCGCCATGCTGGCCCTGGTCGTCTGGGAGCTGCGCACGGCCGAGCCGGTGGTCAACCTGCGCATGCTGAAGAACCGCAACCTGACTATCGGCTCCTCCATGGGCCTCGTCTTCGGCGTGGCGCTCTTCGGCACCACCTTCATCCTGCCCCAGTTCACCCAGGAGCTGCTCGGCTACCCGGCCTTCCAGGCAGGCCTTGTCCTGGCCCCGCGGGCCCTGTCCCTGCTGCTCTTCATGCCCGTGGCGGGCTGGCTCTACCGCCAGGTGGATTCGCGGCTGCTCGTGCTGCTCGGCATCGGCATCATCACCTGGTCGTACTACGACCTGACCAGCCTGAACCTGAACGCGGGCTTCTGGAACCTGGCGCCCACCCTGCTGATCATGGGCGCGGGCATGCCCTTCATGTTCGTCACGCTCAGCACCGTCTCGCTCAGCACGGTGGACCGCAGCAACATGACCGACGCATCGAGCATCTACACTCTGGCCCGGCGCGTGGGCGGCAACATCGGCTACGCCCTGGTGGCCACCCTGGTCAGCCGCGGCGAGCAGATCCACCGCTTCCACCTGGCGAGCCACGTGAGCGGCATGGACCAGATAACCCAGGCCCACGAGTCCGCCATGACGCAGCTCCTGCACCACCTCGGCGTGGGCGCGGCGTCCGCGGCGCGCACCGCGCTGGCCCTGACCAACCGCCTCATCGACCGCCAAGCGGCGATGCTGGCCTACAACGACGTTTCGCTGTTCTTCGGCCTGATCTTCGTGGCCATCGTGCCCTTCGTCTTCCTGCTCCCGGGCAGGGCGGAGGCCCCGGCCAAGGCGCGCGGCGGGCGCTAGCCCGGCCGACGGCGCAACGAGCGGACCGGAAACGGCAGAGCATTCGGAGCATACATGTCGCAGTCCCCTTCTCCCCAGGCGGCGCCCTGGACCTCCCAGGTCAACCCCTGGCTCATCGCCGCCTCGGTCATGCTGGCCACCTTCATGGAGGTGCTGGACACCTCCGTGGCCAACGTGGCCCTGCCGCACATGGCGGGCAACCTCTCGGTCAGCACGGACGAGGCGACCTGGGTGCTCACGAGCTACCTGGTGACCAACGCCATCGTCCTGCCCATGACCGGCTGGCTGTCCGGCCGCTTCGGCCGCAAGCGCTTCCTCATGGTCTGCGTGACCATCTTCACCATCGCCTCGGCCCTGTGCGGCGCGGCCCCGACACTCGGCATGCTGGTGCTCGCCCGCGTGCTCCAGGGCGCGGCGGGCGGCGCCCTGCAGCCACTCTCCCACTCCATCATCATGGAGAGCTTCCCGCCCGAGAAGCGCGGCATGGGCATGGCCGTGTTCGGCCTGGGCGTGGTCGTGGCGCCCATCATCGGCCCCACGCTCGGCGGCTGGATCACGGACAACTACTCCTGGCGCTGGATCTTCTACATCAACCTGCCCATCGGCGTGATGGCCCTGCTCATGTGCCAGGCCTTCATCGAGGACCCGCCGTACATCAACGCCGCGCGCGCCAACCGCCGCAAGGTGGACTACATCGGCTTCGCGTTCATGGCCCTGTGGCTGGCCACGCTGCAGATCATCCTGGACAAGGGCCAGCAGGACGACTGGTTCGAGGCCACGTGGATCTGCTGGTTCGCGGCCGTCTCCGTGGTCAGCATGATCCTGTTCATCGTCTGGGAGCTGCGCACCAAGGACCCCATCGTCAACCTGCGCGTGCTGAAGGACAGGAACTTCGCCCTGGGCACGGCCATGATCACCATGGTCGGCGTGGTGCTCTACAGCACCACCACCCTGCTGCCGCTCTTCCTGCAGAACCTCATGGGCTACTCGGCGCTGCACAGCGGCCTGGCGCTCAGCCCGCGCGGGCTCGGCGCCATCATGGCCATGCTCGTCACCGGGCGGCTCATCGGCAAGGTGGACAGCCGCTTCCTCATCGGCACGGGCTTCATCCTGCTCGCCTACACCTCGTGGCAGTTCGGCGGGCTCAACCTGCTCATCTCCATGAGCGACATCGTCTGGCCGAACATCATCATGGGCTTCGGCATGGGCATGATCTTCGTGCCCATGACCACCATCGCCATGAGCTCCCTGCCCAACGAGCAGATGGGCAACGGCGCGGGCATCTTCAACCTCATGCGCAACCTCGGCGGCGGCATCGGCATCTCGCTCGTGACCACCACCGTGGCGCGCGGCGCGCAGAGCCACCAGGTCTTCCTGGGCGCGCACATGCACGCCAGCAACCCGCTCTTCGCCCACGCGTACGAGACGGCCAAGGGCATCTTCTCCCAGTTCTCCTCGCCCGTGGACGCGGGCAAGCAGGCCATCGGCGAGCTCTACCGCCTCCTCGTGCAGCAGGCCACGCTCCTGGCCTACATGGACAGCTTCAAGCTCCTGGCCATGCTCAGCGTCGTCTGCATCCCCTGCGTCATCCTCTTCAAGCGCACGCGGACGATGAAGGCGGTGTCGGTGCACTAGAGGAGAGAAGTTGAATGAACGAGATAAGGCCCGCGTGCGAGATGTTCGTACGCGGGCCTTGTGCTGCGATCAGCGGTATAAATAAAAAATCTACCGCTTAGTCATTTTTTTCATTTGTTCACAGTTGCTGCGACGTATGCTTCGAACCGGTCGAGCATTTCTGATTCATGGTCGAACAGAACGTAATCCAGATTCCACAGTCCTGAATCCGATATCCGTGTATTGAAACTGCCGCGGCCGAGCCAGTTCTCCGAGGAAGGATCGGCGAGTCTTCCGTCCGCGGACAACAATCCGATGATCTGCCGTTCCAGGTAGGCCCTGTCGCTTCCTCTTCCCGGCGCGTCATCGATATTAAGCCACAGAACGCACATGCGGGCGATATATTCCGACACGGCTCGCTCCAATCTCTCTTCCCCTTTCCGAACGGCCTTCGGCGCACTTTGCCCGACTCCCCATGTCTCGACCATCAAGGAGGGATCACGTTGAGCCAAAGCCCTGCCGACATGGAGCCGGAAAATGGACGCACGGTGGTTTCCGCTTCCCTGCAGGGTCCCACGATGAGCACGAAGGCGCGACCACAAAGTGGACTTTGCGGCAACGCTGACCGCATGCGTTCCGACTCGGACCACCCGAGGCGTGACCCCGTCCGAGCGAAATTCGCCGGGCTCGAAGATCAGGTACACTCCACGGTCCGGCCAATCCATGCGCCCACTGCACTCTCCGAAGGTACGCCTTCCCCCAAGGCCTTTCTCGAGGTCAGCCACTGCAGCATAAAATCTGTCGAGGTCGGAGTTCAGCCCGTTCTTCGACATAGCAGCAGTCAACCACTGCAACTGTAGCCCGATCGCCTTCCCGGCCAGCGGAACGAGGACATTCCCACCGGCTTCCTTGATTCGCGATTCGAGGAATTCGCGATATGATTTCCCGGCCAGGACGATGACCTTGGTCCCGGGACGCACACGGGATCTTAGCTTCTCCCACACACGATCCGCCCATTCCTTGCGTTCGTGTTGCGACTTACCGTTCAGCGTCACGGAATAAGGCGAAATGACCTGCTCCGGATCGAGCAACCCATGCTTGGCCGAAAGGATGTACCAATCATCACAGTGGAGCTCAGCATATTTCCGGCTTTTACAGAAAAGAGGCGAAACGTACAGATCGCGGGCTGAAGTCGGACTAGAACCCTTGGAGCTTGCACATGCGACGAGCCCGATAGTCTCCCCACTGCTGCCGCATCCGGCGGAAGAGACTGCCTTCCTGGTGGGATTTTCCACCGAGGCGGGCTGCTTCGTCAGCTTATCGCCCAATCGATCCATACCATCCCCCTTGTCTTTCCGATTTCATCTGCGACAGTTGCTGGAAAGTTCGCTCCCGCCCCTCGTTTTTTGCGGCATTCAATGCCTCTTTTCTATTTTTTCCCATTTTTCAGCAAAACAAAAGGCCCCGAAACCAAAATTTCGGAGCCTTTCGCTTTCTATGGTACCGGGAGGGGGAATCGAACCCCCAAGGCCTTGCGACCGGCGGATTTTGAGTCCGCTGCGTCTACCAGTTCCGCCATCCCGGCACGGGACGTACTCCCTATGAAATGCGGGGACCGGTGTCAAGGAGGCCGGGGGAAGGCCTCTGCCCCGCGCTCCTCCGGCGGCCCGCCGCCTGGCCGCCTCTTGTGCTTCCCTCTGCGCGGTGCTAGGGCCATTGGCTCCCGGTTTCAGGACGCGGAGAGAGGAAAGGTTCGCCATGCTCGTGCCCATCGGTTCTCTGGTCAATGCCGGCGCCATCCTGGCCGGCGGCTCGGTGGGGCTGGCGCTCGGCGCCCGCCTGCCCGCGCGCGTGCGCGCCATCGTCTTCCAGGGGCTCGGCCTGTGCACCCTGGCGCTCGGCGCCAAGATGGCCCTGGTCTTCAAGGCCCCGCTGGTGGTCTTCTTCTCCATCCTGCTCGGCGGCGTCATCGGCGCGGCCATGAACCTGGAGGACTTCCTCGCCTCGCTCGGCGACCGCCTGAAGGCGCTCATCAAGAGCAAGAACGAGAAGTTCACCGCGGGCCTCATCTCCGCCTTCCTGCTCTACTGCGTGGGCTCCATGACCATCCTCGGCGCCTTCGACGAGGGGCTGCGCGGTGATCCGACCATCTATTACACGAAATCCCTGCTCGACGGCTTCGCCTCCATCGCCCTGGCCTCGACCTACGGCGTGGGCGTGCTCTTCGCCGCCGTGCCCGTGTTCCTCTACCAGTACGGCCTCACCCTCTTCGCCGCCCAGTTCCAGGACCTGCTCTCGCCCGCGATCATGAACGAGCTGACCGCCGTGGGCGGCATCCTGATCATGGGCATCGGCATCAACCTGCTCGAGCTCAAGTACATCAAGCTCGGCGACCTGCTCCCGGCCCTGGTCGTGGTGGTCGTCCTGGGCGCCATGTTCCTCTAGTGTGATGTCCGCAAAATACGCAAAGCCGTATTTTGCGGAAGATCGCTGCGCCGAAAACGTGGTTTTCGGCTTGCTCACGCCGCCGCAGCGCTGCTGTCGGCATCCGTAAGACTCGCGCCAAAGCGCGCTCGCCTAACGGCTGCCGCATCTCTGCTGTCGGCATCCGTAAGACTCGCGCCAAAGCGCGCTCGCCTAACGGCTGCCGCTGGCGGCGGAACCGGGCATTCGCCCGGTTCACGTGTCGCGTACGATTCCTGCGCAGCGTATCGACTTTTTTCATGGACGCGACACTAGGCGCAGGCCTCCCCGGGCCGCCCGTCCCTTCATCCGGCCAAACCGCCGCCCGGCTCCGCCTCGAGGCGGCCCTCCCTGCTCCCGTCCGGACATGCTTTCAGGAACGTCGAAATCACCTGCAAGACGTTGCATTCACGCCGCAAACTTTCTGCAAGGCCTTTTTTCGTGCTTGCCAAGATTGGTCCATTTGGTACAGTGGTTCAACCAATTTCACGATGTGTTTGCTTGCCCACTCAATGATGGAACATCGCATGTCCGAGAGATCACCCTTCCGCGCCGCCGCGGGACCAGACGGCCAGGACGAGCGCGTGGCGCGCCGCCCCGTGGCCGAGCAGATCGTACGGCGCATCGCCGCTCTCTTCGAGAGCGGGGAGCTCGCGCCGGGGGACAAGCTGCCGCCCGAACGCAGGCTGGCCGAGGTCTTCGGCGTTTCGCGCGGCTCGGTGCGCGAGGCCATCAAGTCCCTGGTGGAGGCCGGGCTCCTGGAGAGCCGGGCAGGCAGCGGCACCTACGTGGTCGCGGACCGCCAGGACGAGTTCGCGGCCTCGCTCCTCGACTCGCTCGGCCGCAGCCGCAAGAAGCTCAAGGAAATCCTGCAGGTGCGCCAGATACTGGAACCGCAGATAGCCCGCCTGGCCGCGCAGAACGCAACGCCCGCGGACGTGGTCCAGCTGCGCATGCTCCTGACCTGCCAGCGCCGCGAGATCGCCACCGGCGGCACGGGACGCGACGCTGACAGCGCGTTCCACGCCACCCTGGCGCGCATCACCGGCAATCCGGTGCTCTTCGAGCTGGTGGAGGACATCGCGGACATCCTGGCCGAGAGCCGCAGCGACTTCCTGCAGACCGAGGAGCGGCGCATCGCCTCCCTGGCCGCGCACGAGCGCATCCTCATCGCCGTGGAAAAGGGCGATCCGGAGGCGGCCCAGAAGTGCATGGAGGAGCATCTGCGGCGCATAGAGCAACATTTCATCACGGGCGCCCCCCGGGCACCCAAGACCTGATCCGCGCTCCGGGAAGCGGGCGCACAAAACAGGAGGATCTGCTGACCATGGCCGACTACAAGGAAATCCGCGCCAAGGCGCGGGAACTGATGAAGGGCTTCTGCCGCGTCTGCCCCGTGTGCGACGGCCGCGCCTGCGCCGGCGAGGTGCCGGGCATGGGCGGCCTGGGCACCGGCGAATCGTTCAAGAACAACTTCGAGGCCCTGAAGAAGGTGCGGCTGCTCATGCGTGTGCTGCACGACGCCACCGAGCCCGACACCACGTGCGACGTCCTCGGACTCAAGCTCTCCCTGCCCGTGCTCGCCGCGCCCATCGGCGGCGTCTCCTTCAACATGGGCGGCAAGATCTCCGAGCCCGAATACGTGGACAGCGTGCTCGGCGGCTGCAAGGCCGCGGGCACCATCGGCTGCACGGGCGACGGCGTGCCCCCCTTCATCATCGATGCGGCCATGGACGGCATCGCCAAGGTCGGCGGCCACGGCATCCCCTTCATCAAGCCCTGGGAAGGCGGCGAGTTCGGCGAGAAGATGGACCGCGCCCTGGCCACGGGCTGCCCGGTCGTGGGCGTGGACGTGGACGCCGCGGGCCTCATCACCCTGCGCAAGATGGGCCGCCCGGTCTCGCCCAAGTCCGCCAAGGAGTGGGCATCGGTCATCTCCGCCATCCAGGCCAAGGGCGTGCGCTTCATCTTGAAGGGCATCATGACGCCCGACGAAGCCAAGCTCGCCGCGGACGCGGGCGCCGACGCCATCGTGGTCTCCAACCACGGCGGCCGCGTGCTCGACCACTCCCCGGGCGTGGCCGAGGTGCTGCCCGAGGTGGCCGCCGCCGCGAAGGGCAGGATCGCTGTGCTGGCGGACGGCGGCGTGCGCGACGGCGCGGACGTGCTCAAGTTCCTGGCGCTCGGCGCGGACGCCGTGCTCATCGGCCGTCCCTTCAGCGTCTCCGCGCTCGGCGGCCTTCAGGAGGGCGTCGCCACCTTCATCGAGAAGGTCCGCGCCGAACTCTCCGCGGCCATGGTCCTGACCGGCTGCAAGAGCCTCGCGGACATCGGCCCGCGCGTCATCCGCACGGCCTGCGGCAAGTAAGGGGAACGCGACCTCATGCTGACGACGTTCGTTCTCTACATCATCCTCGGCGCGGTGGCCGGAATCCTGGCCGGGCTGCTCGGCATCGGCGGCGGGCTGGTCATCGTGCCCATGCTCACCTTCTCCTTCACCTGGCAGGGGATTCCGCACGAGCACATCCTGCACCTGGCGCTCGGCACCTCCATGGCCACCATCATCTTCACGTCCATCTCGAGCTTCATGGCCCACAACCGCCGCGGGGCCGTGCTCTGGAACGTGTTCTGGCGCATCACCCCGGGCATCCTGGTGGGCTCCTTCGCGGGCGCCTCGGTGGCGTCCATGCTCTCCACCAACGTGCTCAAGGGCTTCTTCGGCATCTTCCTGTACTTCGTCTCCTACCAGATGCTGACCGGCAAGAAGCCCAACCCCTCCCGCCAGACTCCGGGCACTCCGGGCCTGATCGCGGCGGGCGGCGGCATCGGCATCATCTCGGCCCTGGTGGGAATCGGGGGCGGCACGCTCTCCGTGCCCTTCCTGGTGTGGTGCAACACGGCCATCCAGACGGCCATCGGCACCGCCGCGGCCATCGGCCTGCCCATCGCCCTGGCCGGATCGCTCGGCTACGTGGTCAACGGCATCGGCGTGCAGGGGCTGCCCCACCTGAGCCTCGGCTACATCTACCTGCCCGCGTTCCTGGGCATCGTCTGCATGAGCGTGATCACCGCGCCGTGGGGCGCCAAGCTGGCCCACACCCTGCCCGTGGCCACGCTCAAGAAGGTCTTCGCCGTGCTGCTCATCCTGGTGGGCACGCGGATGCTCATGAGCCTGTTCTAGTTTCCTGCGGTTTCCAGCGCGTCGTGCGCACCCTCCTCAAAGCGTCCCGGGCCGTCGTGGCGGCGGCCCGGGACTGCGAGGAGCGCCTGGAAGCCCCCTCCTCTCGCATGCGCGGCCACCCGCGCCTCTAGCCCTCGGCGATCTCCACCGCGAACTCGGGCGCGGCCTGCACCTGCTTCTTCACGTGGCACATGGACACGCTGCGCATGATGGCCTCGCGGTATTTCTCCGGGAAGCCCTCGGGCAGGGTGAGCTGCACCGTCATCTTGGTGATCATGTTGTCCTTCTCGTTCGTCTCGCAGACCATGCGCACGCCCACGGCCGCGGGGTCCATGCCGTGCTGCACGCAGAAGCGGCTGGCGAAGATGGCGCTGCACGTGGCCAGGGAGGCCACGAAAAGGTTCGGGGGCGAGGGGAAGTTGCCGTCCCCGCCTATCTTCTTGGGCTGGTCCGAGACGATCTCGAAGCCGCCCACGCTGGCGATCACGCTGGTCCCTGATCCGAAACGAACGTCGACGATGGATTCCATCAGCATCTCCTTGTTGGGACGGAATGGCCGCTGCGCGGCCCTATACCCCCCGAGCGTATTCGCTTGCCCACGGCCTGTCCAGGCTGGACCCGGAGTACTCCCGTGGTGCGTACCGTGGTGCAGCAGGCAGATTTGCGCTACATACACACGAGGAGGTCTTCCCATGCGCATCCACGACGCGGCGGACACCGCCGCCCTGCTGCCCTACCCGGCCCTTTCCGAGGCCATCGCCCGCGTTCTCGGCCTGGCCGCCGTGGGCGAGGCCCAGGCCCCGGAGCGGCTGCACGTGAGCCTGCCCGGCGGCAACACGATGCTCGTCATGCCCGCCTTCGGGCCCGACCTGGCCATGACCAAGCTCCTCACCGTGCATCCGGACAACCCGGGACAGGGGCTGCCCGCCATCCAGGGCGAGGTGGTGGTCATGGAGACGAACACGGGACGCCGCCTCGGCGTGCTCGACGGCGCGACCCTCACCTCCCGGCGCACGGCGGCGCTCTCGCTCCTGGCGGCGCGCACCCTGGCGCCCAATCCCGACGGACCGCTCCTGGTGGTCGGCGCGGGCGCGCAGGCCAGGGCGCACGTGGAGGCCTTCGCCGAGGGACTTTCCGTGAAGGAGGTGGCCGTCTTCTCGCGCACCACGGAGTCGGCCGAAAGGCTGGCCGCGCACGCGCGGAGCCTGGGACTTCGCGCTCGCGCCGTGGCCCGGCCCGAGGAGGTGCTCGCGAGCTGCCCCCTGATCGTCACGGCGACCACGAGCTTCTGCCCCGTACTGCCCGCGCTGGTGCGCGACGACGCCTTCGTGGCGGCCGTGGGCGCGTTCAAGCCCACCATGTGCGAACTCTCGCCCGAGCTCGTGCGCAGCGCCGCGCTCTACTGCGACGTGCTCGAGGGAGTACGGGCCGAGGCGGGCGACTTCATCCAGGCCGAGGTGGACTGGCGCGAGGTCGTGCCCCTGGCCGCGGCCCTGGGCAAGCCGCGGCCTGAACGCGGCCCCGTGGTCTTCAAGAGCGTGGGACATGCGCTCTTCGACCTGGCCGCGGCCATGCTGGCTTTCGAGAAGCCCCTGTAAAGCCTTCCTCTCCTGTCCGGGAAAAAAGCAAAAGCAAACGGGCCGCGGCGCAGATGCGCCGCGGCCCGTTCACGTATCGGGCAGAAGCCGGTGCGGACTAGAGGGCGGCGCCCACGAGCTCGCCGAACTCCTTGCAGCCGACCTGCGTCGAGCCGTTGATCTGGCCGGCCAGGTCAACGGTCACGCGCTTGCCGGAGATGACCTTCTCCACGGCGCCGTGGATGAGCGCGGCGGCCTCGTTCCAGCCGATGTGCTCGAGCAGCATGGCGCCGGAGAGGATGAGCGAGCCGGGGTTGGCCAGGTCCTTGCCCGCGATGGACGGGGCGGTGCCGTGGGTCGGCTCGAAGAAGGCGATGTTGTCCGACATGTTCACGCCGGGCGCGAGGCCGAGGCCGCCCACCTGGGCCGCCAGGGCGTCGGAGAGATAGTCGCCGTTGAGGTTGGGCGAGGCGATGACGTGGTACTGCTCCGGGTACATGAGCACCTGCTGGAACAGGGCGTCGCAGATGCGGTCCTTGACGATGACCGGCTTCTTGCCGCCGTTCTTGGCCTCGTCCTCGGTCATGACCGTGTCGGCGAACTCCTCGGCCGCGACCTCGTAGCCCCAGGCGCGGAAGGCGCCCTCGGTGAACTTCATGATGTTGCCCTTGTGGGCCAAGGTCACGGACGGACGGCCGTGCTTGACCGCGAAGGCCAGCGCCTTGCGCACGAGGCGCTTGCAGCCGGCCGGGGTCATGGGCTTCACGCCCAGGCCCGCGGTGTCGGAGAGGGCCACGCCCATCTCGTCGCGCAGGAAGGCCAGGACCTTTTTGGCTTCGGGCGAGCCGGACTTCCACTCGATGCCCGCGTAGACGTCCTCGGTGTTCTCGCGGAAGACCACCATGTCCACCAGGTCGGGCCGCTTGACCGGCGACTCGATGCCCTTGAAGTAGCGGATCGGCCGGATGCAGGCGTAGAGGTCCAGAACCTGCCGCATGGTCACGTTGAGGCTGCGGAAGCCGCCGCCCACCGGGGTCTCCAGGGGGCCCTTCATGGCCAGGTCGCAGTTCTTGAGCGCGGTCAGGGTGGCCTCGGGCAGGTAATCGCCGGTGGCCGTAAAGGCCTTCTTGCCGGCAAGGAGCTCTTTCCACTCAAGCGCGCGCTCGCCGCCGTAGGCCTTTTCCACCGCGGAGTCGAGCACCGGACGCCCGGCAGCCCACACTTCGGGGCCGATGCCGTCGCCCTCGATGAACAGCACAGTCTTGGTCTGCATATATCCCTCCGATAGTAGCCGAAGAAAATTCGTTCGGGAGGGTTTAGAGGCTTTGGCGGGTCAGGTCAAGGCGCGGCGGGCGCGGCAGCGGCGGCCGAAGCCGAATCAGGCAGGCCGGACGAGCCTTGCGCAGGGGCGGGATCGGGCAGGTAGCGCCTGGCTCCGATGTAGCGGCGGCGCCAATAGGTCATGTCGATGGGCTCCTCGCGCACCGTCTCGCCGCTGCGCGGGCTGTGGACGAAGGTCGCATCCCCCGTCCAGATGCCCACGTGCAGCTCCTTGCCCTTCCTGCCGATGTCGAAGACGACCACGTCGCCCGGCTCGAGCGCGTTCTTGGCCACGGGCCGCCCCCCGGACAGAATGCCGCCCGAGGTGCGCGGCAGCTCCACGCCGTTCTGGCGGTAGACCCACCAGACGAGACCGGAACAATCGTAGCCGTCCTCCGGGGAGCAGGAGGCATAGGCATACGGGGTGCCGATCTGCGAGCGAGCCGTGGAGACGACGAGCTCACCGGGACTCGGCGGAGGGGGCGGGGGCGGCTCGGGCGCGGCCACGGGCGCCGGTTCGGGCATTTCCGGGGCGTGCGAGGCGCAGGCGGAGCACAGCAGGCAGACGAGAAGCGACAGCAACGCAGGCCAGGACGAAGGGGCCCGCAAGAGGGCGCATGCATGACGGCCGGGACGCTGCATGGCGGGGAAGATAGCAGGAGCCTGTCCGGCTGTCACTGCAGACGTGGCGCGGATTGCCGGGGAATCGTCGGAAAAATGCGGAACCGGGCTACTGTGGCGTGATGGGCAGGTAGAGGCGCGAGCCCCTGTCCCCGCCCGTGAACACGGTCCAGGTGACCTCGCCCACAGGCGGGACGCGGGCGAACTGGTCCGCGTCCGCCCCGGCCAGGGCCAGGCGCACGCGCCAGCCAGCGGGAACAACCGCGGAGAGGGGCAGGAAGCGCACGTCCAGCGTCTCCGGCCTGCCCGGGACCATGGGCGCGGCGTCACGGCGCAGGAAGGCCCTGCCCGTGCCGCCCATGGACACGCCCGCGCGATGCAGCGCCCGAAGCACGCCTTCGCTCAGCATGACCACGCGCCCCTTGGGCGAGACGGCCTCCAGATAGGCGTGCACGGCCGTGTCCTCGCTCGACGCGGCGAGCAGCAGATGGAGCCTCGGCCAGCCGGAGATCTCCGTGGCCTCGGCCAGCGGCGCGGACTCGAAGACCAGCAGGCGCGCGTCGACCGAGGCGCGATCGGGGTAGGCCACGTCGTCGCGACCGAGCTGCGTGTGCCAGCGATTCTGCGGCCCGCTTCCCACGCTGAAGTCCACGGCGTAGGTCCTGCTCCCGGACTTGGCGTCAGCGGGATTCCAGACCATGGCACCGTCCTGGCCCAGGCCCAGGACGCGCTCGGCCGTGCCTGCGGGAGGCCAGACGTCCGTATGGCGCCAGCCGCCCCCGCCGAGCGTGTAGTAGATGATCTCGTTCTTCGGGGCGGGGCCTTCGTCCTTCAAGTAGTGGTCGAAAAAACGCAGCCGCTCGAAGAGCCGCTCGGCCTCGTTCGGCGGCATCCCCTTCTCGCGGGTGATGGGGTCCACGGCCTCGGCGGCCCCGTGGTTCCAGGGGCCGATGACCAGGCGCTGGGGCACGTGCAGGCTCGCGTAGCGCTTGAGCGCGGCGTCGGCATAGGCACCGTCGAACCAGCCCGCCCAGACGTAGAAGGGAACGTGCGCGGCCTCGGTCTCCGCGCGGAAGGCGTGCGGGCTGAAGGCGTCGATGGATATCCCTGCGGGCCGGGCCACGTCGTCGCGGAAGGTCACGCTCAGGGCGTTGGCGTAGATGTCGCCGTTGGCCTCGTGCTGCTTCCTGTCCGCGGCCTGCTCCTCCGGGGTCTCGCCGCCCGCGCGGGCCGGTCCCGTGACCACGGCGCGCAGCCACCAGGGGGTGCCGTGCGGCAGGTGCCCGCTGTCCAGAATGGAGTTGGCCTGGCCCCAGCTGTAGATGAAGCGGTCGTTGCGCACGCCGCCGGGGAAGGCGATGTCCGAGAAGGCGTCGTAGACGCTGAACATGGGCATGACCGCGCGCAGGGCGGGGTCGCCCAGGGCGGCGGCGAACTCGGCCGCGGTGCCCGCGTAGGAGATGCCGAGCGTGGCCACGCGGCCGTTGGACCAATCCTTGGAGACGATCCAGTCGAGGACCTCGCGGGTGTCCTCGCGCTCGACGGGCGACCAGGGATAGGCGCGGCTGCCGCCCGAGGCCCCGGTGCCGCGCACGTCCATGCGCACCACCGCGTAGCCGTGGGCCGTAAAGAAACGCACCTCCTCGGGCGGCTGGTCGAGCAGCGAGAAGGGCCAGACCAGGCCGACGCGCCGCCAGTAGCGCGTGGCCATGAGCAGCGTGGGCAGGCGCGATTTCCGGCCGCGCCCCTCTGGCAGCCAGAGGTCCACGGCGATGCGCGTGCCGTCGCGCATGGTCAGCGTGGGCGAGGTGCGGGTCGCGCCGGAATAGAGCGCGGGCGGACTCGCGGCGGGGCCGCCGAAGATGGCGGCGCGTTCTGCGCTCTCCGCGGGCGTGAGCTGCGGCACGGGCGCCGGACGCACGGCCAGCCAGGCCGCGACGCAGACGCCCGCGAGCAGGAGGCCTGCCAGCAGCAGGAGCCGGAGGAAGAGACGCTTCCGAGCCATGCGGGCTCCCCTCTACCCTCTCCCGCGCGAAATCCGCGGGGCGGGACGATGCTGCAGCGCACGCGGGCAGCGGCCGGGCCGGGCCTCAGCCCGGCCCGAGTCCCGCGTGCATGTCCTTGCCGATAACGCGACCATACAGCCTGCGGCCGCTTTATTCCATCTCGAAACGCTTGGCCGAGAGGATGGTCACCGGATCGACCGGGACGTCATCGTGGAAGCCGAAGCGCTTGGTGCGCAGCTTGTTGATCTTGTCGACCACGTCCATGCCCTCCTCGACACGGCCGAAGACGCAGTAGCCGTACGTCTCGGGGGTGTCGCCGCGGCGGTCCAGGAAGTGGTTGTCCTTGGCGTTGATGAAGAACTGGGCCGTGGCGCTGTGCGGCTCCATGGTCCGGGCCATGGCGATGGTCCCGCGCAGGTTCGGGACCTCGGGCGAGGCCTCGTTGGCCACCGGGGCCTTGGTCTGGCGCTCCTTCATCATCATGTCGAATCCGCCGCCCTGGTTCATGAAGTCGCGGATGACGCGGTGAAAGATGGTGCCCTCGTAGAAACCCTCGTCCACGTAGGAGAGGAAGTTCTCGACGGTCTTGGGGGCCTTGTCGGCGAAAAGCTCGACGAGGATTTCACCCATCGAGGTCTCGAGCAGCACGTAGGGATTGGCCATGATGACTCCTTCATTCGTCCATAGCGCCATAGGCGCGCTTGATGTTTTCCTGTTCAGCCTGTTCCGCCGTCCTTGCGTGCGAGTCGTCCGCAAGGGCCGCAAGGGCCGCGCCCGAGTGGTCGGCCACGACCACCCGGTCCCGGCCTGCCTGCTTGGCCGCGTACAAGGCGTCGTCCACCGCCGCGAAGAGCGCGGTGAACGTTTCCACTTCCATCTTGTCCGTGGCGGCCACGCCCACGGAGACGCGGATCGTGATCCTCCCGCCGTCGGGCAGGGCCACGGGCCGCTGCTTCACGCGCAGCCGGATGCGCTCGGCCAGCGCGAATCCGGCCGCGGAGTCGGAGTTGGGCATGATCACGGCGAATTCCTCGCCACCCACCCGGGCCAGGGTGTCGCCGCTCCGCACCAGGCTCCGCACGATCTCGACCACGGACTTCAGCACCTCGTCCCCGGCGGGGTGGCCGTGGGTGTCGTTGACCTGCTTGAAGTGGTCGAGGTCCAGGAGAATGAGGGCCAGGGGCCTCTCGTAGCGCGCCGCGTTGGCGAACTCCGCCTTCAGCGTCTCGTGGAAGTAGCGGGTGTTGTAGGCCCGCGTCAGATGGTCCACCAGCGAGAGTTCGGCGAAGCGCTGTTCGTGCCGGCCCACGAGATAGCCGAAGCTCCCGAAGCTGGCCAACGCGCCGAGGGTCACATAGGCGAAGAGCACGATCTGGTAAAGGGGCTGCGCCTGATCCCAGAGTCCGAGCAGGGAACAGACGACGACCCAGCCCAGGGACGCCCCCAATCCGAGGAGGAGTCCCTGGCGGAATCGCCGTCCTGTCCTGTCGACTTCAGGTTGCTCCATTCATGCTGAATAGCCTAAAGCCCCCGGGGGCTCAATCCTCGCCCCCGCCGTGCATAAGGCCTTATCAGGCCTCGGATTCCTTCTTCTTGGCCGCGCGCAGGGCGTGCCGCTTGAACTGGGTGAGCTCGGCCTTGCGCAGGCGGATGGCCACGGGCGTGACCTCCACCAGCTCGTCGTCGCGGATGAAGTTGATGGCCCGCTCGAGGGTCATGGGCACGACGCTCGTCAGGATGACGTTCTCGTCCTTGCCCGAGGCCCGCATGTTGGTCAGCTTCTTTTCCTTGCAGGGGTTGACGTCGATGTCGTTCTCGCGGTTGTGTTCGCCGATCACGAGTCCCTCGTAGATCGGATCGCCGGGGACCACGAAGAGGCGACCGCGCGGCTCGAGGTTGAACAGGGCGTAGGGGATGGCGGAGCCGGAGCGGTCGGCCACCAGGGAGCCGGTGTAGCGGGTCGGGAAGTCGCCGCGGTACTCGCCGTAACCCTCGAAATACGAGGTCATGATGCCGGTGCCCTTGGTGTCGGTGAGGAACTCGTCGCGGTAGCCGATGAGGCCGCGCGAGGGCACGTTGAACTCCAGGCGCACGCGGCCGTTGCCGTGGTTCACCAGGTTGGTCAGGCGGCCCTTGCGCTGGGCCAGCTTCTCCGTGACCGTGCCGGTGAACTCCTCGCTGCAGCTCACGTAGAGGCGCTCGATGGGCTCGAGGCGCTTGCCGTGCGCGTCCTGCTTGAAGATGACCTCGGGACGGCCGACACAGAGCTCGAAGCCCTCGCGGCGCATGGTCTCGATGAGGATGGCCATCTGGAACTCGCCGCGTCCCTTGACCAGGAAGCTGTCGCGACCGTCGGCCTCTTCCACGCGGATGGCCACGTTGGACAGGCTCTCGCGCACGAGCCGCTCGCGCAGCTTGGAGGAGGTCAGCTGCTTGCCCTCGCGTCCGGCGAGCGGCGAGGTGTTGATGGTGAACTTCATGGACACCGTGGGCTCGTCCACGGAGATGCGCGGCAGGGCCTTGCCGCCGTTCTCCACGGTGATGGTGTCGCCGATGTGCACGTCCTCGATGCCGGAAAGGACCACGATGTCGCCGGGCTCGGCGCTCGAGGCGTCGCGCAGGCGGATGCCCTCGTAGGACTGCAGCCGGGTCACGCGCAGGGCCTTCCTGACGTCGCCCTCGCCCACGCAGATGAGCCGCTCGCCCGCGCCGACGCGGCCGTGGAAGACCTTGCCGATGGCCAGGCGGCCGAGAAAGTCGGAGTAGCCGAGGTCGGAGACGAGCATCTGGAAGGGCTCGTTCTCGTCGTAGGACGGGGCCGGGATCTCGGCCAGGATGGTGTCGAAAAGGGGCTTCAGGTCCACCTGGGGATCGTCGATCTGGCGCATGGCCACGCCGTTGCGGCCGATGGCGTAGAGCAGCGGGAACTCGAGCTGCTCGTCGTTGGCGCCGAGCTCGATGAAGAGGTCGTAGACCTCGTTCAGCACTTCCTGGGGACGGGCGTCCTTGCGGTCGATCTTGTTGATGACCACGATGACCCTCTGCCGCGCCTCGAGCGTCTTCTTGAGCACGAAGCGGGTCTGGGGCAGCGGCCCCTCGGAGGCGTCCACGAGCAGGATGGCGCCGTCGACCATGGACAGGGCACGCTCGACCTCGCCGCCGAAGTCGGCGTGGCCCGGGGTGTCCAGAATGTTGACCTTCACGCCGTCCCAGGTCACGGAGCAGTTCTTGGCGGCGATGGTGATGCCGCGCTCGCGCTCCAGGTCCATGGAATCCATGACCCGGTCCTCGACCTCCTGGTTCTCGCGGAAGAGGCCGCTTTGACGGAACATGGCGTCGACGAGGGTGGTCTTGCCGTGGTCGACGTGGGCAATGATGGCGATGTTGCGAATGGAATCGTTGCGCATGGCGGAAAAGTATCCTGTTTAAATGGCGGATGTAAGACGAAAAAAGCCCCGTCCCACCGAAGCGGGACGGGGGCTGTCGGTAGATCGGGGCGCGGGGCTAGTAGTCGCGGCGCGGACGGGCGGGCTTCTTCTGGTTGGCCTCGTTCACACGAAGCGTACGACCATTGAACTCCTTCCCGTCGAGGGCCTCGATGGCGGCCTTGGCGGCGGCCTCGTCCATCTCGACGAAACCGAAGCCACGGAACCTGCCCGTCTCACGGTCCATAATGAACTTCACGTTGAAGACCTCGCCATAGCTGGCGAAGTACTGTCGAACGTCCTCCTCGGAGGCACTGAAGGGCAGATTGCCGACATAAATGGACGTAGACATGCAAAGACTCCTGATGCGTGATGATGATTGAAAAGTTGAGTAGTGAAACAGGTAACCGTGGCCCCAACCGCGACTTACGCAACGGCAAGCACAATGTGCCGTAGCCAAATTTCCAACACTCCGCAAGCGGAAAACGTCGGAGCCTCCTTTTTTATTGCGTTCTTTTTTCCATACTTAACGAGTAGAAAAACCGGCAGCCCTTGCCTCGCGGCCATTTCCCTCATGTCCTGCAACCTTGGAAAGCAAAACCGCAGCCCTGCATGCAGCTTCACTGCACCATGCGGCCACGAACACCAGAGCACCGTCTTTCATCATCTTCACAGCAATGGGAAAATGGGCCTACAAAATTTGGCATGCCGACGGAACTGCATGTCCGGGCACGTTCAGAACGTATGCTTGACCGGAGCATCATGGCCAGTGCCCTCCGGAAGCTTCGCAGCAGGCTTCCCGGGCAGGCAGCCCTCCCCTCCAGCCAGCCCCGTGTCAGAATGCCCCGCTGCCTATGGCCCTCGCTGCATGGCATCAACATTCACACCCTGTGGATAAAATCGGTCAGGCCCCCTCGGGCGGAAAGAGCCGCGCGAGGTCTGCGGTCATGCGGGCGCGCAGGGCCTTGACCGAGGCCATGTCGGTCATGACCATGTCCAGTTGGCGGGTGTGGGTGATGAGGTAGCCGAGCACGGCCAGCCGCTCCTCCATGACCGGCTGCGGCAACCCCTTGGCCCGGGCCAGGAGCCTGTCCTCCACGATCTCCGAGGCGAAGCCGAACTCCTTCAGGATTCCCGCGATGAAATGGATGCGGCGCATGCGGCGCTCCATGTTCGCGGCCCCGCCCTCGAAACGGAAGGCCGCGTAATTTTCCACAGCGCGCTCTCCGACCAGGGCCTCCACGGAGCAGAAGTGGAACCCGAAGCGCGACTGCAGGGAGCAGAAGTTGCGCGAGATCATGAAATAGTTCTTCACCGAGTACTGCGACCCGGCCACCGGATCGAGCTCCGGGTTCGTGGTGGCCTCGAAGACCACGGAGAGGAAGCCGCGGGGATTGACCCCGGGAGGCCCGCCCCAGGGCACGGCCATCATCCCCTTCCACAGGGCCAGCATGGGCAGCGAGGCGATGTTCGAGAGGCGCACGGTGTCGCCCGGCTCGTCGCGCCAGTAGCCGTCGTCCAGGTTGACCACCCAGAACTGCATGGGCACCTGGCAGACCAGGCGGCGGCTCTTGGCCTGGGCGAAATCGTGCGACTGGCAGAAGGAGAACATCTGCTCCACCGAGGTCTCGTGCACGAAATGGGCGATGTCGTGCAGGGTGCGGCAGCTGGACGGGGAGAAATCCGCGGACCCGGCATCCGTGAGATAAAGCGGGATGATCAGGTCGGCGGCCCAGACGAGCGCCTCGTGCACCGGGCTGCCGAGCAGCGGGCTTCGCGTGGGCCTCGCCGCCTCCACCGGGCAGGCGTCCGGCCGCGCGCGGCGCACGGCGTGCTCGTCCGCGTCCACCAGCACCTCCTCGCCCTGGGCAAGCTGCGTCGTGGCCCCGGCAACGCCCATGAGCGCGGGGATGCCCCACTCGCGGCAGATGCCCGCGAGCCTGCTCGTGGCCGCGCCGGTCTGTGTGACCACGGCGGCGCACGAGGGCAGCAGCGCGGCCAGGCGCGGATCGGCCGAGGCCGCCACCAGCACGCCCCCCGGGGGAAAATCCACCAGCCCTTCGGCGCTCTCGACCACGTGCACGCTGCCCCCGGCAAGGCCGGGCGAGGCCGTGGCCCCGCCCTGAAGCAGGGTCTCGCAGCCGGACGGCAGGACGCGCGGCTTGCCGCCCGGCGGGCCATGCCGCGCGCGAAGCCCCAGGTGGCGGCAGTGCAGCAGGCTCACGCGGCCGGACTCGTCGAGTACCCACTCGAGCTCCACGGCCGCGCCCAGAAGACCCTCCACCTCGCGCCCGATGCGCGCAAGCTCGATGATCTCGCCGTCCGCGAGGGCGGGCAGGTCCGCCTCGCCGTCCGTGGTCAGCATGCGGCACAGGCCCCGCTCGGGATCGCAGACGAACTTGCCCGCCTTGTGCTGCACGGAGCGGGAAAGGATGGACGCCTCGGCCCCGGCCGCGCCGCGGGCCAGGAGATAGGTGTCCGCGTCGGAAGTGCCCTCGGTGACTGCGTCCGGCAGACCCAGGGCCGCGGCCAGAAGCATCTCCTCCCCTGTCCCCTCCCCTGCCCCGGCATCGCCCGCCGCGGCGGCCCCGCCGTTTCGCGGCACGCGAGTGAGCAGCACGCCGCCCGCGCGCGCCCCGGTCATGGCCTGCACGGTCACGACCATGGACACGTCGCGGTTGCGCAGCCCCCGCACCAGGCGCGCGGCCATGGCCAGAGGGCCGAACTTCCTGGCCGCCAGCTCCTTGAAGGCCGTGGCGGCCTGGTCAGGGTGCACGTTCAGCATGGTGCGCTCGTGGCCGACCAGGGCCGCTCCCGCCGCGGCCTCGACCACGGCCTCGCCGCGCAGGGAGAGGCGCAGGGGCGAGGCGGCCGTTTCCTGCTCCGCGGCGATCCGTTCGCAGGCCTCGGCCAGTGCCGATGCGAGCTCGGAAGGAAGCGGCGCGGCCACGATCAGGGCGCGCAGGTCCTCGGACAGGGCGGCCAGCTCGTCAGGCCGCCTGGCACCCGCGGCCTGGATGCGGCGATCGATCTCGGCCTGCAGCCCCTCATGCGCCATGAAGGCGCGAAAGCCCGCGGCCGTGATCACGAAACCGGGCGGCACGAGGCCGGGCAGCCGCGCCGCGATCTCGCCCACGGACGCGGCCGGAAAGCCCGCGATGCCGGAGCGGCGGCGGGTGAGCCCGGCGAGGGGCAGGACCCAGTCGGCAGCCCCGGCGCCGGAAGCCGGATCATCGGGAAGCGGAGGAGAAAGGATGGGGGCGAGCTGCTCGCGGATGGCCGAGAAGCGCTGCTCGAGCTCGCCGTAGCGCCCCGGGACCAGGACGGCGAGCAGGCGGATCATGCGGAAGACGCCCGTGGCCGCGGCCACGCCCAGGCCCCGCACCAGCTCCATGCCGAAGGGCGTGGCGCTCTGCAGGGCCTCTTCCACTGCGGCCATGTTCTCCAGGAACTGGCCGTGCGCTGTCAGGAGGAGCTTGAAATCGTGGTAGCGGGCGCGAAACGCCGCGCGAAGCTCTTCGGCTCCCTCCCGGGAGACCCCTTCGTCGGGGTCTCCCGGGAACAGGAGCTTCCACAGGCGCCGCAGTGCCTTCATGCGTTCATGCGGCGCGGCATGGTGCTAGACTTCCGCCTTGCTCTTGGACTTCTTCATGGACAGCCCGATCCCTTCGAAGAGCTCGAAAATCCCGAAGCCGTACCACAGCGTGTAGACCACATAAAAGACCAGAAGTCCAATCAGGGCGCCGGCCTTGGAGCTGACGCTCTCCGCCGGGATGCCGTAGAAGTTGTAGCCGGGTTCCAGCGCCTTCTGCAGCACCAGGTTGATGGCGTTGGCCTCCTTGTTCATCTTCTGCTTCTGCAGCGGCTTGATCGAGCCGGAGAGCACCTCGAACCAGAGCTTGGCCGCGGCCATGCCGTCCATGCCGTAGAAGTCGGTCAGCTTCTGGGCGTCGTCGTGGTAGAGGTCGTCCGAGTCCTTGATCACCCGGTTCAGGACGGTGCCGAGATTCCCGCTGTACACGACCTTGCCGTCCTGGACCGAGGCGGTGAGCCCGGCCTTCTGCAGCAGGCCGACGGCCTTGCCCGCGTTCTCGGGCTTCTTCAGGGAGACGGTCACGCTCACCTGGGAATCGGCGAGAGGGGCCACGCCTTCCCTGACTTCGGGGATGAAGTAGGAGGAGCCCTTTGAGAGCTTGTTGAAGAGCTCGTCGGAATATTCCAGTCCGTTGCGGCCCTGGCCGAAGACGGGCATGAGGATCACCGCGAAGAGGACCACGAAGGTCACCAGCAGGAAGATGCCCTTTGCAAGACTGCTCTTGTTCCTAGCCATATCCTTACGCCTCCTGACGCAGCTTGCCGACGTTGCCGAAGAACTTGCCCAGGACCCAGATGCCGAAGATGGCGACCACCACCCAGAAGACGATGTTGCCCACGAACTCGATGTTCGAGCACAGGCTGGGCGACCAGCTCAGGTACTCCATCTCCACGAGCTTCTTGGGCAGCGAGGCCGCGCGGTTGATGAAGCCCGCGATGATCGAGATGGCGTAGAAGCCGCGGATGTGGATGCCCTTGACCACCTTGGTGGTCAGCGCGCCGACCTGGATGCCGAGCAGCGAGCCGAGCAGCATGCCCATGGCCAGGGTGTAGAAGACGAAGCCGTAGATGGCGTACTGGGCGATGGCGCCCGCGCCCGCGGTGAAGATGATCTGCAGGATGTCCGTGCCCACGGTGGTCATGGAGGAGACGCCGAAGATGTAGACGAACATGGGGAAGGTGACGAAGCCGCCGCCCACGCCCATGACCGCCGCCAGGATGCCGACGATGCAGCCGCCCGCGGCCACGACCCAGCCGGAGATGCGCTTGCCGCCGGGCACAAGGTCCTCGTCGAAGGTGATCATGGGCGGCACCTTCATGTTCTGCAGGTTGGAGGCGAGCCGCGTGGTGCCCGAGGCGCCGCCGTGCGCGTCACCCCCGCCGCCCGCGCGGCTGGCCGCGAAGAAGTCGAACAGGGCGTAGAAGCCGAGGAAGCCCAGGAGCAGCACGTAGACCACGCTGATGAACATGTCCGAGAGCAGCGGGTTCTTGTCGTAGAGCCCCTTGTTGATGGCGCCGCCGATGAACGTGCCGCCGATGGAGCCCACCAGGAAGGCCACGGCCAGCTTGCCCGAGACGTTGCCGAGCTTCTTGTGCACCGTGGTGCCCATGATGGCCTTGGCGAAGATGTGGAAGAGGTCCGTACCCACGGCCAGGATGCCCTTCACGCCCGCAGCCATGAGCGCCGGGGTGATGATGAAGCCGCCGCCCGCGCCGATGCAGCCGGTGATGAGCCCCGCGGCCAGGCCCACGGCGATGGACACCAGGAAGATCTGCGTGGTGTAGAACGACGGCGCGTAGGCGTGCTTGCCGCCGATCATGTCCGCCGCGCCCGCGAACGAGACCGCGAGGATGGGCAGGCAGAGAAGCGCCAGGATGAGGAGCTTCTTCCTGTTCTTGATGATGGAGGTGGAGACCTCCATGTCCCACTTCGCGTGCGCGATGCTCGCTTCCTTGAGGAATTCGAAGACCTTTCTCGGGAAACTCATGCGTTCACCCTCATGTGTTGAAGCCACCGGAACCAGTTCTCGCCCAAGTTCATGCCGGTCCGGCACGGCCTGCGCCGCCCCGGACCGTCTTTCAGAAACATTTCCTCTCCATGCCCGTCTCCATGCCGCCTCCTAGACGCCCCGGTCCGCGCCCTGCGGCCCGTCCGGGCGGGATTCCCGCGAGGCGGCCCGCTCTTCACGGTCCTGGGCGCGCAGGAGCTTGCGCTTGTACGCGTCCTGGATCTTGTAGAAGAGATGGTCCATCTCCACGGGCTTCATGAGATAGTCGAAGGCGCCCTGCTCCAGGCCCTGCATGGCCGCCTCGATCTCCGCGTGCCCGGTGAGCATGATCACCTCGACCTCCGGCCGCCCGGCCTTGATGCGGGAGAGCACGGTCATGCCGTCCATGCCCGGCATCTTCACGTCGAGAACGACCACATCCACGTCGTAGGCGGGCAGCAGGGCGAGGGCCTCGGCGCCGTCGTGCGCGGCGAGCACCGTCACTCCGCGCCGCTGCAGACGCTTCTGCAGGACCTCCAGGAAGTCCTGCTCGTCGTCCACCAGAAGGACCTTCGGCTCCGTTTCGGCGTTCATGCGTCGCTCCCCCCTGTTTCAGACGGCTGCCGGACCGCCGCTCCGCGCAGCGGCCCGCGAGACCGCGTCCAGCAGATTGTCCGTGCGGCCGTTCTTGACCACCACATCCGTGCCCGCCAACTCCAGCCCGGCATCCCCGGCATGGGCGTGGACCACGACCCGCACGCCCGGGAATTCCCGGGCGAGCCGCCTAAGGAGCGGCAGCCCGGCCTGGTCCGGCAGATCGGGATCGATGACGACCACGCGCGGACCGGACGAGGCGGACAGCGCGTCCAGCATCTCCTCGCCGCTCCCGGCCGCGAGGATGTGGTACCCCCGGCCCGCGAGTTCGCGGCGCAGAAATTCCCGCACGTGCGGGTTGCGGTCCACGATGAGGATGCTGACCACCTGACTCTCCTTGCTGCGCGTCGTCCGGAGAGGAGAAAGGCAACCTTCGTGCCAGGACGGAGGATCGCGGCCCTTTCCCGCGAGCCCCCACGAAACGGGGGCCCGGAGATTCACGACCGAGACTGAGGGAATCGAGAAAGGCTGGAGGAGGTGTCAGCTTTTTTTACGGTTCGGCAAAGAAGTGGACTAAACATGAAAACCTTACTGTTTCTTCAGAAAAGGAAACATGAATACCATATGCTATAATTATGAATTCATCATATAAACGCTTGCCGGTGTGGCGGATACGCACTCCACGAACGGCAGGAGGGCTCGATGGAAGACGCGACAGGGGGGAAAAGGTCGCTGCCTGTGGTCATCGTTGCAGCTCAAGAAGACTTTCTCGGCGGATATCTTGTCGAGATAGCGCGCCTTGCCCCCGTCAAGACGCTCGAAGAGGCAAAGGCGGCCGTACTGGGAGCCGGTCATTCCATCGTCGATATCCGGGACGGGGGTATCTGCACGACGACCGACTGCTGGGACGAAGGACCGGGCAGGAAACACGGCACGCTCGCCCACGTCGTAATGGTCTGGCCGAGGTAGCTTTCCCGGAAAGCCATGGTCTGCATCCTCTGGCCCGTGCACCTCAGGAGACGGCGCTTTTACGGAGATCCGAGAGATTCCGGGGAGAGACGGTGCCCTCTCCAGCCCTTCCGCACGAAGCGGAACCTCCATCCCTCATTGCTCATGGTTCCCTGACTCCCAAAACACTGATTGCCTGCACCTGGAAGTCCGAGAAAAGCTGCCGGACGCTCAGCCCTTTCACTCAGACCGCTCAAAACGCGTCAGACGCAAGGCGCAAGAAAAACTCGAGCCCGACGCGTATTCCGCATACGCGAGGGTTCGAGTTTTTCGCCGCAACGCAGCGGATGATGCTTTTTCAGCGGTCGCATGGAGATGCCTCCGGCGGCCAGGGAAGGGGCTGCGCGCCCCCTCCCTGGACCCTCCCGGCGCGAGGCTGAGCCTCGACCCGCTCCGCTCATGGCACGCCCAGGCAAGAAACACAGGCCGCCTGGGCGTGGAAAGCCGAAAAAGCCGCCTGGCGACCAGCCCTCCCCGCTCAGACCGCTCAAAAAGCACCAGATGCAAGGCGCAAGGAAAGTCCGAGCCCGACGCGTATTCCCTATACGCGAGGGTTCGGGCTTTCCGCAGCAACGCAGCGGATGGCGCTTTTTCAGCGGTCGCATGGAGATGCCTCCGGCGGCCAGGGAAGGAGCTGCACGCCCCCTCCCTGGACCCTCCCGGCGCGGGGCTGAGCCTCGACCCGCTCCGCTCATGGCACGCCCAGGCAAGAAACACAGGCCGCCTGGGCGTGGAAAGCCGAAAAAGCCGCCTGGCGCCCAGCCCTCCCCGCTCAGACCGCTCAAAAAGCACCAGATGCAAGGCGCAAGGAAAGTCCGAGCCCGACGCGTATTCCCCATACGCGAGGGTTCGGGCTTTCCGCAGCAACGCAGCAGATGGCGCTTTTTCAGCGGTCTGAGACCGTGGCCTTCACCTTGAGGCCGTACTTGTCCATCTTGGCCAGGAGCGTGGGCCGGGTGAGGCCGAGGAGACGGGCGGCGCGGGTGCGGTTGCCCTCGCAGATGTCCAGGGCCTCGCGCACCAGCTCGCGGGCCACGGCGTCCATCAGGTCCTCGAAGGCAGCGTGCCCGTCGTAACCCGCGAGTCCGGCGCGCACCCACTCGCGCAGGGCCGGATCGGCCGCGCCCGTCGCGCCGCTCCCGCCGCCCGGCTCGTGTCCGGCGACGGTCGCGCCCAGGGCCGCGGACACGTCGCTGCGGCTTATGGGCGCGCCCCGGTTGAAGATGAGCGTCTTCTGCACGGTGTTGGCCAGTTCGCGCACGTTGCCGGGCCACGTCTGGGCCGTGAGCAGTGAGGCGGCATCCGGGGTCAGGCCGGGGTTGTCCATGCGCATCTCGCGCGCGAAGCGGGCCAGGAAATACTCGGCCAGCGGCCCCACGTCCTCGAGGCGCTCGCGCAGGGGCGGCAGGGAGAGGGTTACGACCTTCAGGCGATAGTAGAGGTCTTCGCGGAAGCGCCCCTCGGCCACGGCGGCCTCCAGGTCGCGGTTGGTGGCCGCGATGATGCGCACGTCCACGCCCACGGACTGCCGCCCGCCCAGCCGCTCGATGGTTCTCTCCTGCAGCAGGCGCAGCAGCTTGGCCTGGATGTTCACGGGCATGTCCCCGATCTCGTCCAGGAAGATGGTTCCGTGGTTGGCCTGCTCGATCTTGCCCACGCGGCGGGTGGCGGCTCCGGTGAAGGCGCCCTTCTCGTAGCCGAAGAGCTCGGATTCGAGGAGCGTCTCGGGGATGGCCACGCAGTTGATGACCACGAAGGGCCGGTCGGCGCGCTGGCTGTGCTGGTACACGGCCCTGGCCACCAGCTCCTTGCCCGTGCCGGACTCGCCGCGCACGAGCACCGTGGCGTCCGTGGCCGCGACCCGGCCGATGGCCTTGTAGACCTCGTGCATGGCCGGGCTCTTGCCGATCAGCGCGTCGCCCTCGGGCGCGGCGCCGTTTCCGGCCGCTCCGTTCATGGCGACCTTGCCGCGCATGAGCCGTGCCGACTCCAGGGCCTGGCCGATGAGCGCCAGGATGGCCGGGATCTCGAAAGGCTTCAGGATGTAGTCGAAGGCCCCCATCTTGATGGCCTCGATGGCCGTCTCGGTGGTGCCGTAGGCGGTCATGACGATCACGGGCAGGCGCGCGTCGATACCGCGCATCTTCTGGAAGGCCGTGAGCCCGTTCATGCCGGGCATGCGCACGTCCATGACCACGAGCTCCGGATGCTCGGCCTTCACGGCCTCGATCCCGGCCTCGCCCGAGGAGGCGGCCAGCACCTCGTGCCCCTCGGCCGCGAGCAGGCGCTCGAAGGAGAGGCGGAGCTGGGCGTCGTCGTCAACGATCAGGATCTTCGCCATCCCGCCTTCTCCCTGCTGGGCAGGACCATGACGAACGCGGCGCCGTGCCCGTCCCCGCCCTTCAGATGGAGCCACCCCTTGTGCTCCTCGAGGATGCGCCTGGCGATGGGAAGCCCGAGGCCGGTGCCCTCCTCCTTGGTGCTGAAGAAGGGCTGGAAGATCTTCTCGCGCAGGTGCGCCGGGATGCCCGGGCCGGTGTCCGCGAGGGTCACGATGGCCACGTCGCCCACGGGCTCGATGAAGCCCGCCTCCTCGACGAGGGAGATGGTCCCGCCGCCGGGCATGGCCTCGCAGGAATTGAGCATCAGGTTGACCAGGGCCTCCTTCAGCTGGTCCGGGTCGCCCTCCACCGCGGGCAGACGCTCCTCGCGCTCGACGGTGACCGTGACGCCGTGCGACTCCAGGCGGTGGCGCAGGAGCTCCACGGTCATGTCCACCACGTCCGAGGGGCTGACGGGCACGATCTTGAGCTTGGGCCTGCGGGAGAATTCGAGGAAGTTTCGGATGATGGTGTCGAGGTGGCGGATCTCCTCGGAGATGACCTCGAAGTCCTCCTTGTGCACGGGCGGCAGGTCCAGGCCGCGCTCCAGGGAGAAGAGGCGCATCTTCACCGAGGTCAGCGGGTTTCGGATGCTGTGCGCCACGCCCGCGGCGAGCTTGCCCACCAGGGCCAGCTTCTCGCTCTGCATCAGGTGCTCGCGGCTCTCCACGAGCTTCGAGTGGGTGCTGTCCACGCTGGCCGCGAGATCGGCCAGGCGGTTGCCCAGGGCCTGGATCTCGTCCTCGAGCGCCTGGGCGGAGTCCTCCGCCCCGGACTTGAGCGCGATGGAGCGGATGGGGCCGAGCACGCGGCGGAAGAGCAGGAGCGCCAGGGAGAGGCAGAGCAGGACCGCGACCGGCACGGCGATCCAGGAGAGCACGGCGGCGATGTGCGCGCGGCGCTGCCAGGTGGCCCCGGCCGCGGCCACGTCGTCGGTGAGCCCTGTGACCAGGACGCGGCACAGCTCGTCCAGCCGCCCGGCCATGGCGTGGGCCTCGCGGCGGGCGCGCTCGCGCTCGACGGGATCGGGGTCGCCGAGCTGCTCACCGGCGTAGACGTAGCGCTGCCACTCGGTCTCGATGCGGCCGAGCAGCTCGCGCCTCGCGCCCTGCCCGGCGAGGTTCCTGACCTGCTCGAGGGAGGCCTCGAAGGTGGCGCGCAGGGTGCGGATGCGCGTGAGCGAGCCCGGTCCGGCCTCGGCGGCCTCGGCGTCCATGCCCGCGAGCACCCGGCGCAGGTTCTGGGCCGCGGACAGGGCGGGCGCGTCGCGCTCGGCCAGGTCGGCCACCAGGGCCGCGTCGTGCTGCACGTGCCACAGCGTGGCCCCGGCCCAGGCCAGGGTCACGGCAACGAGCCCGATCAGGAGCAGGACGATGTTCGTGCGCAGGTCGAAGAAGTGCTTCTGGGCGCGGCGGCGTTGCTTCATGTCTCCCGGACCGGTTGGCGTTGGCCTCTTTCGGACCCCGATCGTGCGTCTTTAGCCCGCCCCGCCCCGAAGCACAAGGCCGCGCCCGAGCTCGCGCCCTCGTCCGCGGGCCATCAGGCAGGACGCAGGACGCGGCGCGCGCTTCGCCTGCGCGCGGCGGCGGACATGGCCAGGGCGTAGAAGGCCAGGGGCAGCGCGCTCTGGGCCAGGGCGTAGACCCCGGCCACCCGGCGGTCGCCGCCCGAGGCCAGGGTCACGGCCTCGGTGGTCAGGGTGGGCAGCCGCCCTGCTCCGGCGAAGACCGTGGGCAGATACTGGGCCACGGACACGGCGAAGCCCACGGCCGCGGCAAAGGCCACGGGCCGCGCGAGCAGAGGCAGCTTCACGCGCCAGAAGATGCGGCCGGGCGAGGCGCCCAGGCAGGCCGCGGAGCGGACGTAGCGCTCGTCCAGGGCGCGCCAGGGATCGGCCAGGGAGAGAAAGACGTAGGGCAGCACGAAGAGTGTGTGGCTGAAGGCCACGGCGACGAGCGTGCCGTCCAGGCGCAGGCGCACGAAGAAGGTCTGCAGCCCGAAGAGGAAGGCGATCTGCGGCACGAGGAGCGGCACGTAGAGCAACCACATGGTGCGCCGCGCGGCCGGGGCCAGGCCGTGGCGCGCCTCGTTCTCCAGGCAGCCGAGGACCAGGGCCAGGGAAAGGCCGGTGGACAGGAGCCCCACCGCGAGGGTGTTCCAGACCGGCCAGCCGAGGTCCGGCAGGGTGCGCTGCCAGATGCGCAGGCTCCATTTCCCGGGCAGGGTGTCCGGGAACCACCACGACCCGGCCAAGGACCAGAGCACCAGGGCCAGCATGCCCAGGCCGAAGAGCCCCCAGAGCAGCCCGGCCAGACCGCCCACGGCGGCTCCCCCTGCCCTCCCCGCCCGGCCCCTGCGGCCAGAGGTCAGGAAACCGCGCAGCCGCGTCGCGGCCAGCCGCTCGCACAGTCGCCACAGGAGCACCGCGCCCGCCACCAGGGCGAGCTGCGCCAGCGCCCCGGCCGAGGCGGGCAGGATGAGATTGATGTCGCGGTCCGTGAAGAGCCTGTAGACGGCCACGGACAGGGTCGGCGGCGTGGTCGGCCCGAGGATGATGCCGACGTCCACCACGGACATGGCGAAGGCCAGGACCGCGTAGACCGGCAGCCTGATCTGCGGGTAGACCTGGGGGAAGATCACGCGCAGCCAGGCCGTGGGCCCGGCGTAGCCGAGGCTGCGGGCCACGGCCATGCCCTCCGCCCCCCGCACCTGGTCCAGCGCGGCGATGGTCATGAAGAGGAGGTAGGGCACGGTCTTGAGCAGCATGCCCGCGACCATGCAGAGCCCCCAGGAGTCGTGCACCACGAGCAGATCCGGCGGCACGGCCCAGCCCGTGAGCCAGGGCGAGAGCAGGCGCGCGAAGAGCCCGCTCGGCGCGACCAGGAAGGCGAAGCCGATGGCCACCGCTGCGTAGGGCGCGGCCAGCATGGGCGCGAGGCTCGCCTGCAGGCGGAGGAAGAGGCGCGAGCCGTGCGCCCGGGCGCAGACCAGGGCGGTGATGCCAAGCGAGAGGAGCGCGGTCAGCAGGCCGGTGAGCAGCGAGAGCACGGCCGCGCGCCAGATGCCGGGCATGGCCGACAGGCGGACGAACTCGGCGAGGCCGAGCCCGCGCGCGCCGAGCGCGGGGAACCAGCCGAGCGCCGGGAGCAGCGTGCCGAAAAGCCCCGCGCCCACGGGCAGCAGGAAGATCCCGAGCGTGAGCCAGGGGGCCGCCCTGAGCATCCTAGCCGCCGTACCGCCGCTCCCACTCGGCGACGATCATGTTCATCCACGAGGGATGCGGCTCGGGCAGGGGCGTGCCCAGCTCCTCCGGGCTCAGCGTGGCCACTCCGCGCGGCAGGGAGGTGAACAGGGCGCGCTGCTCGGGCGAGAGCTTCTTCATGGAGAGCACGGTGTAGTCGCCCCACACGCGCGGGTCCTGCTTCCTGGCCTGGGCCTCGGGCGAGAGCAGGAAGTCGGCCACGACCATGGCCGCCTCCTTGGCCGAGGAGTTGAACGGGATGGCCACGAAGTGGGTGTTGCCGATGGTCCCGCCGCGCATCACGAAGGTGCGCACCGTGTCCGGGAGCTGGCCGCTCTGGATGAGGTTCGAGGCCTCGCCGGGCTGGAACGAGAGGCTCATGTCCACCTCGCCGTCCGCCAGGAGCTGGTCCTCTGCCGTGGCGTTCTCCGGGAACTGCCGCCCCTGGCGCCAGAGGTTCGGCCGCAGCTGGTCGTACCAGGCCCACAGCGGCGCCGTCACCTTGGCGAAATTCCCGCTCGTCGCGGGCTTCTGCAGCACTGACTTGTCCTCGACCAGCTCGTAGAGCGCCTGCTTCAGAAAGGTGGAGCCCATGAAGTTGCGCACCTGGGGGTGGGTGAAGCGGCCGGGATGGGCCTTGGCCCAGGCCAGGAGCTCGGGCATGGAGCGCGGCGGGTCCGGCAGGCGCCTGCTGTCGTTCAGGAAGACCACCTGGGCCGCGCCCCAGGGCGACTCCATGCCGTCCACGGGCACGGTGAAGTCGAAATGCATGGTCGGCTTCTCGGCGTAGTCGAGGTATTTGGCATTGGGCAGCCGGTCCGCGAAGGGGCCGTAGAGCAGGCCGTTCTCCCTCATCTTCAGGAAGTTCTCGCCGTTGATCCAGATGAGGTCCACGGAGCCGCCGCGCATCTTGCCCGCGCTCTTCTCGGCCAGGATGCGGGCCACGGCCTCGGCCGTGTTGGAGATCTTCACGTGGCGCAGGTGGATGCCGTAGCGCTCGGCCACCTGGCGCGAGACCCAGTCGATGTAGTCGTTGGTCGCCTCGGAACCGGCCCAGGCGTTCCAGTAGACGGTCTGGCCCTTGGCCCGGGCCACGACGGCCTGCCAGCTCGCGTCTTCAGCGGGTGCGGCCGGGGTCGGGCCTGCGGCGAAAACGGTCGCGGCGAGGAGCAGGACCGGGAGCAGGAGACGTGCGAGGCGGCGCATGGGAACCTCCATGGGCTGGGGTCAGGGACCGGGTTGGAGATGCAGGACCTCGCCCCCGGCGGCTTCGGCGTCCGAGGGGTCGTGGGTGACCATCAGCGTGGGCAGGCCGCGCGCCCGGGCGTGGCCGAAGACGAAATCGCGAAAGCCCGCCCGCGTCGTCGCGTCGAGCTTGGAGAAGGGCTCGTCCAGCAACAGCGCCCTCGGCTCGGAGAGCAGCGCGCGCATGAGCGCCACGCGCGCCCTCTGCCCGCCGGAAAGCGTGGCCGGGTCGCGCGGAAAGAAGCCCTCGAGGCCGCACTCGGCCAAGGCCTGCTCGGCCTTTTCCCGGCGCCCTGCCCGTGAGCCGCGCGGCAGGGCGAAGAGCAGGTTCTCGCCCACGCTCATGTGCGGAAAGAGGAGGTCGTCCTGGAACAGGATGCCCAGGCGTCGGCGCTCCGGCGGCAGGCCGTCGAGGCTTCGCCCGTCGAGGAGGACGGTGCCCGAGGCCGCGAAGGCCGGGGCGAGCGCGCCGCAGAGATGGGCCAGGAGGCTCGACTTGCCCGCGCCGCTCGGTCCCATGAGGGTCACGATGGCGCCGGGCGGAACGACGAGATCCAGCCCGTCCACGAGCACGGTCGCACCGAGCGCCAGGCGCACGCCGTAAAGCGCCAGGCCGCGCGTCTCCCCCGTTTCGCTTGCGTTCATCGCGGCGCGGGGCATGCGGGGGCCTGGCCCCGGCGCCTGCCGAGGCTGGAGGAGATACGTGCGCTGGCCTTCATCATATCGAAAATACACGCTCCCGCCGCAGCTGACAACACGAGGCACCCGCCTGACCGCGTACCTGCCCGCCCTCCCGGCGTCCGGCGCTCGGGCGGCGGGTTCCGCAGCCTCCCCAAAACGGGCGCGGATGTTTCGTCGGCAGACCTGCGGACCGTCTTTTTGCCGGTTTTTCCCAAGTCGCGGGATTGGTCAAGCGGAGGAAAGACGTCTATACTCCGGCCGTGTTCGATAGAGACACGGCATGGGCGTGATCCGGCACGGCCGCCCGGCAGACAGGGACCCTGCGACGGAAACGGACTGCGCGAGGAAGCGGAATGACGGACATGAACGACAAGGCCACGCGGCGACGCCTCCTCCTGGTGGACGACGAGCCCGCCATCCGCACCATGCTCTCCCTGAGCCTCAAGGACCGCGGCTACGACGTGCGCACGGCATCGAGCTTCGACGAGGGGCTGGCCACGTTCCGGGAATTCGCGCCCGACGTCGTGCTCACGGACATCAAGATGCCCGGGCCCGACGGCATCGAGCTTCTGCGTCGCGTGAAGGACGAGAATCCGGACACCGAGGTGGTCATGCTCTCGGGCCACGGCGACCTCGAGCTGGCCATCAAGAGCCTGCAGCTCGAGGCCGTGGACTTCGTGACCAAGCCCATCAAGGACGAGATCCTGCAGATCGCCCTGCGCCGCGCCTTCGAGAAGCAGGCCATGCGGCGGCAGATCGCCGCGCACACCGAGGACCTGGAGCGCCTGGTGCAGGAGAAGTCCGCCCGCCTCCTCGAGCTCGAGCGCGAGCGCGCCGTGGGCAGCGCCGTGGAGAGCCTCATGTCCGGCCTCTCGGACGTCACCCAGTCCGTGACCGAGTCCGTGAACGCCGACGCCGAGGCGCGCGAGAGCGCCGGGCCGTCGTGCTTCAACGACCTGCCCTGCTTCGTCTCGGTGCACAACCGGTATCTCGAGATCATCGCCTCCAACCGCCTCTACCGCGAGCGGCTGGGCGACATGATCGGACGCAACTCCTGGGAGGTTTATTCCGGGCGCGACGGCAAGGGCAACGGCTGCCCGGTGTGGATGGCGCTGCAGACCGGCCGCGGCCAGAAGAGCCGCGAGGTGGTCCTGGACAAGGACGGCCGGGAGATCCAGGTCATGGTCCACACCGCTCCCATCCCGGGCCGCGACGGCGAGCCCGAGTTCGTCATCGAGTTCTCCGTGGACGTCACCGAGGTCGGCCGCCTGCAGGACGAGCTCAAGGCCGCGCAGCAGAAATACCAGGAGATCTTCGAGGCGTCCCCGGCCTTCATCTCCATACACGACCTCAAGTACACCCTGGTCGAGTCCAACAAGATGTTCCGCGAGCACTTCGGCGAGGGCATCGGCGAACGCTGCTACCAGGTCTACAAGCACCGCGAGCGGCCCTGCGACGAGTGCCTGGTGCACCGCACGCTCAAGGAGGGCCACACCGTGGAGCTCGAGACCGTGGTCACGGACCGCGAGGACCGGCCCATCAACGTGCTCATCCGCACCTCGCCCATCCGCAACACCGCGGGCGAGATCGTGCAGGTCATGGAGATGGCCACGGACATCACGCAGCTGCGCAAGCTGCAGGACCACCTCTCCTCCATCGGCCTGATGATCGGCTCCATGTCCCACGGCGTGAAGGGCCTGCTGACCGCGCTGGACGGCGGCATGTACCGCGTGGACAAGGGGCTCGCCAGGGACGATCTGGCGCTCGTCGCGGACGGATGGGGAACTGTCAAGGACAAGATGGCGCGCGTGCGGCACATGGTCCTCGACATCCTCTCCTACGCCAAGGCGCGCTCCCTGAACCTGCAGTCCGTGGAGGTCGGCGCCTTCGCGCGCGACGTGGCCTCGATCATCGGCCCCAGGGCCGAGCGCGCCGGGGTGCGCTTCTCCCTCGAACTCCCGGCCAGGACGGACGGTCCGGCTGGACACGGCGGTCTCGGGGCCTTCGAGGTGGACGACGTGGCCTTTTCCGCCGCGCTCGTGAACCTGCTCGAGAACGGCGTGGACGCCTGCGCCGAGAAGCCGGGCGACGGGCCGGGCAGCCTGCGGCTTCGCGTGGGCGGCGACAAGGAGTCCGTCTATTTCGAGATCATGGACAACGGCGTGGGCATGGACCGCGAGACGCGCGAGAAGATGTTCACCCTCTTCTTCTCCTCCAAGGGACACAAGGGCACGGGGCTCGGCACCTACATCGCGGGCCACGTGGTCGAGCAGCACGGCGGGCGGCTGCGCGTGGAGTCCGCGCCCGGCAAGGGCACCGTGGTGCACGTGGCCATGCCCCGCTTCCGGGCCGACGGCCCGGGCGCAGCGCAGGACTGCGCCCCGCTCGGCCGGGCCGGGGACGGCGCCGCGGCCGGGGAGGCCTGATGAGCGCGCGCCAGGCCCCGAAGGCCGAGGCCCCGTCGTCGAATACCGGAGCGGGCATCGACGCGAATACCGACGCGGATATCGACATCGCGCCCGGGACGCTCGGAGAGGGCGGGATGGAGATGAGCGACGCCATGTACCGCAACATCTTCGAGGGCGTGCCCTGCCTCGTGGCGGTCATCGACCGCGAGTTCCGCGTGGTCAAGACCAACCGCACCTTCGATGCCTGCCTGGGGAGCGCGCCGGGCCGCCACTGCTACGAGGCCTTCCACCACCGCGCCAGGCGCTGCGCGGTCTGTCCGGTGGGCGAGACCTTCGCGGACGGCCGGTTCCACACCCGCGAGGAGATCGGCACCTACAAGGACGGGACCAGGGGCCACTGGATCGTCACCACAGCGCCCGTGGCCGACGAGGAAGGCCGCACCGTGGCGGCCATCAAGATGTGCCTGGACATCACCCCGCGCAAGCGGCTCGAGGAGGAGCTCGCCCACTCCGAGGAGAAGTACCACGCCATCTTCTCCAACATCCCCTACTGCGTCTTCCTGCTCGATCCCGAGACGTTGGCCGTGCGCGAGTGCAACGACCGCTGCATGACCAACTACGGCCGTTCGCGCGAGGAGCTTCTGGGCCGCTCCTTCCTCTCGCTCTTTCCCATGGACGAGGCCGCCCGCCATTCCGCCACGCTCCGCCGCCCCGGGATGATCAACCAGGCGCGGCAGGTGCGCGGGGACGGCAGCGTCTTCTTCGCCACCATCCGCCTGGCCCGATGCGCCTACGCCGGAACCGAGGTGCTGCTCGCGGCCACCACGGACATCACCAAGCGCCTGGAGATCGAGCGCCAGCTCATCCAGGCGGGCAAGATGGCCACGGTGGGCGAGATGGCCACGGGCATGGCCCACGAGCTGAACCAGCCCCTGACCGTGATCCAGACCGGCGTGGACCTCATCCTGCGCAAGCTGCGCGAGGGCGGGGAGCTGGACCGGGAGCAGCTGCGCACCGTGGCCGAGCTGATGAACGAGCAGATCGACCGCGCCTCCGGGCTCATCAACCACGTGCGGGAGTTCGGCCGCAAGTCGGACCTCAGGCGCGAGGCCGTGGACGTGGGCGGCGTGCTGAAGAGGGCCTTCGGCATCTTCCGCGAGCAGTTCGCCCTGCGCGGCATCAGTGTGGACTTCCGCCTGCCCGCCTACCTGCCGCCCGTGGAGGCGGAGATGAACCGGCTGGAGCAGGTGGTCATCAACCTTCTGCTCAACGCGCGCGACGCCATCGAGACGCGCTGCGCCCAGGACCCGGCCGCGGGAAAGCGGATCGAGATCGCGGCCGAGGTGGCGGGAGGCGAGGTGCGGGTGCTCATGAGCGACACCGGTCCCGGCGTGCCCGCGCACCTGCGCGAAAAGATCTTCGAGCCCTTCTTCACCACCAAGGACCCGGGCAAGGGCACCGGGCTCGGGCTGTCCATCTCCTACGGCATCGTCAGCGACTACGGCGGGCGCATAGAGGTGCTGCCGCCCGATGCCGCTCCCATACCCGCGCACGACGGCGCGTCCGGCGGCGCTTCCGGCGGCGCGACTCCGCAAACCGGGGCGCGTTTCCTCATCCGCCTGCCTGCGGCCGCGGGAAAAGCGGAAAAGAAGATCTGAGGGAAAATCCGGAGAAAGAATCGGGGGAAGGATCGGGGGAAGATCGAAGGGGGGAGGCGTCCAACCGGGGAAGAGGGCCGAAGCCCTCCTCCCCGGGGAACCGGACGAAAGGCGCCTTCAGCGGCCCACTGCCACCTCACGGCGCACGTCAGCAAGATCGATGACGATGGGGGCGATCAGGTCGAAGCCCTTGCTGTCACACCAGCTGTGCTCGTCGGCGAACCTGCCGTCGTAGAGCACGTTGTCCAGGATGAAGTAGTGGGGCTCGCCCATGATCCTGTCCCACTTCTGGACCTGGAAGCTGAACTTGGCCGGATCGAACTCCGACACGTCGCTCCACTTCCACACGCAGCCGCAGGGCTCGTTGTCGTACCCGAGCACGCACAGGTAGCTCGCCTTGCTCTCGAGGTACATGCGGCGCCGGATCTCGATCGCGTCCTTGATGAGCTCGGACTCGTCGAACGAGACGGGCTTGCCGTCGAGGGTCACCTTGAGCAGCAGGTCGTCGTCGAGACGCATGCCGCAGGTGCACGTGTTTCCCTTGCGCCACCAATTCACATACTTCTGCTTGTATACACCGGAACCGAGTCTGCGCATCTTGTTCGCCGTGGATTCGGAAACCGGATGAAGCGCCAAATCGCAACAATGCCCTCTGGTGTCGAACACGAGTTGCATGTCACATCTCCTTCTCTGTGGCAGGCCGGCTCCGCTTCGCGGAATCGGCCGTACTTCGGCGGTCCCCTTGCCTGACGCTTCGGACCGCCGTTCCCGTCGCCTTATCGGCGGAGGGGTACCCGAAGCGGCTGACTGATCAACCGATCAGCCATGTGAAAGATATAACGACCGTCAAATTCGAGTGCAACCATTATTTTTGAGCCGTTACGGACTAAATCTTGCCAAATTTACGCGCAATTCATTGTAATAAAACATTTATTTTGAAAAATATTGCACTATTGAATTAAGTATTTTTTATGAACAGTGTTTTCAGTGCAAAAACACGAAAGCCGCGCTCATACAGCACATACGCCATACGAGCGCGGCTCGTTATGTTTTTCCCAATCAGGCCGTACACATAGACTTGGAACAGCACCTAGGCGTGCAAGGCGCGATAGCGGGAAAGCGGAACCATGTGCAGCGCCTTGGCCGGGCAGGCCTCGACGCAGGCGCAGGACGCCTTGCCCTCGCGCTCGCGCCATTCGGAGCAGAGGTCGCAGCGCACCGCCACCTCGCGGCCGTAGAGATGCCCCTCGTCGTCCTCCTCGGGCAGGCCGATGAAGGACAGGCTGATGGCCCCGTACGGACAGGCCATGATGCACAGCTTGCAGGCGGCGCAGTACTGGGCGCGCATGACCACGCGGCCGTTCTCCTGCACCAGGGCGCGCGTGGGGCAGACGCGGGCGCAGGGCGCGTGCTCGCACTGGCGGCACTGCACCGGCATCTTCACGCTGTCGGTCTTGACCACGTGCACCCGCGGCGCGAACACGCCGCGCTTCTTGGCCGCCTCCTTGATGGTCAGGTTGTTGTGCGAGGCGATGCAGGCGAGCTCGCACTTGCGGCAGGCCTTGCACTTCTCGACCTCGGCCTCGATGACGTAGGGCTCGCTGCTGTTGCGGGCATCCTGGGCGCTCATGGGCGGACTCCTTGCTGGGGCTGTGGTTGGGCTTCGATGGCGGCGATGGTCAGTTCATGCCCGCCCGAGAGGTCGAGCTCGGCCGCTCCGCAGGCGGGACAGGCGAAATGGCGCCGCGTGAGTTCGCATTCCTTGCCGCAGACGCGGCAGCGGCCGTGCATGGGCGTCGTCTCGCAGGAGAGCTCGGCGCCGTCGGCCACGGTCCCGGCCGCATAGAGGTCGAAACAGGCGGACAGGGTCCTCTCCTCCACGGCGGCGAGCAGCCCCACCTGCAGGCGGACCCGCGTGATGCGGGCCACGCCGTGGCGGCATGCCTCGTCCTCGAGGATGCGCATGATGCCTGCGACGATGGCGGACTCGTGCACGGCCCTGTCCTCCCTCTCCCCTGCTACCGTTCGGTGCAGGAGATGCAGGGGTCGATGCTGTTGACGATCAGCGGGATGTCCGAGATCCTGCAATCCTTCATCATCACGCCGAGCGCGTCCCAGTTCATGTAGGACGGCACGCGCCACTTGAGCCGGTTGGGCGTGTCCGTGCCGTCGGTGCGCAGGTAGTAGACCAGCTCGCCGCGCGGCGCCTCGCTGCGCGCGAGCGACTCGCCCGCCGGGATCTCCGGCAGCGGCGCGCACAGCGGCCCCCCGGGCAGATCCTTCACGCAGCGGCGCAGAAGGCCGATGGAGACCAGGATCTCGCGCATGCGGACCATGGCCCGCGAGTGCACGTCGCAGCCGTCCTCGGTGACGACCTCGACGTCCAGGCGGGGATAGGCGCCGTAGGGGGCTTCCACGCGGACGTCGAGGGGCAGGCCCGAGCCGCGGGCCACCGGCCCGACGACGGCGAAGGAACGCGCGTCCTCCTTGCCGAGGACGCCCACGCCCCGCGAGCGCCGAAGGATCATGGCGTCCGTGGCGTAGATGTTCATTATCGAGCGAACCTCGCGCTCGACCTTGGCCAGGCTCTCGACCAGGAAGCGGGTCAGCTCGGCGTCCACGTCGTACTTCACGCCGCCGATGCAGTTGGCCGCGAGGTCCATGCGGTTGCCGTACACGGTCTCCTTCACGTCCTGCATGATCTCGCGCACTTCCATGACGTGCATGAACAGCGACTTGAAGCCGATGATGTGCGCCAGCACGGCCACGTTGAAGAGGTGCGAGGCCACACGCTTGATCTCCTCGGCCATCACGCGCAGGTACAGGGCGCGCTCCGGCACGGCGATCGAGGCGAGGTTCTCCACGGCCATGCAGTAGGTGTAGGGGTGGCTGTTCGAGCACAGCGAGCAGACGCGCTCCGTGAGCACGATGTTCTGGAACAGCGTGCGGCGCAGCGCCAGGGCCTCCATGCCGCGGTGCACGTGCCCGGCCGTGAGCTCCACGCCGCGCACGATCTCGCCGTCCACGTCGAGCTTGAAGTACATGGGCTCCTCAAGCGCCACGTGCACGGGCCCCACGGGCAGCGTGTAGGTGGTATCCTTCACGTCGCTCATGCCTTCTCCTCCTCGGAAGCGGGCACTGCTGCCCCCTCCCCTTCCGTCTGCGCCTCTTCCACCTTCTCTTCGGCGTGCCTGTCGCCCAGGATGCGTTCCCACAGATCCTTGCTGGAAGCGCCGTTCATGAGCACCGAGATGGGAATGATCCTGTTCATGATGCCCCGATCGAGACTTTCGTCCAGGAACAGGCGGCGGGGATCGGGATGGCCGATGACGCTGATGCCGTACATCTCCATGAACTCGCGCTCGTTCCAGTCCGCGTTGCGAAACAGCGGCGTGATGGAGGGCACGCTGCGCGTGCGCTCGGAAAGCGGCACGGTGACCGTGACCATGGTCCCGCGGCAGTCGAAGTGGTAGGCGATCTCGTGGCGCGTGTAGCCGTGCTCGCGCACCGGATCGTAGGCGGTCACGGTGCACAGGCGCGCGGCGTGCGCGGCCAGCAGCTCGGCGGCCCGGGTCAGGTCGTCGGAGACCTCGAGCCGGTACCAGTAGAAGCGGTTGCCGGTCTGGTCCTCGGTCCAGTGAAAGCCGCCCTTGAGCGCCAGTATCTCGAGACCGTGCTCGAGTTCGGGATCAAGCGTGCGTACGGTCGCCATTGTCGGCCTCCACGCGCTTCAGCGCGCTTTCGAGCTGGCGGCACTGCGGGCACAGGCGCATGAGGTGCGCCGCGTCCACGTCGTTGTCCGCGTAGATGCGTCCGGCGAGCGCGGGCGGCAGCGGACGGATGTGCGCTCCGCAGCCCTCGCAGGAGAGGAAGGGCACGAAATGGCGCTCGCACCACTCGTACTTCTCGGACTGCGGGTGGGCGTTGTGCCAGTCGTTGCTCATGGAGATGGCGCCGGTGGGGCAGTAGTGCCGACACAGGCCGCACAGGGCGCAGGTGTTGTGCCACAGGGCGAAGTCGTAGCCGCTGCCGTCGGGCCGCTCCTCGATGTGGATGGCCGCACCCGCGCAGACGTGGCGGCAGATGGCGCAGCCCACGCACAGGGCGGGGTTCATGTGCACCTTGCCGCGGAAACGCGCGGGCGTCTTCGCCTCGACGAAGGGAAAGGGATCGGTGGACGGCCCCTTGACCACGTTGCCGGCCAGTATCTTCAGGAAATCGAACATGTCATCCTCCGATGCGGGCAAGCCAGACGTCGCGGGCCTTGACCACGCCCTCGATGATGGCCTGCGGCCGGGGCGGGCACCCCGGCACGTTGATGTCGATGGGCAGATACTTGTCCACGGGCCCCTCGATGCTGTAGCCGCCGCGGAACACGCCGCAGCTCACGGGGCAGATGCCCACGGCCACGGTGATCTTGGGCTCGGGGATCTCGTCCCAGACACGCAGGACCTTGTCCTTGACCCGCGCGGTGAGCGGGCCGGTGATGAGCACGATGTCCGCGTGGCGCGGGCTGCCGCAGTACTTGCAGCCGAAACGCTCCACGTCGTAGCGCGGGATGCAGGCCGTGGTCAGCAGCTCGACGTCGCAGCCGTTGCACGAGCCCGCGTTGATCCGATAGAGCCACGGCGACCGGACGGAGAGCTTCTTCAAGAGGTTCATGGCGGCTCCGTTCACATTCCCCAGCACGCCAGGACCAGGCTCGCCAGGGCCAGCGTCGCGGGATACTTGAGGTAGAAGGTGAAGGCCTGGTCCACGCGGAAACGTCCGGTGGCCGACTTGACGATGGTCAGGGAGACGAGCATCAGCGCCGCGCACTTGAACAGGAACCAGAGCACGTTCACGAAGGCTCCGCCGGGCACGGGCGCGGGGAAGAACATGGCCACGCCCAGGCCCAGCACGACCATGGCCTTCAGCGCCGAGGCCACGTGGAAGAAGCCGAGCGCGGGGCCGGAGTACTCGAGCAGCGGGCCCTCGATGAGCTCGGTCTCGGCCTCGGGCACGTCGAAGGGCGGCACGCCCATGGTCCCGGGCAGGAAGAGCAGGTAGGCGATCAGCGCGGGCCACATGGCCGGGTCGAAGACCAGCTGGCCATGGGCGAGCTGGTAGGCGACCACCGCGGACAGGGAGAACTCCGCCCCGCCGCCCGTGGCCGCGCCGACCTTCATGGCCACGGCCAGGAGCACCGCCAGGAGCGGCACCTCGTAGGCCAGCATCATGCACATCTCGCGCGAGAAGCCCAGCGCGCCGAAGGGCGAGCTGGAGGCCGAGCCGCCGACCATGAGCGCGATGGCGGGCAGCGGCAGGAGGTAGAAGAGGACCAGCAGGTCGCCCATGCCCGAGAGCCCGGCGTACGCGCCGGTCACCGGGATGAAGGCGGCGCACACGGCCATGCCGGTGAAGCCGATGAGCGGCGCGGTCAGGAAGGCCGTGCGGTTGGCCGTGGAGGGAATGATCGTCTCCTTGGTGGCCAGCTTGGCGAGGTCGTAGAACGGCTGCAGGAGGGGCGGCCCCACGCGGCGCTGCAGCCTGGCCTCGACGCGGCGGTCGAGCCCCTTGAGCAGGAGCCCCACGGCGATGGCGAAGAGCCCGCCGGGGAAGACCAGCATGTGGAAGAGCGCGGGAAGAACGGCGTTCATGTGCTTACTCCTTGGCCGCAGGGATGAGCGTGGCCGCGAGCCCCCGCAGCATGTCGCCGGGCAGGCCGTAGATGCCGCGCGAGGCCATGCGCGTGGCGGACGGATCGAGACGCACGCCGCAGGTGTGCACGTCGCTCACGCGGGCGGTGCGCACGAGCAGGCGCAGCGAGCCCCAGCCGATGCCGAAGGCCACCAGGGCCAGGACCGCGACGGCCGTGGCGTTCCACGCGCCGGGGCCGGAGACGAGGCCCGAGGCGGCCACGTCCAGGGTGCCCAGACCGAGCTGGCTGACGATAGCCGCGATGGGTTCGAGCAGAAGGCCCGGGAAGATGCCCGTGACCACGCACCCCGCGGCCAGGAGGACCATGGGCGCGAGCATGACGCGCGGCGCCTCATGCACGTGCTCGAGGTCGCGCGCAGGCTGGCCCAGGAAGGCCGCGTGCAGGTACTTGGCGAAGTAGGCCAGGGTTAGCACGCTGCCCACGAGCGAGAGGAGCGCCAGGACGACGTCGCCCTGCTGCATGAGCGCGTGGTAGATGATCCACTTGGAGGTGAAGCCGTTGCTCGGCGGCACGCCGACCACGGAGAGCGCGCCCACGGCGAAGACGGCGAGCGTCACCGGCATCTTGCGGCCCACGCCGCCGAGCTCGTCCAGGGAGTGCTTGTGCGTCTGCAGGAGCAGCGCGCCCGCCACGAGGAAGAGCAGGTCCTTGAAGAGCACGTGGTTGGCCAGGTGCAGGAGGCCGCCCGCCACGCCGAGCGAGGTGCCGAGCGAAACGCCGAGGACCATGTAGCCGAGCTGGCTGACGGTCGAGTAGATGAGCACGAGCTTCAGGTCCGACTGGAGCACGGCCATGAGCGCGGCGAGCACGATGGTCACGCCGCCCACCCAGGCCAGGGTGTGCATGACCGCTGCCTGATGCCAGAGCCCCACCGCCCCTGCCGCGAGCGCTCCCGCGCCGCCGAGCACGAAAAAGAGCTTCACGAGGCCGAAGAACGCGCTCTTCAGCAGCACCGAGGAGATGTAGCCCGAGACCGGCGTGGGCGCCGCGGCCGGGTGCATCTGGATGTCGATGCGCAGGGGCAGCTGCGCCGCCTTCATGCCGAAGCCCAGCGCCATGAGCGCCAGGGCCGCGCCCGCGGTGCCCGCGGGCATTGCGGTCCAGGCAGCGCGCACGGCGCTGAACGTGGGCGAGCCCGCGGCCTGCACGAGCAGGAGCACGCCGAGGAAGAGGAAGGCCGCGCCCAGGACGTTGAAGAAGAAGTACTTGTAGCCTTCCTTCAAGGCCTGGCGGTTCTCCTCGTGCACGATCACGAAGTAGAGGCTCCAGGAGCTCATGATCTCCCAGAAGGTGAAGAAGCTGAAGAGGTCGGAGCTTGCGGCCACGCCGAGCAGGCCTCCGGCCATGAACAGGAAGAAGGTGTAGAAGCGCCACTGGGTGTGGCTGTGCTCCATGTAGCCCACGGAGTAGACCATGTTCAGGCAGCCCATGAGCGCGACCACCAGGGCGAAGCCGAAGGAGAGCGTGTCGAGGGTGCCGCCGTAGACGAACACGGCCAGTGCCGCGCAGAGGAGTACGAGGGCCGCGGACCAGCCCGCGGCGCGGCGGTTCTTGCGCAGCAGGAAGGGCAGCGCCGCGCCGAGCATGGGGATGACCACGAAGGGCGGCCAGGTGACGGCGAGACTCGGCAGGGCCTGGGGTGCAAGCTTGCCCGCGGAGGTCAGCATGTTCGCCACGGGCACGACCAGGGCCAGGTTCAGCTGCGGGGCGATGCCCAGGACGACGCACAGCGCCGCGAGCAGGAGCATGGGAAGCAGCATGGCGATATGGGCCTCGGACACGGCCGGGCCGCGGCGGCGCTCGAAGATCAGCACGCGCAGGATGCGCATGTAGTAGACGGCGCCCGCCAGGCTCGCCAGGAGCAGGCCGCAGGCCAGCTCGGGATGCCCGGCCGCGATGCAGGCGCGCAGCATGAGGTACTTGCTGGCGAATCCGTTGAAGGGCGGCATGCCCATGATGGAGAGCACGCCCACGGTCATGCAGGCCGTGGTCCAGGGCATGTGGCGGCCGAGCCCGGCGAGGTCCTCGAGCTTCCTGCCGCCCGCGCGCAGGATCAGCGCGCCTGCGCCCAGGAAGAGCAGGTTCTTCATGATCGCGTGGTTCACCACGTGGGAGAGCGCCGCGGTCGTGGAGAGCCAGGAGCCCAGGCCGAAGACGATGACGATCTCGCCGATCTGCCCCATGGTGGAGAAGGCGAGCATGCGCTTCAGGTCGTCCTGGCGCAGGGCCATGACCTCGCCGTAGACCATGGTCAGCACGCCGAGCGTGGTCAGGATGGTGCCGAGCCAGGAGAGCCCGGCGGCGCCCTCCCCGGCGCGCAGCAGCACCGCGGTGCCGCACACGGCCAGGAAGACGCGGGCGAAGCCGTAGATGCCGGTCTTGGTCAGAAGGCCCGAGAGCGGGCCGGAGATGGAGGACGGTGCCACGGGGTGGGCGTCGGGCAGCCAGCCGTGCACCGGCACGAGGCCCGCCTTGACCGCGAAGCCCGTGAGCGTGAGCAGCAGCGCGGCGGCCAGCAGGTGCGGATCCAGCCGCGCGGCCGCCTCGGCCACGGAGGCGAAGTCGAGGCCGTTGCCGCCGCTTCCGAGCAGGAGCAGGCCGGGCAGCATGAAGTAGGCGCCGCCCGCGCACATCACGAAATACTTCATGCCCGCGCGCAGCGCCTTGCGGGTCCCCTCGTGCACCACCAGGAAGTAGGACGACCAGGTCATCAACTCCCAGAAGCCGTAGAAGGAGCCGAAGGAGCGCGTGGTGGCGAGCCCCATGAGCGCGCCCTGCATGAGCAGCAGGAAGAAGAAGTAGCCCGCGCTCTTGGCGCGGCCGGAGTGGATGTAGCCGGTGGAATAGGCCGTGACCACGAGGCCGATGCCCGCGGTGACGAGCGCGAAGAGCCGGGACAGGGGATCGAGCGCGGCGTCGGACCAGGCCAGGAAGAGCGAGGCTCCGGCCAGGCCCACGGCCAGGAGGTTGCGCGGCGCGTCGCCCACGAAGGCCAGGACGAAGACCGCGAAGGCGCCCACGTAGGGCACCAGGGCCGCGGCATGCCAGCCGTCGCCGAGCTCGGGCAGGCTGTGCGGGCCGAAGCCCAGCATCTCACCAAGGCCTATATTGAGTGAGTGAGCAATCAAGCCAAGGAGCACGACAAAGCCCGCAAGGACGAGCACGTGCCATCCCGGACGGTCGTTCTTCCAGCCGATGGACCTGGAGGCTCCCTCCTGCCCGGCGTCCTCGAGGCAGACGGCCTGGACGGCGGACAGCGTCAGCCAGGCCAGGACAACCGAGGCCGAGGCGATGGCCAGAAGCAGCCCCATGCCGCCGCCGGACTGCACGGCCCGAAGCACGAGCAGGCGCCCCTCGGGCACGAGGAACGGCGAGACGCCGAGCGCGGCGAACATGCCGAAGCCGAAGAGCCCCCCGGTGACCGGGAGTCTGCGGCCCGAGCCGCGCAAGCGGCCGAGTTCGGTGGAGCCCCCCGGCTGGGCGAGGCGCACGAGCGCGCCGTAGGCCAGGAGCCTGGCCACGGCCTGGAAGAGGAAGATGAGGACTGCGCCCACCTCTCCCGAGGCGCCGCCGTAGCCCACGCCGATGCAGGCAATGCCCGCCTCGGCCAGGCCGCCGTAGGCGATCAGGTGCCCGAGGCGCTGTCTGTTGGCGACGGCGGAAGCCGTGCCCCACAGCAGCAGGGCGGCTCCGACCAAGGCAAGAAACGATAAGTGCGGCAGGGCTGGTGCGGTGACCATCCGGTTCTCCTTGCGGGGAATCGTCTTTGCTGGTTGATTACACAAACAGCTTCTGGTCCATTTTTAGACCAAAGTCACCAACCTGACAACGTCATTTGTGAGACTTTTCCCAAATATCAGCGAAGAGCTTCAAAAATATTTATTATTTCAGATTGTTCTCTTTTCAACCTGTCACGATCAGAAATCGTGGTCCACGATTACGATCAAATGTCAGATAAAACCAGCGAGCGCCCGCCGCACGCCGAAAGTCTTCCGCCGCGGTCGCGGAAACGCTCCGGAAGCGCAAGTTCTTGGAGAGCACCGCCCGGCCTCGAAGAGAAGGGTACTGAAAGGAGAGGGAGAGGAGAAAGGAGAGAAGACGCCCTGGAGAGCAGGGCCCTCCAGCCCCGTCGAGCAGGCGTGCTTCCGAGCGCTGGACATCCTCTGCAGGGAGGACTTGGCGACTGCCGAGGGGCGGTCCGTGAACTCGAACCGGTCAGGCCGCACCTTGCGGTTCTCTCCGGAGGGGAAAACCACCCACGGAATCTACCGGAACCTGCAAAACGAAAGAGGCCACTGGCGGCAACCAGTGACCTCTATCTCTCAAGTCCCTTTCGAGACTCGTGGAATTCATGGCGAAGCGGACGGGACTTGAACCCGCGACCTCCGGCGTGACAGGCCGGCGTTCTAACCAACTGAACTACCGCTCCGAATTTTCAAGGCACGGGTGGTAGGCGGAACAGGGATCGAACCTGCGACCCTCGGCTTGTAAGGCCGATGCTCTCCCAGCTGAGCTATCCGCCCGTGCAACGGGAAGACGGTGTTTACCGAACCCCCCTCCCCTTGTCAACGGAAAGCGTCCCTCAATCGCAATTTTTTTTCATCTTTTCCCCGGAAGCCCCGTTTCGGCCGCTGCGGACGCGGCCAAAACGCCGTCGATATCTCCGAGGTATTCCTGGATGCGGCGGAAGGTCATTTCGCTCGACAGGGGCCTGCCGGGCCGCGAGTACTCGTAGTGGGCCATGTGGCACCAGGAGAGCGCGCGCAGAAGGATGGTCCGCTCCATGACCGCGGCCTTGGCCTCGATCTCCGACAGGGGCTCGGCAAGCCCTGCCTCGCTCTTGTAGCACTTGAGGAAGGCGCGGCGCGCCTCGGGCGAGAAGGAAAAGTCCGTGCGCCAGCGCGTGGTCGTGGGCGCCAGGAAGTGGCCCAGGTCCTGGTAGCGCGTGGAGACCACGGCCTTCTCCCAGTCCACGAGCCAGGCCCTGCCCTCCCCTTCGCCACCGCCGCCGTGGTCGTCCACGATGAAGTTGCCGGAGTTGACCTCGGTGTTGACCAGGACCTGCGGCTCGGCGGCGAACAGGGGGGCCGTTTCGTCGGCCAGGCGCAGGATCTCGTCGTGGTAGCGCAGCAGGCGGTCGCGCTCGGCGGCAAGGGGATGGTCCGCAAAGCGCTTCAGCAGCGAAAGGCTCTCGGCCGCGATGGCGCGCACGGGATCGGGCTGGGCGATGAGCCCCGCCTCCGCTCCGCCCTCCCCTTCCGCAGGAAGCGGCCGGGCGTGCACCCGCGCGAAGACCCGGGCGGCCAGCCGCCAGTCTCGCTCGTAGTCGAAGGCGCGGCCCGGGAGGTATTCCATGAGCAGCACGCCCCCGCCGCGCCCGAGCTCTCCGCCCGGCTCGGGCTCCACGGCGAACGGCTCGGGCGTGACGTCCGAGCCCTCCAGGGCCGAGAGCACCGAGAACTCGTAGGCGATCTGCCGCCTGCCCAGGCCGAGCTGGCTGCCGTGGTTGACGCGAAAGACGAAGCGCTCGCCGTTCGCGAGCACGAGCCAGTTCTCGTTGTATTCCCCGGCGGCCAGGAAGCGCACCGCCTCGACCTCGGCCGCGCGGGCCCAGGCGGAGCCGTCGCCCCGCCGCGCCGCAAGCCAGGCGCGGACGGCCTCGCGCCGCGCCTCGCGCGCCGTGGCCTTCCCGCCCGTGGATGTACTGTCCGGATCAGCCATGAAAGCCCCCGAGACCGCCTCCGAGCCCCTTGAGCAGGCCGAAGCAGCCGGCCAGCATCATGTCGCCGCCGGGGTGCGGGAACTCCACGGGGAAGCCGGCCAACAGGTCGCGCTGCGGCCCGATGACCCAGGTGGAGGCAAAGCCGTTCGCCTCCTTCGGCAGGTCCAGGGTCATGCAGCCGTGCCCCTTGGCGTCGAAGACCTCGGCGAAGGTCAGCTCGCCCGTGCGGAAGCGCGTCAGATCCTCCCACAGGGCCGGGCCGTCCTTGATGCCCGTGTGCTGCTCGTACACGCCCCACATGCGGCCGCCGTGGACCAGGAAGGCGATGGTGTGCGAGTTGCCGATGTTCACGATGCAGCCGCCCTCAGCGTGCGCCCGGGCCTCGATCTCGGGCACCGCGAGCACGCCGAGCACCGCGGCCGGGCCGGAGTCCGCCACGGGACCGCCGCCGATGGCCCGCTGGACGGCGGACAGCCGCGTGAGCTCGGACGGGAGACGATGATAGATGAGCGCCTCGGGGCGCCCCTCGGCCTCGGTCAGGAAGCGCTGCCAGAGGCGGAAGCGCCCTTCCCTGTTGCTCTTGCCGGGGTGAAAGCCGTGGTCCTGGGCGCAGGCCACCACCATGTCCGGCTGCGCGAGCCCCGCTGCGGCCAGGAAGGCCCGCCAGAAACCCGCGTCGTAGTCGGCCAGCTGCACGGGCACGTGGCCCTCGGGCATGGTCTCGGAAAGGGTCACGCCCATCTTCTCGACCAGGGAGAGGTCGTCTCCCAGGGAGTAGGCCGCCTCCGGATGGGCCGCGGCCGGGAGTCCGGCAGCGAGGTGCGCCTTGAGCGCGCGGTAGAAGCCGCCGCCCATGTTCGTGCCGCAGAGGTAGACGGCGCGGCCCGCGGCGGTCATGGCGCTTATGCGCGCGGCCACGGCGCGGGCCGGTGCGGGCAGCACGAACTTGGGCCAGTTGTTCTGGACGAGCGACGGCTCGACGTAGAGCACGTCCTGGGTGCCGCTGCCGATGTCGAGGACGAGCGTGCGCGCGGTGGATGCAAAAGAGGAGGATGCGGACATGAGGATTCCCGTTGCTGACGTATTCTTAAAGTGTTCCTTCAATGGACGGAGCAGGTCAATGGATGCGCGCACCGAGCGGCACGTCGCGGTCCGGCTGCAGCAGGGCCACGCCGCCTCCCGCCTCGAGGCAGCCGAGCACCAGCACCTCGCTCGTGAAGCCCGCGATGCGCCGCGTGCCGAGGTTGGTGGCCGCGACAACCAGGCGGCCGACGAGATCCTCGGGCGCGTAGAGCGCGGTCAGCTGGGCGCTGCTCCTGCGCGTTCCGAAGTCGCCGAAGTCGATGGTCAGCTTGTAGGCGGGCTTCCTGGCCTCGGGGAAGGGCTCGGCGGCAGCGATGCGGCCGATGCGCATCTCGACCTTGAAAAAGTCCTCCGCGGCTATCTGCGGCGCCTGGTCCGTCTCCTTCGCATCGGCCATTGCGACCCTCCCGGCATGTCGGCGTGTTGTGCGAAGGTGTTGATGTAGTATAGGGAGGGAGTGCTGACAAGGCGGACCGAAACGTCCATGGAGATCCCTGCATGACCGAACTGCTCACCCTGCTCGCCCTGCTCGCGGCCCTTGCCGTGGTCATGGCCCTGTTCACGGCCGGGGTCAGCCACGCCATGCTCTGGTACGAGTGCCGGGGCACGCCGCACGAGAAACGCCTGCGCGACCTGGCGAAGGGCGGCGTGCGCGTCTGGCTGCTCGGGCGCATCGTCGTCTCGGCCGCGTGCCAGCTGTTCCTCTACGCCACCTACCCCCTGGGCTGGCTCGGCCGCCATGCCCCACCCGCCTTCGGCAAGGAGCCGGAGGCCGGACCGGACGAGCCCTGCATGCTGCTCGTGCACGGCCTCTACCACAACGCGGCGGCTTGGCTGCGCTTCGCCCCCCGCCTGCGCCGCGCGGGCTACAAGGACCTGCGCGCGGTCTGCTACGGAAGCTTCGCGCGCGGCTTCGACGAGGTGGCCGACGACGTGGCCGGACGGATACGGGAGATCGTGCGGGAGAACGGAGAAAGGCCGCTGCTGCTCATCGGCCACAGCCTGGGCGGACTCTTCGTGCGCCGGGCCCTGGCCGATCCCGGGATCGCCGCGGCCTGCCGCGCCGCCGTGACGCTCGGCAGCCCCCACCAGGGAAGCCGCCTCTCGGCCTTCGGCATCGGCCGTCTGGTGCGCGACCTGCATCCGAGCTCTGCGGCAATCCGGGCCATGCGGGAACTCCCCGGCGCGCGGGGCGTGCCCTGCCTGGCGCTCCGCTCACCCGCGGACGGCATGGTCGTGCCGCCCGAGGGGCTCGAGCCGCCCGAGGGAGCCGGGTTCGAGACGATCACCACCCCGCCCTGCGACCACATCCAGATGCTCTACCACCAAGGCGTGGCCGCCCTGGTCGCGGACTTCCTGCGCCGCGCGGCGCCCGCGCCGAGAAGCTGATCATCACCGAGCGGCCCGAGCGGCCCGCTGCCCGTCCCCGCTGTTCCAGCTAATCTATGATGCCGTGCAGCGGCCCGCCGGGAGCCGCCAGGGCGTCCACGCGCGCCTCGGCCTTTGGGTCGGGCGTGAGCTCGGGCGCGTGGTAGCTCTTCAGGCGCGCGTCGATGACCAGCGGCCCCTTGCAGCCCCAGTGCTTGCAATGGGTGGAGGAGGCGCCGCCGTAGATGTCCGTTGCCGGGTCCGAGCGGGTGAAGGTGACCCAGAGGAAGTTGTCCCAGTCCGCGGCCGTGAAATCCGCGTCGTCGCAGACCACCACCAGGGGAAGGCCGGAAAGGCCCTCCGTGGCGCCCAGCGCCTTGGCCAGGGACTGCAGCCGCGGATCGTGGCGGTCGCGCCCGGCTGTGTGCGGCGGCCCCTGGAGGACCACGATGCCTGCCGAGAAGACGCGTGCGGCGCCGAAGGGCTCGGGCACGGCGAAGCCCTCGGGCAGCCTCGCGGCGAGCTCGCGGCGCGGTTCGCCCGCGGCCGCCACGATGACCTTGGAGCCCTGGTTCAGGCTGATGCCCGAGTAGTCCAGCGTGTCCATGGTCGTGCGCGTCACGAAGTGCAGGTCGCGCGAAAGGTCGATACGCTCGAGCACGTGGGCCAGGAACTCCGGGATGTTGTGCGCCGAGAGGAGCCCCGAATCCTCGGCCGCGGCGATGAGCACATACTTGGAGAGCGAGGTCTGCGTGGAGCCGAGCAGCGCCATGGCCTGGGTCAGGAGCTCCTGGGGCTGGCGCGCCGCGGCATAGGGCACGTAGCGCTCGCTGCCCACGGCCAGGAGCAGCGGGTGCACGCCCGCCGCGTCCACGGCGTGCACCTCGCGCACGCCGGTGAAGACGGTGGGGATGAGGGCGCCGGTCAGCTCGTGGATGAACTCGCCGAAGACCGTGTCCTCCTGCGGCGGACGGCCCACGGTGGTGAAGGGCCAGACCGCGTCCGGGCGGCAGAGCACGCGCTCCACGGTCATCACCGGGAAGTCGTGCGTGAGGCTGTAGTAGCCCAGATGGTCGCCGAAAGGCCCCTCGGGCGCGGTGCGGTGCGGCTCGATGTAGCCCTGCAGGCAGAAGTCCGCCTCGGCCAGGACCGGCAGCATGCCCGGCCGCTTCACCATGCGCACGCGCCGCCCTCCGAGCAGACCGGCGAAGAGGATCTCGGGCATGCCCTCGGGCAGGGGCATGACCGCGGCCAGGGTCATGGCCGGGGGACCGCCCACGAAGACGTTCACCGGCAGCCTCTCCCCCCGGCGGATGGCCGCGGCGTGGTGCGGGCCGATGCCGCGGTGGATCTGGTAGTGCAGCCCCACCTCGCGGCCGGGCTCGAACTCGTTGCCGTCCAGCTGCACCCGGTACATGCCGAGGTTCGAGCCGCCGTAGCCGGGCCTGTCCGGGTCCTCGGTGTAGACCTGGGGCAGGGTCACGTAGGCCCCGCCGTCCATGGGCCAGGAGCGCAGCTTCGGCAGGGTGGAGAGATGCGCCTCTCCGGCCATGATCGGGCCGTCGGAGACGTTCTTCGGAAAGACGTGGGAGAGCGATGCGGGCAGGGAGGCGAGCTGCCAGGGCTTCTTCAGGAGCGGCCAGGGATCGGCCTTGAGGCGCATCAGCCGCTCCACGTTCGCCAGCGTGTCGCGGAAGATGTGGCGGATGCGCTGACGCGTGCCGAAGAGGTTGCCGACCATGGGGAAGGCGCAGCCCTTGACCTGCTCGAAGAGGATGGCCGGGCCGCCCGCGCGGTATGCGCGGCGCTGGATGATCCCGGCCTCGAGGTTCGCGTCCACGGGCTCGCGCAGCCGCACCAGCCATCCCTTGGCCTCCAGGTCGCGCAGGCACGTCCCGAGGTTCGCGTATCCCATAGTCCGCCTCCTTTGTCCCTGGTCGGGGAAAAGATGCTGGTAGCAACCTTGCAGGGAGGGGGTCAAGGCGCGGGTCAGGGGGCCGGGATGGCCCTGCGGCGTTCCGGCGGAGCCTTGTCCGGCGGGAAGTAGAGCAGGCGGCCACGGTCGGTGCGCCAATCGTCCGGGTCGATCAGGGCGATGCCGGAGGCGAGTCCCGGATCGCCGAAGCCCTGGGCCGCGCAGAGGAAGAGGGAGACGAAGGCCTTGGGATCCACCGGGACGATCTCGCTGTAGGGCCAGGAGGCCGGGTTCCCTGCCCAGGAGGCCACGTAGTCGAAGGCCTCGCGCAGGGAGCGGCCGTCCGGGGTGTGGAAATGCCAGAGATCCACGCCGACCGACCGTCCCATGTCCGCGAGGGCGAAGGCCGCCTGCAGGGTGAACAGCGTGTAGCGCAGCGACTTGGTACGGGAAAGCTCCAGGGGAAGGCTCCCGTCCGGCGCGATCTGCGCGGCCAGGCGTTCGGGCGCGCTCGTGCCGAGCACCCGCCGAGCCACGTCCGTACGCCCGGTGTAGAGGGCCATGGCCGCGACCTGGGCGTCGTACCACATGCCGTGGTTGTTCGTGGCCTCGGCCTCTTCCCTGCCCAAGGGGCTGTCCAGGAGCCAGTCGAGGAAGGCCGAGAACCAGGCGCGAAGCCCCGCCTCGTCCTCGGGAGTCCAGAAGGACGACCCGGCCAGCAGGCGCGCCGCGTCCACCACCGGGATGAAGAGGCGCGAGTCGATGATGCCGCTCTTGGTGCCGCGCGCGCCGCCGGGCACGCCCTGGGCGTAGTCGAAGTCGGGATTCATGCGCGTGGCCGGGTCGAGGAACCAGGCGCGCAGGAGCACGGCCGCGCGGTCTGCGTAGGCGTCGTTCCCGCCCAGGTACCAGGCCAGGGCCAGGGTGGAGACGGCATAGGACATCCTGCCCAGGCGCGCGGAGTCGTAGCCCTCCCCCCTGCTCTCGGGATTGGTCTTGCCGTCGCGCACGATCCAGGGCAGCCCGTTGGGCGAGGCGGGATCGGGCCAGCGATAGGGCCCGACGCTCATGTAGTCGTGCTTGTCGCCGCTCGGCGGGGTCTTCTGCTTGTCCACGACCGAGTACGGTCCGGCGCGCAGCGCCCTGTCCGCGTCCTCGAGCAGCGCCTCGTAGGCCGCCCGCGGCCCCCGGCCCGCGAGCAGTGCCGCGCGCGCCGCGGCAAGGCTGAGCGGAGGCAGGGAGATCGTCGCGGGCGGCTCGGCCGCAACGCAGAAGGCCCCGGCGAGCAGGACGAGCAGGACGAGCAGGAAAGATGCGAGAAACGTCGTGGCGAAACGGGGCATTTCTGTTCTCCGGGCGCGAACGGGCGGCAGGGCCGATTTGCATGTGTACACCGCCCGGGCGCGGAGTGGAATCCCGGTTCGGCCGTTTTCATACCATCGTGCGTTGCTTTTGTCCCGGCCGTGGGCTATCCGTACAGGCTGCACGGCGCGCGCAGTGCGCCGATCGAGCCCGAGGCCATGATGAAACTCTCCACGAAAAGCCGCTACGGCACGCGCCTGCTGCTGGACATCGCCCTGCACGGGGACGACGGCCCGGTGCGCATCCAGGACACGGCCGCGCGCCAGGACATCTCGGTGAAGTACCTGGAACGCATCGCCCAGATCCTGCGCAAGGGCGGTTTTCTCAAGAGCCGCCGCGGCAAGAAGGGCGGCCACGCCCTGGCCATGCCGCTCGAGGGGATCACGGTCGGTGCGGTGGTCAGGCTGCTCGAGGGCGACAGCCTCCTGGTGGAGTGCTCGGGCGCCTCGCCGAGCTGCACCATGGCCGAGACCTGCGTCACGCGCCTCGTCTGGCTGGAGGCGAGCCAGGCCATGTTCGAGCGCCTTGACTCCATCACCTTCGCCGATCTCGTGGCGCGCGGCAGGGACATGGCCTCCTGCGGGATGCCCCAGGACGCACTCCTCCCGGACCGATCCTGACGCACCCCCGGCAGGGTCCGGCCATCTCCTCGACCCGCTTCCAGATCGCACCAACAATACCCAATGATTCCAGGTGATAGGCCTGCCGTACGCCAGAATCCGCTTGCCTTTGGGCCTGCAACATGTGATGAATATCTATGAGTCGTCGGGCAGGCATCGACTATCACATAGGCCTGTGCGGCGGCCGGACAACGTGCGAAGTTTCATCCGGCACGAAAAAACGGAGGTGATGGATATGGCGAAAAAGGTTCTGATCATTGACGACGACCCGAGCATCGTGAGCTATCTCCAGGATATTCTGCAGGACGCCGGCTACGCCACGGCCGTTGCCACCAACGGTCTGGAGGCCATGGACAAGCTCGAGAGCGAGAAGCCGGACCTCATCACCCTGGATATCGAGATGCCCGAGATGTCCGGCCCCAAGTTCAACCGCGCCCTGACCAAGGACGGCAAGGCCAAGGGCGTGCCCATCATCGTGGTCACCGGCCACATGGGCCTCAAGTACACCATCCCCAACGCCGTCGCCGAGTTCGACAAGCCCTTCGACAAGGACGTGCTGGTCGGCAAGGTCCGCGAGATCATCGGCAAGTAGCCGCAGGCCTCGCGACCGGGCTGCACAGCCGGACTTCACGAGACTTCATATCAGATGCGAGCGGGGCGGCCCTTCGGCCGCCCCGTCCCGTTTTTGCCGCTGCGCGCGGCACCGCCCTCCCCTTCCGCACGGCGGACCGCCGGACCGCCTTCCCTAGCCCGACAGTCCCTCGAAGATGCGCTCGCCTTCGCCGCCCTCGCCCGTGCCGTTGTCCTTCGGCTGGATCTGGGCCATGTGCTCCACGGCATCGAGGTAGCTGTTCCAGTAGGCCAGGTAGAAGGCCAAGGCGCGGGAGAAGTCCCGGCCCACGAGGCCGTCCAGGAAGAGCTGGCTTATCTCGCGTTCGCGGAAGAGGACCATGTGCGAGAGCAGGAAGACGCGCCGCTCCTCGCGCGTCATGCGGCGCATGAGCCTTTTCAGGACCACGCGGGCGCGCGGCTGGTACATCCAGAAGTAGAGCAGGTCCAGGGCGTTGACGATGGCGATCTGCACCAGGTCGCCGCGCTCGAAGCCCACGGTGCGGAAGAACTCCTTGTCAGACTCGAGGAGCGCGGAGACGTCCTCCAGGGGATAGAGCAGCTCGAGCCGGGCGTAGAGGTCGAAGACCTGGTGCAGCTTGACCTCGTAGTCGAGGAACCGCATGCGCAAGAACTCCATCTTGTCGACCACGCCCTCGAGAATCCCGGCCACGGTGTCCGAGGCCAGCTTGGAGATGATTGCGGCGCACTTCTGCAGGATGAGGTCCACGCCCGGCACGCCCGCCATCAGCAGCAGATAGCCGAAGGCGTCGTTGAAGAGCAGCGAGAGCGGGATGGCGAACAGGCTGCGGAAGAGGTTGCCGATGATCGCGGTGCGCGGGAAGCCGCGCAGGTAGTTGTGTCCCGCCAGATACAGGCCGTTGACCAGCGAGACCACGGTGTAGAGCAGCAGCGCGTTCGAGCTCACGGTCACGCCCATGCCCCGCTGCAAAAGCTCGACCTTCACCAGGTATTCGAGCAGCGGCACGGAAAGCCCGGTGTAGAGCAGCGAATCCGCCAGCCTGTTCCAGCTCACGAGGCTGCTCCAGTGCACCAGGGAGGAGCGGTGGACGCCGCCGCAGCCGAGCACGGACTGGATGATGTTGCGCACTCCGGTGATGGCGAACCAGATGGGCGCCCCGAACCAGGCCAGCACCCACCAGCTCTGGCCCAGGTAGAAGGTCAGGAAGGCGGGAATGAAGCCGAGCAGGATCTTCAGGGTGATGACGAGCCGCGTGTTCATGTAGCTCAGGGGCACGCGGCGGCGGTCCTCCGTGCGGGGGAGCGCCGGGGTGCCCGAGGGGGCCGCCGCATCGTCCGGAGCCCGGCTGGGCGCTCCCGCCTCCCGGCCGTCGAGCGAGAAGCCGTGCCCCTCTTCCTGGACTCCGCCCACGGTACAGATGTTTCCGCCCTCGGCCGCGATGCGGTAGTCCGAGAGCACCCAGTCCGCGCGGCGCGCGAAACCGAGGGGCCGAAGCCCCGGGATGCGGCGCAGGAGCCCGAGCCAGGCGTCCATGCCCCGGCCGGAGGCGTGCTTGGGCAGATAGGTCTCCCGCCGCAGGGCCTGCACGCTGATGGGCAGGCTGCACAGCGCAGGGTTGTCCCTGGTCAGTCGCGACTGCACCCAGCGCGGCAGCGTCTCCTTGACCACCAGTCCCATGCCGGGCACGCGGCCGGACTGGCCGGTGGAGTCGGAACCGATGCACGAGCGCAGGTGCTTGTCGCTGTAGAAGGACTGCAGGGTGGGGATGTCGTAGAGGATGTCCACGAGCGCGGCACGGCGCGCGGCGCAGGCCTCGTCGTCCCCGGCGCACGAGAGGTCGTCGACGATGGCCATGATCAGGCGCTTGAGGCGGATGACGTTGCCGGTGTTCAGGGCGTCCTGCAGTTCCAGGATGCGTTCCGCGTCCAGTTCTCGGCCCAGGCTCTTGTTCTTGAGGTTCAGTATCTCCAGATGGGTGACGCCGCCCCCGCACGAATAGAGCAGCTCGAGCACGTCCTCGGCGCGCAGATAGGAGAGATTCAGCACCACGTTGGCCTTGGGGGGCAGCTCGCGCAGCCGCTCGAGCAGCCTGGGCGCGGGCAGGGTGAGCAGCGAGGGAACGTGCTCGCCCTCGGACGCCATGTCCGGAGCGGGCGAGAGGGAGGACTCGCCCCTGCGCAGATGGCGCTCGATGATCTCGTAGACCCCGAGGTGGTTCATGCGGCCGACCAGGGCCTCGATGCGCGCGGCCTCCTCGGGCGTGGCGCCCGCGTGCCGCTCGCGCAGCTCGGCCACGCGGCGCCGCATCAGCGGCAGCATGCGCTCCAGGATGCAGCGGCCGAGATGGTGGATGGAGACCTGCCCGGCGCCCACGAAGGCCCTGAACTCGGCCTCGCTCAAGGGCGGCAGGTCGATGCCGAGCTCTTCGGACAGGACGTTGCGGTCCTCGTCGTTGAAGCGCGCGAGCAGCCGCAGCACGTAGGCCTCGTGGTAGCGGCCGACCTCACGGCCCTCCTCCATGAGTTCCTGCACGGCGGGCAGGCCGAGAAAGTCGATGAAGCCCCTGGAGTTGCCGAAGCCGCGCGGCACCCAGATGAGCTTGGCGAACTTGTCGCGCAGGCGCACGTAGAACTCGATGCCCACGCGCACCTCGATGCCCATGATCTCGGCCGCGGCCAGGAGCTCCTTGGCCGCCTCCACGGGAACGTGGCTGTAGTAGATGACCGTGAGCGAACGCAGCCCCTTGATCCAGGCGTCCATGACCAGGTGCGTGGCGGACTTGCGGCCCTTGGTGTTCACGTCGTGGACGTGGTCGTCGAAGGAGACCTGGTTCCACTCCTCGGGCATCTCGATGAGATGGTACCTGCGCAGCTGTGCGCGCACGTCGCGCGGGCGTCCGGAGGTCACGAGGCGGAAGTCGCGGGCGAGCATGAGCTGCGTGGCCAGATCCTCGCCGCGGCTGCGGATGAGGTTCTTCATGATCTCGACCAGCACGCGCGCCGCGTTGACGCGCAGGCTGCCCCGCGAGGTGTAGAGCACCTCGTCGCGCAGCATGCGCAGGGCGCTCAGCCGGTCCTCGGCCTTGCCTATCTCGAGCGAGCCCAGGAGGTGGGCCACGGCGTGCGCGATGCGCAGCGCGCGCTGCGCGGCCATCTCCTTGATGCCGTGGGGGTGCATGTAGGGCGCCAGCCGCCGCCGCTGCCCCGGGATGTCCTCGCGCAGGACGACGTCCTGCACTATCCGCAGCAGTTCGTGGTCGCGCCTGTCGAAAAGCAGCGGGGAGACGCGGCCGGAGTGCGGCCGGGGGTCACGCTGCACGGCTGCGGCGCCGCCTGGTTCTCTTGTCATCATCGCGGTCCGGCACTATATCCTTTAACATGGCAGCCGAGGAGCACGGATGCGGACCTCCGCCGTCCGTGCCGGGCGTAACCTTTTCGTAACATTCGCGCCCATTAATTCACAATCAAAAAACACACCGGAAGTCGGCGCATGAACACCTACGTGATCCACCCCATCGTCATGGGCAGCAAGCTGTTCGACCAGGGCATGATGACCTACCAGCACGGATACGGCAGGCCGTTCGCCATCCCCATCTATGCCTGGTACCTCGAGGGCGGGGACAAGCGCGTGCTCGTGGACACGGGCGAGATGCAGCCCATCCGCTCCGAGGACCGGGAGCGGGCCGTGGGCGGCCGCATCTACACCTTCGAGGAAGGCCTCGCCCTGTACGGCCTCACGCCCGAGGACATCGACGTGGTCATCCACACCCACCTGCACAGCGACCACTGCGAGAACGACTACAAGTGCGTCAACGCGCAGATCTGGGTACACGAGAACGAGCTCGCGCGCATCCACGATCCCCACCCCCTCGATTACCGCTACAACGAGGAATACATCGAGGACGTGGAGGAGCGCGGACAGATCCGCGCGCTTTCGGGCGACGCGCAGATCCTGCCCGGGATACGCGTGGTGCACACCCCGGCGCATACGGACGGCGGCCTGACGGTGCTCGTGGACACGGCGCAGGGCGTGGCCGCCATCACCGGATTCTGCGTGATCAAGGAGAACCTCTTCCCGCCCAGGGAGGTCGCGGCCATGGAGATGGAGGTCATCCCTCCCGGCACCTGCGTCAATCCGTACGAGGCCTACGACGTGATGCTGAAGGTCAAGGGCATGGCCGACATCCTGATCCCCCTGCACGACCCGGGCTTCGCCTCGGGCGCGCCCATCCCCGGCCCGGCCTGAGCCCCGCCGGGGGGGGCAGCTCCTCCAGGCCTGAAAATCAGTGCGCCGCACGGGCCTTTCCGGCCTGTGCGGCGTCTCGCGACTTGCCCACGGCGACGGATGCGGCTTCGTTGCGTGGGCGGGCGGGGCTCAGGCCGTGGGAGCCAGCTCGGCGCCGCCCGCGGCCACGAGCCCGGCCCAGGCGCCGACGACCTGCGGGTCCCACTGCGTGCCCGCTCCGGCATTCAGGGTCGCCAGGGCGTCGGACACGGCCATGCCGTGGCGGTAGGCCCGGTTGGAGACCATGGCCTCGAAGCCGTCCGCCACGCTGACGATGCGCGAGAGGATGGGAATGTTCTCTCCGGTGAGTCCGTCCGGATAGCCGCGCCCGTCCATGCGCTCGTGATGGTGGTAGATGATCGGCAGGACCTCTTCCAGCGAGGCCACGCGGCTGACGATGTCGCGGCCGATGGTCGGATGGCGGCGCATGACCCCGAGCTCCTCGTCGGTCAACCCCTCGGGCTTGTTGAGCACGCTGTCCGGCACGCCGATCTTGCCCACGTCGTGCAGCAGTCCGGCCACGCGCAGGAGCTCCAGGTCGCGCGGGCCGAGGCCGCAGGCCTTGCCGAGGCGGAAGGCGTATTCGCCGACGCGCTCCGAATGGCCGCAGGTGTAGGGATCCTTCGCCTCCACCGCGCGCACGAACGAGGTGATGACGCCCATGCTGATGTCCTCGATCTGGCGGTGCTTCACGGTGCAGTCGAGGACCGCGGAGGCGTGCGAGGCGAGGAAGGTCAGCAGGCGCAGGTCGTTGACCGAATAGGCCCCTTCCGAGCCGCCGCGCATGAGCACCACGGCTCCCAGGCGGTGGGCTCCATTGGAGAGCGGCGCGATGAGCAGCGACATGTCCTCCAGGGAAGCGGGCAGCGAACGGCCGGAGGCGCGCACGGCGCGCAGACTGGCCGGGTCGATGAGCTTGGGCGCGTTGCGCTCCATGAGCCGCCGGGCCAGGGCGCCGCACCAGCCGAGCAGGCCGGGCGCCAGGGAGGTGCCGTTGCAGGAGACCGGGGCGCGGCCCGCGTAGGGCCCCTCGTCGGCAAAGTAGAAGGCCATGCCCTCCGGCGCGAAGGCCCCGCGCACCCGGACCAGGAACTCCCGGAGGAGATCGTCGAAATTCTTCTTTTCCTTGAGCGCCTCGCCCAGACCGAAGACGGCCATGAGCCCCGCACCGTCCGGCGCGGCGCCGCGCAGCCGCCGCTCCTGCAGCGCCTTGTCCACGCGGGCCATGAGGTCAGACACGTTGAAGGGCTTGAGCATGTAGTCCACGGCCCCGAGCTGCAGGCACTCCACGGCGTTCTCGATGCAGCCGTAGCCCGTGAGGAAGATGACCTCGACGTCGATCTCGCGGCGCTTGATCTCGCGCAGAAGATCCATGCCTCCCATCTCGGGCATGCGCATGTCCAGGACGGCGCAGTCGATGCCGCCGGTCTCGAGGATCGGCAGGGCGCGCCTGCCGTTGCCCGCGGTCAGCACCTCGTGCCCCCGGTCCGCCAGCGCCTCGCGGCAGACCTCCACGAGCGCGGGCTCGTCGTCCACCAGGAGTATGCGGCTGCCGATCATGCGTTCAGCTCTCCGGACATGGCGGCTGCATGGAAATGAAGGAAGATGCGGACAGAAGATACGCGTCCGACAAAATCGGACGGATGGTGACGAAAATCGGGCGCGCATCGCCACGTTGCAGGGCGCAAAGCGAATTTCTCCTGCATGTCGTAATGGCGATACCCAAATCCATTAGTATTGTCCAGATTGGCGGCCGAGGTCCATGATACTTTCTTTTTTTGCCGTCTTCCGGTAAAGAACCCGCGTATCCACGCCATCATCCAACGGGGAATCCTCTTGGCACGAATCGACACCGCCCAGGACCAGGTCGAAAGCGAAACCCTCAAGTCCCTGGTCACGGCCGTGGAAGGCCTCCCCTCCCCTCCCCCGGTCGCCGTATCCATCCTCTCCAAGGTTTCCTCCGACACGGACATGGAAGAGGTCTCGCGCTACGTCGCAGCGGACCCCGCCGTGGCGCTCAAGGTCCTGAAGCTCGCCAACTCGCCGGTCTACAACCGCCAGTCCAAGGTCGCGAGCCTGGAGAAGGCCATCGTCATCCTGGGCATCTCCGCGCTGAAGACCATCCTCCTCGGCTCCTTCATCCGCGAGTCCCTGCTCCACGAACGCAAGGCCGACGACCCCTTCCTGCAGGACTACTGGAAACACTCCCTGGCCTGTGCCGTGACCGCGCAGCTCCTGGCGGAGCGGCTCCGTCCCGAGGACAAGGAGGAGGCCTTCATCTGCGGCATGATGCACGACCTGGGCAAGGCCGTGCTCCTACTGCTCAGGCCCGAGACCTACGAGCGCATCCTGGAACTTTCCTCGCACACGGGCGACGACCTCTGCGACCTGGAGCGCATGGCCTTCCAGGCGGACCACGGCCTGGTCGGCAAGTGGCTGGCCGACGCCTGGGGACTGCCGACGCAGCTCGTGGAGGCGGCCTGGCTGCACCACCAGCCCGAGTCCCTGCCCGAGAAGCCGGGGGGCCGCGTCGGCATGCTCGGCATCGTCATGCTGGCCGACAGGCTCTGCCAGGACGTGATGATGGATTTCGGGGCCGCCGATCATCCGGCGGGCACCCTGGCCCTGGCCAAGCGGCTCGGGGTCAAGGAAGAAACGCTCGACAACGTCAGGCCGCTCATCGCCGAACGCTACGCCGCCCAGGCAGGCCTCTTCGACCTGAACGGCGACCAGTCGGCCTTCTACGCCGAGGCCCTGCAGCGCGCCAACGCCAAGCTCGTGAACATGGGGCTCGAGAAGACCCGCAAGAAATCCCTGCTCGCCCGCTCCCAGCGTCTTCTCGGCGCGTCCTCGCGCCTGGCCGCCGCCCTGTCCGGCGCGAGCACGGAGAAGAACATCGTCGACGCGGTGCAGCGCGAGGTCTTCCAGGGGCTCGGCACGCCCTGCGGCGCGCTCGTCCTGTTCGGGCCGGACGCCTCCTCGCGGGGACTCCTCTGGGACGGCCGGACAGTCCGCCGCTTCACCGCGGACAAGGGCAAGCGCATCGAGCTTCCCGGCTGCCCGGACGACATCACCGTGCTCCTCAACCACCGCCTGTCCGGCGGAAACGGCACGCGCGAGGCCATGGAGGAGAGGCTCGGCCAGGTGCTGGCCCTGCCCCTGGAATTTTCCGGCACCCACCTGGGCGACCTGCTGGCCGAGCTGCCCTGCGAGCCCGGCCTGCCCACGGGCGACCAGGACGTGGCGGGACTGCGCCAGATCGCGGGCCATCTCTCCGCCAACCTGCACCGCCTGCATCTCACCGCCCAGCTCGAGCGCCGGGCCGAGGACCTGAGCCAGGCCCTGGCCAAGCTCGGCCGCGCCAAGGAGAAGGCCCTGCAGGCCGAGCGCCTGGCCGCCGTGGGCCAGCTCGCCGCGGGGGCCGCGCACGAGATCAACAATCCGCTGTCCATCATCTACGCGCGCGCCCAGATCATGGAGCAGAAGGAGACGGACCAGCAGAAGAAGCGCAGCCTGCGTCAGATGTGCGACCAGATCGAGCGCATCACGGGCATCCTGCAGAACCTCATGGATTTCGCCCGCCCGGCTCCGCCGCGCCTGCAGGACATCTCGCTGAACGACGCCGTGGACAAGAGCCTCGGGCTTCTGCGCGACGGACTGTCCCAGGCCGGCATCCAGGTGGAGAAGAAACTCGCGCCCGACATGCCCATGGTCAAGGCCGACCCCACGCAGCTGCAGTCGCTCATCGTCAACCTGGCCATCAACGCCCAGCACGCCATGCAGGACAAGGGCGGGCAGCTGCGCGTGGCCACGCGGCTCGACGAGACCGGCCACCGCGCGATGCTCACGGTGCGCGACGACGGCCAGGGCATCCCCAAGGACATCCTCGGCCGCATCTTCGAACCCTTCTTCACCACCAAGGAGGCGGGCAAGGGCACGGGGCTCGGCCTGTCCATCTGCTACGGCATCGTGCAGAGCCACAACGGGACCATCGAGGTCAAGAGCGAGGAAGGCGCCTGGACCGAGGTCTGCGTCGCCTTTCCCCTCGATTCCGCGCTGGCGCGTCCGGCTCCCGCGCCGCGCAGTGAGGAGCCCGTTCGCCACGGTCCGGCGGACATCCTGGTCGTCGACGACGAGCAGCACATCCGCGACATCCTGGTGGAATCCCTGGAGGCCGCAGGTTTCCGCACCGACACCGCCACCGACGGCCATGAGGCCCTGGCACGCGTCGCGGAGCGTCCCTACCGCCTGATCCTCCTGGACATCGTCATGCCCAGGCGCGACGGCCTCTCCGTGCTCAAGGCCGTGACCTCGACCATCAAGGACACCCCGGTCATCGTGCTCACCGGCCTCGCAGGCCAGGACGAAATGCGCCGGGCCGTGGAGCTCGGGGCCGCGGCCTGCCTGCGCAAGCCCTTCCAGATGGACGCCCTGCTCGGCAAGGTGCGCGAGCTGCTCGGCCAGGGGACTACGGAACAGACCGCCGGGCAGGCCGCCCGCACGGGCAGGGACGCATGACCAAGGACCGCCTGCCCACGGCCGCGGCCCAGCACGCACGGGTCATCGCCATCGCCAGCGGCAAGGGCGGCGTGGGCAAGACCAGCGTGGCCGTGAACACGGCCGTGGCCCTGGCCGAGTCCGGACAGCGCGTCTGCCTGCTCGATGCGGACCTGGGCCTCGCCAACGTGGACATCCTGCTCGGCCTCTCGCCGGACAAGACCCTCGAAGACGTGCTCTTCGACGGCCTGCCGCTCGAGCGCGCCCTGGTCCCGGTCTGCCGCGGCCTGGACGTGCTGCCGGGCAGCTCCGGCGTGCAGCGCATGGCCAACCTCTCAGCCCAGGCGCGCACCCGCCTCGTGCGCGAGGTGGAAAAGCTCGCGGACTACGATTTCCTGATCGTCGACAACTCGCCCGGCATCAGCCCGCAGATCGTCTCCCTGTGCCTCGCCGCGCAGGAGGTGGTCGTGGTCACCACGCCCGAGGCCACCTCCGTGACCGACGCCTATGCGCTGATCAAGGTCATGAAGGGCCGGGGGCTCGCGCGGCGGCCGCTGCTGCTGGTCAACCGGGCGCGGGGCGAGGCCCAGGCGCGCCTCGTCTTCGAGAAGGTGGACCAGACGGCGCGCCGCTACCTGGGACAGGATTGCGCCTTCCTCGGCACCATCCTGGACGACCCGAGCATGGCCCGGGCGGCGGCCCTGCGCCGCCCCGTGTCCGACGTCTCGGCCGCCTCGCCCGCGACCACGGGCTTCCGCCATCTGGCGGCCACCCTGTCCGCGGCCAAGGGCCCCTACGCCCGGCCCGCGCGCGGCGCCTCGGCCTTCTTCCGCGATTTCCTGGTCAAGGCCTCGGAAGCCTCCCTGGCCCAGGAGCAGGCCCAGCCCTCGAAGACGCAGGGCGCGCTCGCGGCCCTGCGCCAGAGCCGCCCCCTCGAGCGGCTCGAGGCCATCGCCGGGCTCGTGGAGAACCTGCCGGGCGCGCGCGACCGCGACGAGGCCCTGGCCACATGGCAGCGCCTGCGCGACGAGGTCGCGGACCTGCGCACCTCCCTCACGCCCGCCCTGGCCGGAGTCCTCTCAGAGAACGAAGGCCGTGCCCAGCAGGGACCGCGCGGACGCGCGGCCATCCTCTGCGACGATCCTTCCATGCGCGAGGTCCTGGCCGAGATCGTCATCGAACTCGGGCTCATGCCCATCGACGCCCTGACCCCGCCGCCGATCCGCTCTCCCCTGCCGGGCCCGGCCCTGCTCCTGGCCTGCTGGGACGGCCCGCGCGAAACCCTGGAGAAATTCGTCCGCGACCACGGCGAGGCCCCCCTGGTGCTCATGGAGGGCTACCCCGGCAGCCGCGCGCAGAAAAGCGCAGCGGTACAGCGCGCCGCAGCCGTCGTCCGCCGCCCCTTCCGCATCGACGAGCTCAAGCGCGTCATCGCGCGTTTCTCCTCGGCCGCTCGCAACGCGGCGACCTGATCCGGAAAAAAGAAAAGGGCTGCGAACGCTTTGGCGATCGCAGCCCCGTGATCTTCGTGGCGGGCAATGCAGGACTCGAACCTGCGGCCTTTGGCTCCGGAGGCCAACGCTCTATCCACCTGAGCTAATTGCCCGAAGGGAAGTGGTTCTATGGCCTGGACGCCCGCTTGTCAAGACGGATTGCCGAGTCGGCGCCCCGGCCGCCTTGGCAAGCGGCGCGGGCTGTGTCAGAAGACGGGGTTCTGAAATCGCAGCCGAGGGTTACGCGTCCATGTACATCGCCCCCATCCATCCGCGCCCGGACGAGCCGCCCCTGCGACGCACGGCCAAGGGCGCGTTGCGCGCGCTGCTGCACCTGCCCGTACGGCTGCGCATGGCCCTCGATCCCGACTATCCCTGGCTCGTGGCCGGTGCTGTGCGCTTCCTGGAGGGATTCCTCACGCCGCAGATGCGCGTCTTCGAATGGGGCAGCGGCCGCAGCACGGTCTTCTTCGCCCGCCGCACGGCCTCGGTCGTGAGCGTGGAGCACAAGGCCAAGTGGCAGCGCCGCGTGGCGGCACGCCTCGTGGAACTCACGATCGCCAACGCGGACCTGCGCCTCGTGCCGCCCGCCGGGCCGGACATCCCGCCTTCGCCCTCTCCGTTGCGCCCCGCGCGCTGGACCAAACAGGGCATCGTCTCGGCCAAGCCGGAGTTCACGGCCTACGCGGACGCGATCCTCGCCTTCCCGGACGACGCCTTCGACCTCGTGAGCATCGACGGCCGGGCGCGCGTGGATTGCGCGGCCAATGCCCTGGACAAGCTCAGGCCCGGCGGCGTGCTCCTGCTGGACAACAGCGAATGGCCCAAGTACGCGCCGATCTTCGCCATGACCGAGGGGTGGGCGCGGCAGGCCTGGGCCAACGGCGTATGGGAAACCACGGTATTGCGCAAACCTGTTCCGTAAATTTCCGCCTTCGTATATCATCCTTTCAAGTCACCTTCTCCCGGGAGCGTCCAGTGAACACGCGCACCATCCTTCTCGCCGTCACCGGGGCCAGCGGCATGCCCTACGCCGTCCGCCTGGCCCGGGCCCTGGCGGCCGTTTCCCGGCTCAGCCTGCACGTCATCGTCTCGAACGCCGCCCGGCGCGTGCTGGAACTCGAAGCGCCGGGCAGCGAAAAAGCCATCCTCGATGCGGCCGACGTGGTCTACCGCGAGGACGAGTTCGCCGCCTCCCCGGCCAGCGGCTCGTGGCTGCACGACGGCATGGTCATATGCCCCTGCTCCATGAAGACCCTGGCCGCCGTGGCCACGGGCCTGGGGACCAATCTCGTGCACCGCGCGGCCGACGTGGCCCTGAAGGAGCGGCGCAGGCTCATCCTGGTGACGCGCGAGACGCCGCTCTCGCTCGTGCACATCGAGAACATGGCCGCGGCCACGCGCGCCGGAGCCACGATCATGCCCGCCTGTCCGGGCTTCTACTCGGGGGACTGCACAGTGGACGGGCTGGTGGACTTCATGGCCGCCCGCGTTCTCGACCATCTCGGCATTCCCCAGGACATCATGCACCCGTGGAACGGGTAAAGGAGCCGACCATGCCCACGAAGCTGACCTGGAACGGCCACTCCAACGTGCGCATCGCCTGCGAGGCGGCCGCGATCCTCATCGACCCCTTCTTCGAGGGCAATCCGACCGCCCCCATCCCGGCGTCCGAGGCAGGTCCCGCGGACGTGGTCTGCGTGACGCACGCGCACGGCGACCACCTCGGCTCGGCCCTGGCCGTCTGCCGTGCCACCGGCGCCACGCTCGTGGCCATGCCCGAGATCTGCGAGAAGCTCGTCGCGGACGGGCTGCCCGAGTCCCAGACGATCGGCATGAACATCGGCGGCACCGTGGAGCTCAAGGGCTGCCGCATCAAGATGGTCCAGGCGGTCCACTCCTCCCCCTTCGGTGCCCCGGCGGGCTTCATCCTGACCCTGCCCGACGGCCTGTGCTGCTACCACGCGGGCGACACCGGCCTGTTCTCGTCCATGGAGCTGTTTTCCGTCTTCCACACCATCCATCTGGCCCTCCTGCCCATCGACGGCCACTACAACATGGACGCCCGCCAGGCCGCCTATGCCTGCAGACTGCTCAAGTGCGGACGCGTAGTGCCCATCCATTGGGGAACCTTCCCCATCCTGGCCCAGGGCACCGGCGAATTCCGCGCCGCCCTGGAGGAACTTGCGCCCGACACAATGTTCACGGAGCTTCGGCCGGGCGAGAGCCTGTCCCTCCCCTCGCCCGGTCCGGCGGGCGACTGCGGCTGCGAATAGCCGGAAACGAAAAAGGGCGGCCCTTCTGGACCGCCCTTTTTCGTTTCTTTGACCCGCGTTGCCCGGGCCTACTGCTGCTTGTCGCCCTCGTGGCTTTCGAGCTCGGGGTTCTTGCCCTGGTTCTTTTCCAGGATCAGCTTGTAGGCCTCGAGAACGGAACGGGAGCTCAGGCCGCCGGTTCCGGTGTACGTACGCAGGAGCACGCACAGTTCCTGGTGGCCGTCGCCGTCGATGTCGGCGATGGCGTAGTCGACGACGGTACCTTTCAGGCGGCGCGTCTTCCAGATGAGCGAGAGCCCGGTGCCGTCCCAGTAGAGGGAATGGATCTCGCCGTAGGGGAAGTCGCGGTAGTTGGCGAAGTAGTCCGCCGCGGTGGAGATGTTGCGGCCGACGATGAGCTCCTTCTTCTTGGGATCGGCCAGCGAGGTCACGATCATGCGCATGGGCACCCAGTACGTGTTCTCGTTGGATGCCGAGTTGGGAGTGAGGCCCGCGACATGGTTGGCGTAGACGAAGCCCACAGGGGAGTTGGCGTATTCGTCGCCGGTCGTGGCGATCAGTTCGCCCGCGGAGGTGTTCACCCGAATCTTGTCCATGTCGTTGGCGACCAGGATCTTGTCGCCGTCGCTGGTGGGCAGATAGCCGAGGTCGAAGACGTTGCCATAGGCGGGGGTGAGGATGCGCGCGCCCTCCTCGATGCCGTCGCGGGTGACGATGGCCTGGTAGACCGGCGCGCCCAGCATGGCCGTGCCGGCCGCCCTCTGGCAGAGGAGCATGGGACGGTACGTGGGCGGCATCTGCACGGAGCTGAGGAACATGGGGATGTTGTCCTTGACCATGCTCAGCTTGCTGCCGTCGTACATGATGATGGCGGCCCAGGGAGTGCCGTCCCGCAGGGTGGTCGCGGAGGACGAGAACTCGTCCTGCAGGCCGGAGACCACGAGGGCCGGCTTGTTGTCGATGCCGCGCGGTACGAGGCTCAGGCGCAGGGTGCGCACGCGCCGCGGCAGGGGCAGGGTGGCCAGCTTCTCGAGCATCCCGGCCCGCTGCCGGTACACGGAGAGGCTCTCGTCGGCCAGCAGGGCGATCTTCACTTCGCCGCTGCCGTCCAGGTCGCCGATGACCATGCTCCTGGCCTGGACGGGCAGGGCCTGGCTCTTCCAGCGACCGGACTGGTCGGGATTGGCCTGATACTTGAAGTAGGGGTTGAGGAAGAAGTCCTGCTGCGAATCGCCCTGCTCTTCATTGAAGATCAGGCCGGGGTTCATCTGCTGTGCGGAGTTGTCGCCCAGCACCTGCGCCGGTTGCGCCGCGGCCTTGGGCTGCGAGCCCGGACGCTTGAAGATCTCGGCGTTGATCTCCTGGGCGATGGCCTCCATCTTGGGCGGGATGTCGTTCATCTTGACCGTGGCGCTCTTGGGCCAGCTCTTGCCTTCCTTGTCCATGACCCGGACATCGAGGCTCGTGCTGTCGCCGACCACGGTGACGGTTCCCCAGATCAGGTAGTCCACGCCGAGGGACTTGACGGAGTCGAGGGCCGCGTCCGGAGACGCGGGCATCGCCGCGCCCGAGGAATCCTTGAAGTTGAAGTGGCCGGGCCAGGTCAGGCGCGAGGCGAGCATGGTCTGGATGGCCGGGCCGAGATAGGCATACTTGTCCGGTCCGAGGACCTTGAACGGCAGAACGGAGAAGGTCTTGGCCGCGTCCTGCGCCCAGGCGGGCTGGCACAGGGCAAGCGCGGCCAGGAGCAGCAGCGCCGTCGTACGCACGAGTCTCATCTGCATTTTCCTCCAAAACACCCGAAAGACATTGAGGAGCGCGTCCCGGCCGTGCGATCACGTCCGGCCGCCTCCCGGGATGCCGTGCAATAGCAGGTTCCGTTTCGGAGTGCAAAGCCGTCGGTCGGTCAGGATATGCCTCAGCCCCCGGCGTGCAGGCTCTGCAGGGCGGCGTGGACGACGCGTGCCTTCTTGCGCCCGAGGCCGGGCACGGCGGCCAGATCCGCCTCCGAAGCGGCGAGCATCTCCTCGACGGATGCGAAATTGTCCCACAGGAGCTTGGCCGTCTTGGGGCCGATGCCCGGCAGGGAAAGCAGCTCGCTCTGCATGAGCCCGCTGCGCCTGGCTCTGCGCTGCCTGCCGATGACGAAGGCGTGGGCGGCGTCGCGCAGGCGCTGCAGGAAGAGCATCTCCGGGCTGCCCGGCCGCAGGGGGAGCGGATTCTTGCGACCCGGCAGGAATATCTGGTCGCCGAGCTCTCCGGCGCGTCGCCCGGCCTTGGCGATGGAGGCCAGGGCGAAGAGTCCCTCCTGCCCGGCCTCGGCCAGGGAACGGCGCACGGCCTCGAGCTGTCCGCGTCCGCCGTCGATCAGCACGAGATCCGGCCAGGGCGGACCGCTCACGAGCCTGCGCTCGGTCCACTGCCCGAGGGCGCGGTAGTCGTCGCCTCCCGTGTCGTCCAGGGCGTAGGCCCGGTTCTCGTTCCGTGCGGGCTCGCCTTGCAGGAAGACCACGTGCCCAGCGCGCGTGGCCTCGCCCTGCAGGTGCGACACGTCGACGCATTCGATGCGTCCGGGGGGCTCGGCCATGTGCAGGGCCCTGGCCAGGGCCTCGGCCAGGCCCGGCTGGTCCTGGCGCGGAGCGGCCTGGGCCGCGTTGCGCCTTGCCATGTCCAGAAGCTGCTTCTCCACTGTCGAACGCGGCGGCCGAAGGGATATCCCCGCCCCCCGGCGCTCGGCCAGGACCTGCTCCACGGTCTCGTCCTCTATGGGCCAAGGCAGCAGGACCAGACCGGGGATCAGGCGTTCGGGACCATAGAACTGCACCAGCGCGGCGGCCACGGCTTCCGGCCCGTCCTCGGGCCCGAGGTCGGGCCAGAAGAAGGTCTTCTGGCCTATCATCCTCCCCTGACGGACGAAGAGCAGGCAGAGTCCGAGGCCTCCGGCGGCGGGTGCCACGGCGGCCGCGTCCAGGTCCCCTCCCCCAGGCAGGACCGTGGCCTGGCGCTCCAGGGTGCGGCGCACGGCCCGCACCTGGTCGCGCAGGATGGCGGCCCGCTCGAAGGCCAGGGCTGCCGAGGCTTCGCGCATGCGTGCCTCGAGGTCTCGGATGAGCTCCTCGGAGCGCCCGCCGAGGAGCATCTCGACCTTCTCGACCAGGCCCGCGTATTCGTCCCGCGGCACGTCGTTGACGCAGGGAGCCAGGCACTGACCTATATAATGATAGAGGCAGGGGCGGACGCGGTTGTGCAGGGTGCGGTCGGTGCACTTGCGCAGGGGAAAGACGCGGCCGATGAGCCGCCAGGTCTCCTTGGCGTCCGTGGCGGAGGTGAACGGACCGAAGTAGGCCGCCCCGTCCCGCTCGGCCTTGCGGGCCACGGTCAGGCGCGGATAGTCCGTCTGCTTGGTGAGCTTGAAGAGGAGGTACTGCTTGTCGTCGCGCAGCAGGATGTTGTAGCGCGGCCGGTGCTTCTTGATCAGGCTGTTCTCGAGAAGCAGGGCCTCCTTCTCCGTGGCCGTCAGCAGGGTGTCTATGGACAGGACCCGGGCCATGAGCGCCCTGGTCTTGGGCGCAAGATCCTCCGGCGAACGGAAGTAGGAGGCCAGGCGGCGGCGCAGGCTCTTGGCCTTGCCCACATAGAGGATGCGGCCCTTGGCATCCTTCATGAGATAGACGCCCGCGGACTCGGAGAACTCGTCCGGGCGGAAGAGTGAACTCGGCGGCATGTCGGTTCTCTACCGTCAGGTGGCGGGAAAGGTCCAGCCCTCTGCCCCGTGCGTCGTGAGAGTCACGAATTTTTACAATCAGGTTACAGAAAATGACTGGGGTTCAGTTCTTTGTACCGTAAAAAAATCTTTACCCTACGTCAAAAAACGGATTGCCGAGACTCGGGGAAGGAGATAGAAGAGATCCCAACAAGGTGTTGGAGATTCTGCTGGATTCACGCCTTTCATACGAGAAAAAAGAAGGAAGGAAACCCAACCATGAAGAAGATCTTCGTGCTCTTCGCCCTGGCGGCGATGGTCCTTGGCGCGGCCGGTCTGGCCCACGCCCTGGACGTCAAGGCCAAGGGTCAGTTCATCGCCAACTACACCTACTGGTCCACCGCCAAGAACTTCAGGGACGGTGACAGCAACGCCAACACCATGCACAACAGCATGCAGCACCGTGCTCGTCTGTACATGGACTTCCGCGCCAACGAGAACGTGAACATGCAGGTCGCCTTCGAAATCGGCGACGTGACCTGGGGTAAGAGCGGCTCCGGCTCCGTGGGCGGCGACGTCTCGGCCGACGGCAAGTCCGTCGAGGTCAAGCGCGCCTACCTCGAGTTCAAGATGCCCGGCTACACCTCCCTGGTGACCACCGTGGGCACCATGGGCGCCGTCTTCCCGAGCTCCGGCTTCTTCGGCGGCTCGGCCATCTTCGACGACGACGTCACCGGCATCACCGTGGCCAACAAGTGAAACGACATGGTCTCCACCGTGTTCGGCTACTGGCGCCTGGACAACAATGAGGGCGGCGCCGCCGGCACCGACAAGACCACGATGAACACCGACGTGGACGCCGAGCTGCTCGCCATCCCCCTGACCTTCGATGGCGTCAAGCTCTCTCCGTTCTTCGCGCTGGTTGAATACGGCGCCAATTCCAAGGCCGGCTCCCTGAGCGTCAGCAACGTCACCTCCGTGCCCTCGGCCAACGGCCAGCATCTGGACGACCAGGGCACCATCTGGTACGCCGGTTCCGGCTTCAACATCTCCCTGCTCGATCCCTTCATGATCTACGCCGACTTCAACTACGGCTCCCTGAGCGCCAAGGACACCGAGTCCGAGCGCGCCGGCTGGCTGGCCGACCTGGCCGTGGAGTACAAGGGCCTGTCCTGGTTCACCCCGAGCGTGTTCGGCTGGTATTCCTCCGGTCTGTCCAGCGACCACTCCGATTCCGACGGCCGCATGCCTGTGGTCGACGGCTCCTGGACCGCCAGCACCATGTTCCACAACGGCGGCCGCATGCTGAACGACGACCGTGACGCCTTGGGACAGTTCGTCGGCTCCTGGGGCATCGGCCTCAAGCTGGCCCAGATGTCCTTCGTCAAGGACCTGAGCCACGACCTGAGCTTCTCGTACATCACCGGCACCAACGACAAGGACGCCCTGAAGACGACCTCCAGCTCGAACCCTGCCATGCTGTACGGCCGCGACCTGACCACCGAGGATCACGTCTACGCCATCGACCTGAACAACACCTACAAGCTGATGGAGAACCTCTCCGTCCTGGCCGACCTCGGCATCGCCGTGCCCGACCTGGACAAGGACACCTGGCGCTCCACCGTCGGCAACGACGCCGTGGAGAACCAGGCCACCATGTGGCGCGTGGCCACCGGCTTCGTGTACAACTTCTAGGCTCTCTCCCTGCCAACACCTTGAGCCGGGGCCGCAAGGCCCCGGCTTTTTTTGTACCTTCCTGCCGGGCGCGTCCCTTTTTTTCTTCGTGAGAGCGGCATGCGTGGAGAGGTCAAAAATTTTATACTCTTTGTCAAAAAACCATTGCACTCGCCAAGGCGCTTGTGTAGACAACTTTACAGTTTCGGCTGGCATGATCACAAAAAAGGAAGGAAGGTTTTAACCATGAAGAAGCTCTTCGTGCTCTTCGCCCTGGCGGCGATGGTCCTGGGCGCGGCCGGTCTGGCCCACGCCCTGGACGTCAAGGCCAAGGGTCAGTTCGTCGCCAACTACACCTACTGGACGAACTACAACAATCCGTTCCAGGACGGCAGCAGCAACGTCGACACCCAGCACAACAGCATGCAGCACCGCGCGCGTCTGTACATGGACTTCCGCGCCAACGAGAACGTGAACATGCAGGTCGCCTTCGAGATCGGCGACGTGACCTGGGGTAAGAGCGGCTCCGGCTCCATGGGCGGCGACGTCTCGGCCGACGGCAAGTCCGTCGAGGTCAAGCGCGCCTACCTCGAGTTCAAGATGCCCGGCTACACCTCCCTGATCACCACCGTGGGCACCATGGGCGCCGTCTTCCCGAGCTCCGGCTACTTCGGCGGCTCGGCCATCTTCGACGACGACATCACCGGCATCACCGTGGCCAACAAGTGGAACGACATGGTCTCCACCGTGTTCGGCTACTGGCGCCTGGACAACAAGGAAGGCGGCGCCGCCGGCACCGACAAGACCACGATGAACACCGACGTGGACGCCGAGCTGCTCGCCGTCCCCCTGACCTTCGACGGTGTCAAGGTCTCCCCGTTCGTCGCGCTGGTTGAGTACGGCGCCAACTCCAATGTCGCCGCCCTCACCACCTCCAACCTGTCGTCCATCGCCTCGGCCAACGGCCAGAACCTGGACGACCAGGGCACCGTCTGGTACGCCGGTTCCGGCTTCAACATCTCCCTGCTCGATCCCTTCATCATCTACGCCGACTTCAACTACGGCTCCCTGAGCGCCAAGGACACCAAGTCCGAGCGCGCCGGCTGGATCGCTGACGCGGCCGTGGAGTACAAGGGTCTGTCCTGGTTCACCCCGAGCGTGCTCGGCTGGTACGCCTCCGGCCTGTCCAGCAGCAGCTCCGATTCCGACGGCCGCATGCCTGTGGTCGACGGCTCCTGGATGGCCAGCAACATGCTGAACCCCGGTGGCCGCATGCTGAACGACGACTCCACCACCATCAACTACACCGGTACCTGGGGCCTCGGCTTCAAGCTGATGGACATCTCCTTCATGAAGGACCTGTCGCATGACATCGGCTTCGCCTGGTACACCGGCACCAACGACAAGGACGCCACCAAGGGCGGCGCCTTCGGCATGCAGTACGGCCACGACCTGACCACCAAGGACAACGTTTACGCCATCGACTTCAACAACACCTACAAGCTGATGGAAAACCTGTCCGTGCTGGCCGATCTCGGCATCGCCATCCCCGACTTCGACAAGGACACCTGGCGCTCCACCGCCGGTTCCGCCGTGGACAACCAGAAGACCATGTGGCGCGTGTCCACCGGCTTCGTCTACAACTTCTAGTTTCACACAGCCGCCGAAACACCGGCCGGGACCTTCGGGTCCCGGCCTTTTTTTTGCCGTCGGCAGGCCTCTTTCCCGCTCCCTGACGGCCCACGGCTCGACATTCGACGCCGCCTTGGCTATAGCCTTGCGCGAGGAAGGGCCGGTCTTTCGAGGACCGGTTCCCAACCCGGCCTTTTTGGAGAGACGCTGCACAATGCCCTGTCGTACAATTCGCCACAACGGCCCCGATTCCATAGCCGACATCCGCTGCTGGCTCGACGCCCGCCGCCGGACCGACGCCTCCGTCGAGAGCACGGTTCTCGAAATTCTCGCCGACGTCGCCCGCCGCGGCGACGAGGCCCTCGTCGAGCGCACCCGGCGCTTCGACTGCCCGGATTTCGACCTCGGGCGCCTGCGCGTGCCGGTCGAGGAGATCCGGGCGTCCCTCGCCCACATCCCGGCCGAGGACCGCGCCATACTCACTGAGGCGGCGGCCAACATCCGCTCCTTCCACGAGCGCCAGCTCCCCAACTCCTGGGTGCGCACCGATCCCGACGGCTCCATGCTCGGCCAGCTCGTGCGGCCGGTGGACCGCGCAGGCCTCTACGTGCCGGGCGGCAAGGGCGGCGAGACGCCGCTCATCTCGAGCCTGCTCATGAACGCCATTCCGGCCCAAGTGGCCGGAGTTTCGGGTGTGGCCGTGATCTCGCCGCCGCGCAAGGACGGGACGCTGAATCCTTACATCCTCGCCGCCGCGGCCCTGCTCGGCATCGACGAGGTCTACGCCGTGGGCTCTGCCTGGGGCGTGGCCGCGCTGGCTTACGGAACCCGGACCATTCCCTCCGTGGACGTCATCGCCGGGCCGGGCAACATCTTCGTGACCACGGCCAAGCGCCTGCTCATCGGCCGCGTGGGCATCGACATGATCGCCGGTCCCTCGGAGATCGCCATCCTGGCAGACGACTCCGCCCGCCCCGACTTCGTGGCCGCGGACATGCTCTCCCAGGCCGAGCACGACCCGCTCGCGGCGAGCATCCTGGTGACCACCTCCGAGGAGCTGGCCGCGGCCGTGCCTGCGGAACTCTCGCGCCAGCTCGCCGCCCTGCCGCGCGCGGACCTCGCCCGCACCTCGCTCAAGGAATGGGGCGGCATCGTCCTCATGCCGGACATGGACACCGCGCTTACGGTCATCAACCTCATCGCCCCGGAGCACCTGGAGCTCCTGACCCGTGATCCGCAGGCCCTGCTCGGCCGCATCCGCCACGCGGGCGCCATCTTCTCCGGCCACTACGCCCCGGAGCCCGTGGGCGACTACTTCGCCGGGCCGAACCACGTCCTGCCCACGCTCGGCACGGCCCGCTTCTCTTCCGCGCTCTCGGTGGAGACGTTCCTCAAGAAATCGAGCCTCATCGCCACGAGCAGAGAGTTCACCCTGGCCGCCGCGGACAAGATCGCCCGCCTGGCGCGCCTCGAGGGGCTGGAGGCCCATGCCCGCTCCGTGGAGATCAGGAAATAGTCCCGTTCACGCGCCCAATCGTGTAGAAGACTCCAAAGGACACATTCATGAAGATCGTCAGTAAGACAAACATTCCGGAGTACCCCCTCCTCTCCCGGGGCAAGGTACGCGACATCTACGCCGTGGGAGACGACGAACTGCTCATCGTGACCACCGACCGGCTCTCGGCCTTCGACGTCATCCTGCCCGACGCCATCCCCTTCAAGGGCGCCGTGCTGAACCAGATCACCCTGTTCTGGATGGAGCGCTTCAAGGACCTCGTGCCCAACCACGTGGTGGCCGACCGCATCGAACTCTTCCCCGAGAACCTGCGCGCTTACGCCGACGAGCTCGAAGGCCGCTCGGTGATCGTCAAGAAGGCCTCCCCGTTGCCCATCGAGTGCATCGTGCGCGGCTACATCACCGGCTCCGGCTGGAAGGACTACAAGAAGACGGGCAAGGTCAGCGGCCATGCCCTGCCCGAGGGGCTGCTCGAGTCCCAGGAACTGCCCGAGCCCCTGTTCACCCCCTCCACCAAGGCCGAGATCGGCGCGCACGACGAGAACATCACCGTCGACCGCGCGGGCGAGCTCATCGGCGGCGACGTGCTGCGCGAGGTGGAGCGCATCTCCCTCGAGATCTACCGCCAGGCGCGCAACTACGCCCGCAACTGCGGCATCATCATCGCCGACACCAAGTTCGAGTTCGGCATCAAGGGCGGCCAGCTGCTATGGATCGACGAGGCGCTGACCCCCGACTCCTCGCGCTTCTGGCCCATGGACGGCTACGAGCCGGGTCACGGCCAGCCGAGCTTCGACAAGCAGTTCGTGCGCGACTACCTGGAGGAGATCGGCTTCAACAAGCAGCCCCCGGCCCCCCATCTTCCGCCTGAGCTCGTCGAGAAGACCAGCCGGACTTACATGCGGATCTTCGAAATGCTGACCGGCTCCAAACTCAAGGTCTGATCCACCCAAGGAGGATACCCCATGCTCATGAAAGACAAGAAAGCCCTCATCTTCGGCGTGGCCAACGAGCGTTCCATCGCCTACGGCATCGCCCAGCAGTTCAAGGAGCAGGGGGCGAGGCTGGCCTTCAGCTACGCCAACGACGCCATCAGGAAGCGCATCGAGCCCATCAGCGAGGAGCTCGGCGGCGAGTTCATCGTGCAGTGCGACGTGCAGGACGATGCTGCCCTGGCCGCGACCGCTGCCGAGGTCAAGGAGAAGTGGGGCGACGTGGACGTGCTGGTGCACTCCGTGGCCTACGCCGACAGGAACGACCTGGCAGGCCGCTACATCGACACCAGCCGCGCGGGCTTCGCCCTGGCCATGGACGTCTCGGCCTACTCGCTCGTGTGCCTGTGCAAGGCCTTCGAGCCCCTGCTGCACGAGGACTCCACGGTCATGGCCATGACCTACCACGGCGCGCAGAAAGTGGTGACCAACTACAACGTCATGGGCGTGGCCAAGGCCGCTCTGGAAGCCTCGGTGCGCTACCTGGCCGTGGACCTGGGCGCCAAGGGCGTGCGCATCAACGCCATCAGCGCCGGTCCCATCAAGACCCTGGCCTCCAGCGGCATCTCGGGCTTCAAGACCATCCTGCACACCATCGAGGAGCGGGCCCCGCTGCGCCGCAACGTGACCATCGAGGACGTGGGCAAGACCGCCCTGTTCCTGTGCTCCGACCTGAGCCACGGCGTGACCGGCGAAGTGCTCTACGCGGACTCCGGCTACAACATCATGGGCATCTAGGCGACATGGATCAGATCCCCTTCGGCGCCCTCTCGCCGCAGCTCGAAGCCGACGCGGACGCGCTCCGCGCGGCCTTCGAGCGGGTGCTCCAAAGCGGCTGGTTCCTCTCCGGTCCCGAGGTTGCGGCCTTCGAGCAGGAGTTCTCGGCCTGGCTCGGCCTGCCCTGGGCCGTGTCCTGCGCCAACGGCACGGACGCCATCATCCTGACGCTCTCCGCCCTGAACCTGCCGCCCGAGAGCCGCGTCGTGCTGCCCGCCTTCACGGCCACGCCCTGCTACCACGCGGTGCTGGCCGCGGGCTGCATCCCGGTCTTCGCCGAGGTCGACGAGAGCTACTACACCATCGACCCCGAAAGCCTGCGCCGCCAGGCCGAGGCCACCGAGGCGCGGGCCGTGCTGGCCGTGCACCTCTACGGCCAGTCCTGCGACCTCGCGCCCATCGAAGCCGTGTGCCGGGAACAGGGACTCTTCCTCATCGAGGACTGCGCCCAGGCCCACGGCACCACGTACCAGGGCCGGGCCGCCGGGACCGTGGGCGACCTCGCGGCCTTCAGCTTCTACCCGACCAAGAACCTGGGCGCGCTCGGCGACGCCGGGGCGCTGGCCGGAAGGAGCGAGGAATGGCGAGACCGCGCCCGCCTGGTGCGGCAGTACGGCGAGAACCCGCGCTACGTGAGCGTCATGCCCGGCATGAACAGCCGCATGGACGAGCTGCAGGCGGCCTTCCTGCGCGTGCGCCTGGCCCGCCTCGAGGCATTGAACGCGGAGCGAAGGCTCCTCGCCGCGCGCTACAAGGCAGGCCTCGCGGATACCCCGCTCGTCCTGCCCGCGGAGCGCCCGGGCTGCAACCACGCCTTCCACCTCTTCGTCGTGCGCGTCCCCGGCGCGCGCGGCAAGCGGGAGGCCTTGGCCGAATTCCTGAAGGAGCGCGGCATCGGCACGGCGGTGCACTACCCCGTTCCCGGACACCGCCAGCCCATGTTCGGGCTCGGCCGAGCCGACGTGGACGGCGAGTTCTCCCTCGAGATCACCGAGCATCTGGCCGACGAGGTCCTGTCCCTGCCGCTCTGGCCGGGGTTGGGCGAGGCGGCCGTGGACCGGATCTGCGCCGCGGTGCGCGAGTTCTACGGGATGTAGCGCGAGGCGTCAGGCCCACGTCACGGCGGACTGGCCCGCGGGCAGAAGCCGTGATATGCTTTCGGGAAATCGCGGCACGGAGGTGTGCCCATGAAAGATCTGCTTCTGCTGGCCGCGCTCGTGGCCGTCTGGTGGCTTCTGGCCCGCTACGTCCTGCCCAAGTTCGGCATCCAGGGCTGAGCCTCCCTGCCGAGCTGCAGTCTGCAGCCCAAGGAGCCCCGGCAAAAGGACGCCCACGGCGTTGACAAGGGCAAGGAAAACGACTAACGACACCCCTTCCTTGCTCGCGCCCCTTCACGGCGCGGGCCGTAAGACCGCAAGGAGGATACCACATGCGTCATTACGAAACGCTTCTTCTGCTGAGCCCCGAGCTTGCCGCCGAGGCCCGCAAGGAAGTGCTCGATGCCCTGACCGGCATCATCGAACGGGAAAACGGCAAGATGCTCCTCACCGACGAGTGGGGCATGCGCGATCTGGCCTACCAGGTCAACAAGCAGTCGCGCGGCTTCTACGTCCGGCTTGAATATGCCGCCATCGGCAACTGCGTTGCCGAGCTCGAGCGCAACATCCGCATCATGGACGGCATCTTCAAGTTCATCACCGTCAAGCTGAACGACGAGTTCAAGCCCGAGGAGGCCTAGCCATGGCGTTCAAGAAACGGTTCACTCCCCGCAAGAAGTTCTGCCGCTTCTGCGCGGACAAGAAGCTTCCCCTGGACTACAAGCGCCCGGACATCCTGCGCGACTTCATCACCGAGCGCGGCAAGATCATCGCCCGCCGCATCACCGGCACCTGCGCCAAGTGCCAGCGCAAGCTGACCCGCGAGATCAAGCGCTCCCGGCAGATGTCCCTGCTGTACTACACCACCGTCCACGCCACCTACGTGCGTAAGCGGACCATCTAGGGGGAGGGATAGACATGCCCGTCCAGATCATTCTCAGGGCCGACGTGGACAATCTTGGCCGCGTTGGCGACTTGGTCAAAGTCAAGCCGGGCTTCGCCCGGAACTTCCTGCTCCCGCAGGGCCTGGCCATGATGGCCTCCCCCTCCAACCTCAAGCGCTTCGAGCTCGAGCGCAAGAAGCTCGAGGCCAAGATGGCGGGCATCCGCTCCGCCGCCCAGGCCGAGGGCGACAAGCTCTCCGGCGCCGCCGTCGAGCTGCGCGTGCGCGTGGGCGAGGGTGACAAGCTGTACGGCTCCGTGACCTCGGCCATGATCGCCGAGAAGCTCGCCGAGCAGGGCTTCGACATCGACAAGCGCCGTATTCTGCTCGAGGCCCCCATCCGGGCCCTGGGCGACTACGCCGTCCCCGTCAAGCTGCACCAGGACGTCAAGGTCGACGTCAGCGTGCGGGTGCTGCGTGAAGGCGGCATGTTCGACGAGGAAATCGCCGCCCCCGCCGGCGCCGCTTCCGACGCCGGTGAGGCCGAGGAGGTCGCAGCTGAGCCCGTCGCCGAGCAGGCCGAGTAGCCCCTCTTCCAAAGGGACTCGCGCCCCTGTCGAGCAGGAGGCCCCTGAGCGGGCCTCCGCCGATCTCCTGCGCAAAGTTCCCCCCCATGACCTCGAAGCCGAACAGGCGGTCCTGGGGGGGATTTTTCTCAACAACAAAGCCTTCCACAACATCGTCGAGATCCTCGACGAAGAAGATTTCTACTCCCCGGTCCACAAGACCATCTACAAGGCGTTCCTGGAGCTCGACCGCACCGGGAAGCCCATCGACCTGCTGACCGTAGCGGACATCCTCGACCGCGGCGAAGAGCTCGAGACCGTCGGCGGCCGCGCCTACCTGGGCGACCTGGCGGCCGGGATCGTGCCCTCGGCCAACGCCGAGTACTTCGCCCACCGCGTGCGCGACCTCTCCCTGCAGCGCAGCCTCATAAGCGTCGCAGCGGGCATCATCCAGGAGAGCTACCGCCGCGGCGCGGACGTCGAGAAGCTCATCGACGAGTCCGAGCAGTCCATCTTCCGCATCGCCGAGCGCCGCGCCACGGAGTCCTACTCCTCGAGCAAACAGCTGGTGGAGGCCGTCTTCGAGCAGCTGCAGCGCCGCGCCGAACGCCAGGACGTGATCACCGGCATCACCACCGGCTACACGCGCCTGAACGAATATCTCGCGGGCCTGCAGCCCTCGGACCTCGTGATCATCGCCGCCCGCCCCTCCATGGGCAAGACCGCCTTCGCGCTCAACCTGGCGCTGAACGCGGCCACCAAGGGGCTCGAGGAGACCGGCGTGGTCGTCTTCTCCCTGGAGATGAGCAAGGAGCAGCTCATGTCGCGCTTCCTGTGCATCCAGGGCGAGGTGGACCTGGCCCGCTTCCGCCGCGGCTTCCTGGACGACGGGGACTGGGCCAAGCTCTACGACGCCGCCCAGGTGCTCACGCGGGCGCCCATCTTCATCGACGACACCCCGGCGCTCTCCGTACTGGAGCTGCGCGCCCGCTGCCGCCGCCTGAAGAAGGAAAAGAATATCGGCATGATCATCGTGGACTACCTGCAGCTCATGCGCGCCAGCCGGAACATCGACTCGCGCGAGCAGGAGATCTCCGACATCTCGCGCAACCTGAAGGCCCTGGCCAAGGAGCTGCACGTCCCGGTGCTCGCGCTCTCGCAGCTCAACCGCAAGGTCGAGGAGCGCTCGAACCGCAGGCCCATGCTTTCGGACCTTCGCGAGTCCGGCGCCATCGAGCAGGACGCCGACGTGATCATGTTCATCTACCGCGACGAGGTCTACAACAAGGAATCGCCCAAGAAGGGCACGGCCGAGATCATCATCGGCAAGCAGCGCAACGGCCCGGTGGGCGAGGTCGAGCTGGCCTTCCTCGGGCAGTGCACCAAGTTCGGCGACCTCGCTTTCGTGCCCGAGCCCTCGGAATACGGCCATTCCGGCTGAAACGCCTGAAGGAGGCACCGGTGTTCTACGATCCCGCAGAAGGTCTTTCCCGGGACGAGCTCGACCGCCTGCAGACCGAGCGCCTGCGCGCGGTCGTCGCCCGCGCCGCGACCTCGCCCTTCTATGCCGCCCGCTTCGAGGAATGCGGCCTCACGCCGGATGACATCACCTGCCCGGCGGACATCGCCAAGGTGCCCCTGACCACCAAGCAGGACCTGCGCAGCAACTATCCCTACGGCCTGCTGACCGTGCCTGTGGACGACCTGGTGCGGCTGCACGCCTCCTCCGGCACCACGGGCTCGCCCACGGCCATCTTCTACACCAGGAAGGACCTCGCGACCTGGGCCTCGCTCATGGCGCGCTGCATGCACATGTGCGGCATGCGCCCCTCGGACGTCTTCCAGAACATGAGCGGCTACGGCCTCTTCACCGGGGGTCTGGGCATCCACTACGGAGCCGAGACCCTCGGCTGCCTGACCATCCCGGCGGGCGCGGGCAACTCGCGCCGCCAGATCAAGCTCATCCGCGACTTCTCGGTCACCGCGGTGCACATCATCCCCTCCTATGCGCTCCACTTCGCGGACTTCCTGCAGGCCGAAGGCATCGAGCCCGCCTCCCTGCCCATCCGCATCGCGCTCATCGGCGCGGAGCCGCACACCGAGGAGACCCGGCGGCGCATCGAGGGACTTTTCGGCTGCAAGGCCTTCAACTCCTACGGCCTCTCGGAGATGAACGGCCCGGGCGTGGCCTTCGAGTGCCCGGAGCAGTCCGGCATGCACCTGTGGGAAGACGCCTACATCGTGGAGATCCTGAATCCCCAGACGCTGGAGCCCGTGGCCGTGGGCGAGATCGGCGAGCTCGTGCTGACCACGCTCACGCGCGAGGGCATGCCCATACTTCGCTACCGCACGCGCGACCTGACCCGCTTCCTGCCGGGCGAATGCCCCTGCGGTCGGGTCCACCGGCGCATCGACCGCATCGCGGGTCGCTCGGACGACATGCTGATAATAAAGGGCGTGAACATCTACCCCATGCAGGTCGAGCAGATCCTCATGGGGCTGCCCGAGGTCGGCGGCAACTACCTCATCGAACTCAGCCGCGACGGCCACATGGACCAGTTCACGGTCAAGGTGGAGATCACGGACGAATTCTTCGTCGAGGATATGCGCGGCCTGAACGCGCTTCGCGGCCGCATCGTGGCCAAGCTGCGCGACGAGCTGCTGATCACCCCGCGCGTGGAGCTCGTGCAGCACGGCAGCCTGCCCGTGTCCGAGGGCAAGGCGGTGCGGGTGAACGACCTGCGGCCCAAGGAGTAGCGGGCCATGCAGGAATTCTACGCCATCCTCTTCCTGACGCTGCTCTTCCTGACGCTCGGGATGCACGTCTTCAGCCTGCCCGGCAACTGGACCATGCTCGGGCTCATGCTGCTGTGGCGCTGGGCCCATCCGGAGATGACCCAAGGCGTCGGCTTCTTCGTCCTCCTCGGACTCGTCGCCGGAGTCGGAGAGCTGGTGCAGTTCTTCACCCAGACCTATTCCGTGCGCCGCTTCGGCGGCTCCGGCCGGGGCAACTGGTCCTCCATTATCGGCTCGATCATCGGCGCCATCCTCGGCGCGCCGATCCTCTTCGGCCTCGGGGCCATTCCCGGCGCCTTCATCGGGGCCTACGTCGGCGGGCTCGCGGGCGAACTCTCCCTGCACAGGCCCTTTGCCGAAGCCCACCGCTCGGCCGTGGGCGCGCTCTTCGGCACGATCCTCGGCGTGGTCTCCAAGTTCGGCCTGGGCGTGCTCATGTTCTGGATGTGCGCCAAGGCCGTCTGGCCCGCATAGCGAACTTCCGCCATCAAACCGGAGAATAGACGATGTCTTCCGCCCCCTCTTCCGCTGCACTCGGCGCCAACGACTTCCCCGCCTACCGCGGGCGCATGGAATACGTCTGCCTCGGCTGCGGCCAGCGCTTCGGCGTGGACCGGCTCCTCTACACCTGCCCTTCGTGCGGCGACGTCTTCCTGCTTCAGGACACCGAGTTCGGCCGCCTGAAGGAGACCCCGGGCGCTGCCTGGCGCGAGATCTTCGACGCCCGCGCCGCGACCAAGCGCGACGCGCTGCGCGGCATCTTCCGCTTCTACGAGCTGACCGCGCCCGTGGTGGAGCCCGGGGACATCGTCTGGCTCGGCGAAGGCAACACGCCCATCGTCGAATCGAGCCCGGCGCTTCGCGCCCAGCTCGGCGGCCAGCGCATGGCCTTCAAGAACGACGGCCAGAACCCCTCGGCCTCGTTCAAGGACCGGGGCATGGCCTGCGCCTTCTCCTTCCTGCGTTCTCTCATGCGCGAGAAGCAGATGAAGAGCCTGCTCGCGGTCTGCGCCTCCACGGGCGACACCTCGGCCGCCGCCGCGCTCTACGCCTCCTACGTGGGCGGCGGCATCTCCTCCGTGGTCATCCTGCCCCAGGGCAAGGTCACCCCGCAGCAGCTGGCCCAGCCGCTTGGCAGCGGCGCCACCGTGCTGGAGGTGCCCGGCGTGTTCGACGACTGCATGAAGGTCGTGGAGTACCTGGCCGACAACTACGACGTGGCGCTGCTCAATTCCAAGAACGCCTGGCGCATCCTGGGCCAGGAGTCCTACGCCTTCGAGGTCGCGCAGTGGGCCGACTGGGATCTCTCGGGCCTGTGCGTCTTCGTGCCCATCGGCAACGCGGGCAACATTACGGCCATCATGTCCGGCTTCCTCAAGCTCTGCGAGCTCGGCATCATCGCCAGGCCACCGCGCATCTTCGGCGTGCAGTCGCACCATGCGGACCCGGTCTACCGCTACTACGCGCAGGAGCCGGGCGCGCGCACCTTCGCGCCGGTCACGGTGCAGGCCAGCGTGGCCCAGGCAGCCATGATCGGTTCGCCGGTCTCCTTCCCGCGCGTGCGCCATTTCGCCGAGAAGATCGAGAAGCTCGCGGGCCCGGGCTCGTTCCAGGTCGTGCAGGTCAGCGAGCAGGAGATCATCGAGGGCATGCTGCTGGCCAACCGCCACGGCCACATCTCCTGCACCCAGGGCGGCGAGTGCATGGCGGGACTGATCAAGGCCCGCGAACTGGGGCTCATCGACAAGGACGAGACCGCGGTGCTGGACGCCACGGCGCACATGCTCAAGTTCATCGGCTTCCAGGACATGTACTTCAGCGACGCCTTCCCGCCCGAGTTCGGCATCACGCCGAACAAGGAGCTGGCCAACGCGCCCGAGGCCGTGATCTCGGCCGAGGAGAAGGCGGCCCTCTCGCCCGCGGACTTCACGGTCAAGACCGCGGAGAACATCGTCAAACGGCTCGGCCTGGCCAGGAAGTAGCTCCGCAGCATGGCCCGCGCGCGCGCCGACCAGCTGGCCGCCGAGCAGGGGCTGGCTGAGACCCGGGAGCTTGCGGCCCGCCTGATCATGGCGGGCCGCGTCTTCCTCGAGGACGAGGACGGCAGGCGGACCCGGGTGGACAAGCCCGGGCAGCAGCTGAAGCCGGACGCCCTGCTCGTGCTCGAGGGCGGAAAGCGCTTCGTCAGCCGGGGCGGCCACAAGCTGCTCACGGCCATGGAGCATTTCGGGCTCACCGTCGCCGGGCTCGTCTGCCTGGACGCGGGCGCCTCCACCGGCGGCTTCACGGACTGCCTGCTGCAGCACGGCGCGGCGCGCGTCTACGCCGTGGACGTGGGCAAGGCACAGCTGCACGAGAAGCTTCTCGCCGACCCGCGCGTCGTCTCCATGGAAGGCGTCAACCTGCGCCTCGCGCCGCCGGACCTGCTGCCCGAGCCCGTGGACCTGATCACGGCCGACCTTTCCTTCATCTCCCTGACCAAGGTCCTGCCCGCCCTGCTCCCCCTGCTCGCGCCCAGCGGACGCATCGTGGCGCTCATAAAACCGCAGTTCGAGCTGCCTCCGGCCATGGTCGGCCACAAGGGCGTGGTGCGCGAGGAGTCCGCGCGCAGACAGGCCGTGGACGAAGTCACGGCCTTCTGTCGCGACGAGCTCGGCCTTGCGGTGCACGGCGTGGTGCCGTCGAGCATCAAGGGACCGCAGGGCAACCAGGAATACCTGGTGCTGCTGCAAAAGCCCGCCTAGCCCCGATCTCTCCGTCCGCCTTCAGAACGGCGTTCACCATTCGCCGCACGGACGTCGCCCGGCCTTGCCGCCGCCCGCGCCATTCGTTCAAAGGCCGCAAAAAGCCACGGAAAGCGTTGCCAGCCAGGCTGCGGCCTGATAGGTCCGCGCTCTGCGAGGTGAGAATCATGGGCGCCGGAGCGCTGATGTGTCTGTTGTCCGCGGTCTGCTACGGCTCCATGGCCGTGATGGTCAAACTGGCCTACGGGCTCGGGCTCGACGAGTGGCAGATGCTGCTCTGCCGCTTCATCTTCGGCTCGGCCTTCCTGGGGCTGTGGATCGCCCTGCGCGATCCGTCCGCCTTCCGCATCCGCCCCTCGCGCCTCGCGGCCATCGCCTGCGTGGGGGTCTTCATCTACACCGCGCAGAGCCTCTTCTTCTTCCGCGCCCTGCGCTACGTGCAGGCCTCGACCACGGCGCTCATCTTCTACGCCTATCCCGCCCTGGTCACCATCCTCTCGGCCTGCTTCCTGAGGCTCCGCCTCTCGCGGTCGCTCGTCTGCTCCGTGGTCCTGGTCTCGGGCGGCTGCGCCCTGGTCTTCGCGGACGCCTTCGCCCGCCGCGCGGATCCCACCGGCCTCCTCTACGCGATCCTGGCCACCTCGGTCTTCTCCGGCTACCTGCTGCTCTGTCAGCTGGTCATGCGCGACGTGCGCCCCCTGACCGCAACCTTCTACATGATCCTGTCCACCACGCTCGGCTTCTGCCTGCTGAAACCGCCCACGGCGCTGCTCGGCTTCTCCCTCCCGCAGATGGCCCTGGGCGCGGCCCTGGGTCTCGTGCCCACGGCCGTGGCCGTCTCGCTCCTCTTCGCGGCCATCGAACGGGTGGGCAGCGCCTACGCCTCGGTCTTCTCGTCCTTCGAGCCCGTGGCGACCATCCTCTTCGCCGCCCTGCTCCTGGGCGAGCCGCTCATCGCCTGGCAGATCGCGGGCACGGCGCTGATCCTTGCGGGCATCGCCCTGCCGAACCTCGTGCTCCGGCAGCAGACCAAGGCCCTGCGCAACAGCCGGACGGCCTGAACCACTCTTCCCTAGGCGTCCTCGCCGGAGGCGCCGAGCCCGGCCAGCATGCGGTCCAGGACCTGCAGATGGCGCTTCTCCTCGTCCGCCAGGGTGCGCAGCAGCCGCGCGGCCTCCTCCCCCTCGGCGCGCGCCGAGGCGCGCATGTAGAGATCCAGGGCCTGGGCCTCGAAGGCCATGGCGGTCTCGAGGACGTCCGCGGCGGGAGCGGGCATGGCGCACAGCCTTGCCGAGGCCTCCTGGGGCGCGAAGCCTCCCTCCACCGCGGCCGTGTCCGCGGCGCGGGCAAGCAGGGCGTCCTTGTCGAAGACGGGATCGTGCTCCCTGGCCAGGCGCAGGACCATGGCCTTGTGCCCCTCCTCGAAGCGGGCCAGCCGCTCGAAGGCCTCACGGGCCCCGGCGTCCGCGCTTTCGGCGCACATGGCGTAGAACGTGCCCAGGTTGGCCTCCATGGCGTAGGCCAGGGCAAGCACGTCCGCGGCCGAGGCGTCCTCGGGCAGGTATTCGAGTCCCTGCGCGGTGTCGCCCTCGGCCGCGGCACCCTGCCAGGCCGACATGCCGCCGAGGATGTTCAGGACCTCGTAGCCCTGTCCGGCGAGCAGCCCGGCGGCCGCCGCGCTGCGCTTGCCCGAGCGGCAGTAGACCATGGCGGGCCGGTCGCGCGGCACCTCGGACATGCGGTCCGCGAGCTCGGCCAGGGGCAGAAGCCTGGCGCCCGGCACGTGCTCCTCCTCGTATTCCCAGTCCTGGCGCACGTCGATCAGGCTGTACTGCCCGGCCTCATGTCCGCGCAGGTACTCCTGGGCCTCGGCGGGCGTCACGTCCGTGGGAGTCGTGGGGCGCGGGGCCATCCCCGCTGCGGTATCCTTGGATTCAGTCTTGGATTCGGGCATGGAAACTCTCCGTCACATTCCCTTGGTTGCGGTCGTCACCTCTCCCGTGCTATCGGGCACGTCGCACTTCAATGAAACGTCTACCCCAAATCACGGGCCGAGGCACCCCCTCATGAAGCCCCGTCCACTTCTCCGTCTCGGACTGCGCGAGGCCCTTCTGCTCCTCTTCGTGGCGCTGTGCCTGTCCGCGGGGCTGAACGCCGTGCGTCCGGACAACATTCCCTGGACCGAGCACTGGACCGACAAGAAGCTGCGCGAACTCGGGGACAAGGGAGTGGACGCGGCCCGGGCCAAGACGCTGTGGGCCGCGAAAAGCGCCCTCTTCGTCGACGCGCGCGACGCGGAGAGCTTCGCGCAGGGACACATCCCGGACGCCGAAAGCCTGCCCTACGACCCCTTCGACCCGACGGCCGAGCAGCGCATCCTGGCCCTGCCCAAGGACCGCTGGCTGGTCCTCTACTGCTCGTCCGCGAGCTGCCCGCTGTCCAAGCAGATGGCCGAGGCCCTGACCTTCAACGGCTACGACAAGGTGCTGGTCCTGGCAGGCGGCTACGACGCCTGGGTCAAGGAAGGCGGGCCGGTCGCGGGCAACGGGGGGAAGAAAAAATGACGCCGCGCGCGCTCCTGCGCATCGCCCTCGGCCTCGTCTTCATCGTGGCCAGCCTGGACAAGGCCCTGAATCCCCAGGCCTTCGCCTCCATCGTCTACGACTACCAGCTCGTCCCCGATCTGCTGGTCAATCCTCTGGCCCTGCTCCTGCCGTGGGTCGAGCTGCTCGCGGGCCTGTGCCTGGTCTTCGACATGCTCACGCTCGGCGCGTCCTTCCTCGCCTTCGGCCTGATGACGGTCTTCCTGGGGGCTCTTGGAATTAACGCCGCGCGCGGCCTGAGCGTGGCCTGCGGCTGCTTCTCCACCAAGACGGGCGGCGGAGGCGACAACCTCTGGTACCTGCTGCGCGACACGGGCCTGTTCGTGCTCTCGGCCCTGGTGCTGCGCCTGGAGTGGGCCCGCGCCCGCTCCAACATCCGCCTCTCCTGATCGCGCCCGGCTCCGGGCACTCTCTCCGATTCTTCGCTTTTTTCAGAGCCAGACGCTCGCGGCCATGGCCGCGGCGGGCAGCAGCGCGGCCAGCCATTCGGCCGCGCGGACCCGGCGCGCGGGCCGCCAGGCGGCGGGATCGTCGAGCCCCCGCGCGGCCACGGCCAGGGCCTGGGTCCAGGTGGCGCGCGAAAGGACCCTGACCAGTGCCAGGGGCACGAGCACGGCGCGCTCGCGCCAGGGACAGCCCGGCCAGCGCAGGGTGAGGGCGCGGGAGAGGTCGGCGGCCGACTGCAGGGCCAGGGGAATGAAGTGGAGCATCAGGGCCACGGCCAGGGCCGCCTCGAAGGAGCGCCTGCCGAGCACGGGCCGCAGATACCAGGCCAGGGCCACGCCGAGGCTGCGGGCCGAGGCCGCGAGCGCCAGGGCGAGGCCGAGGGCCAGCAGGACGCCGAGGCGAAGGCCCATCTCCCCGCCCGCCAGGAGCGCCGCATCGGGCGGGTGTCCGGCGAGCAGATCGAGCCCGGCCTTGATCGCGGCCCAGGGGAGGACGAAGAGGAGATAGCCGAGCCAGAGCCTGCGCCCGGGGCCTGTGAGCCCGCCGAGCGCGTGACAGGCGAGGAGCATGGCCGCGCCCAGGACGCAGAGCCCGGGAACGGGCAGCCGCCACATGAAAAGCCCCACCGCCACGGCGAAGAGAATCTTCGGCCGCGCGTCCAGGCGCAGCAGCGCCGCGCCCATCGGTCCGCGCGGCATGGGAGCCGCAAGGGCGAAGCCGCCCATCTATCCTTTTCCCACCTTCGGGGCTTCTCCCCCCTTCGGGCCCTCTCCCGCGTCCTGCTGCGCGTCCCAGGGCCGCACGCCGAGCCCTGCCTGCCAAGCGCAGGGAGGGCGCACGCCGAGGCCACGCAGGCGCGGGAAGACCTCCTCGGCCGTGCCGAAGGCGGCCTGCCGCCCGTCCGCGAGCACCAGCCAGCAGTCCGCGAGGTCCGCCAGGGGCTCGAGGTCGTGCACGGCAACCACCTGGGTCAGACCGGCCGCTCGCCCGGACGCCAGCAGCGCGCGCATCTCGCGCGCGCCGGGGTAGTCGAGCCCGGCAAAGGGCTCGTCGAGCAGCAGCAGGCGGGGCTTGCGCAACAGCGCCGCGGCCAGGCAGAGCTTGCGCTTCTGGCCGAAGGAAAGGGTCTGCACCGGGACATCGGGCGCGGCAAGCCCCAGGCGCGCGGCCAGGGCCAGGGCCTCCTCGCGGCGCGAGGCATCGAGGCCGAGCAGAAGGTCCTCCTCCACGGTCGAGCCGATGATGGCGAGGTCCGCCTCCTGGAAGACCATGGCCGAAGCCCTGCGCACGCCCGCGGACTCGCGCGCCGCGTCCAGCCCGGCGACGAGGAGGCTGCCCGCGCCCGGCTGCAGGATTCCCCCGAGCAGCGCCAGCAGCGTGGACTTGCCCGCGCCGTTGGCCCCGGCCAGGCCGAGGATGTCCCCCTCGCGAAGGCGCAGGGTCACGTCGCAAAGCCCCTTCCGCCCGCCCGCGTAGGCATAGCCGAGGCCTTCGGCCTCGACCGCGAATCGTCCGGACGGCGTCCCGGCCGCCATCACACGGCCTGCCCGGGCAGCAGCCCGCGGCGATGCATGAAGCGCCAGACCGCCACGGCCAGGACCAGCTTGACCAGATCCTGCAGGATGAAGGGAACGAAGCCGACGAGCAGGGCCTTTCCAATATCCGCGCCGAGCACGCGCATGAGGTTCAGCACGCCCAGGGCATAGATCACCGCGAGGCCCGCGAGGCCCGCGACGATGCCGCGCAGCCAGCCCGGACGGCCGCGCGCGGCCAGGCCGATCAGGGGCGCGGCCAGGAGATAGCCCGCAAGGTAGCCGCCCGTGGGGCCGAAGAGCACGGCCAGGCCGGACTTTCCGCCCGCGAACACGGGCAGCCCCACGAGCCCGCTGCCCACGAAGACGCACAGCGCCGCGAAGGCGTGGCGCGGACCGAGCACGAGGCCCGTGAGCAGGACGAAGAAGGGCTGCATGGTGAAGGGCACCGGGCCGAGGGGCAGGGAGAGGAAGGAGCCGACCGCGATGAGTGCGGCCATGAGGGCGGTCCAGACCAGCCGGTGCAGGGCGAAAAGGGTCGTCTCAGGCCTGTCGGGAATCTCTGGCATGGGAGCATCACCTCGGGAAGGCCGCGGCGCGGGCCGGAGAACCCGGCGCGCGGGGCCCGTCACACCGGCTCGTATCCCAGGGAGCGCAGGGCCGCAACCGCCCCGTCGGCAGGGCTGCCCGCGGTGGTCAGGTAGTTGCCGACCATGAGCCCGTCCGCGCCCGCGTCCAGCACCGCGCCGAGATCCTGGCCGAAGACCGTCTCCCGGCCGCCGCACACGCGCAGCACGGCCCGGGGCAGGATCATGCGCAAAAGGGCCACGATGGCCGAGGCCTCCAGGGGCGGGAGCGTCGGCCGCCCGGCGAGCCGGGTACCCGGGATGGGGGTGAGGAAGTTCACCGGCACGGAGCGCACGCCGAGCGAGGCCAGCAGGAGCCCAATCTCGGCGCGGTCCTCCCAGGACTCGCCCAGGCCGAAGAGTCCGCCGCAGCAGACCTCCATGTCCTGGGCCAGGGCGGCGCGGACCAGGGCCACGTCCTCTTCGTAGGCGTGGCTCGAGCAGATGTTGGGAAAGAAGGAGGCCGAGGTCTCCAGGTTGTGGTGCAGCCGCCGCATGCCCGCGCGGCGGAGCGCCTCGAGCTGCTCCGCCTCCAAAAGCCCCACGGAGACGTCCGCGTCCAGCCCCAGGTCGTGCACGCGGGTCACGGCCTCGACCAGCTCGGCGAATTCCCGGGGCGTGGGGCCGAGCCCGCTGGCCACGATGCCGAAGCGCCGCACGCCGGCTGCCTTGGCCTTGGCCGCCGCCTCGCACACGGCGTCGGCGCCGATGAAGGGGTAGACCGGCGCCTCCGTCTGGTGGCGCGCCGACTGGGCGCAGAAGGCGCAGTCCTCGGAACAGCGTCCGCTCTTGGCGTTGACGATGGCGCACAGCGAGACGCGTCGGCCGCGATGGCGATCCCGCACCTCGCGGGCCAGGGCCAGAAGGCGCCTGGGCTCGTCCCTGGCCGCCCGGACCAGGCGCGGCACGGCGTCCCGGCCGGGCGTTTCCCCGGCCAGGGCTCTATGATAGATCTTGTCGAGTCGCATGGATTTTCCTCAGGGAACCTGAAGTAGCCACTTTCCGGAATTGAGGCAAGGAGATAGGCATGTTTTCGGAGCAGACCGCCGCCCCTGGCGAAAACGGCGGCAGCCAGGGCGAGACGCTGCTGCAGGCCACGGACCACGACCGCGAGAACGTGCTCGGCCGCACGCTCGACTGGCCGGCCATGCCCGCGCCCTACAAGTCTTACGCGGCCGACGTCCCCACGGTTCCCCTGCCCCGCCCGGCCTCCTGGCCCGAGGCGGCCTGCGGCGAAATCTTCTGCGGCGCGGAGGCTGCCCCGAGCCGACCCGACGCGGCAACGGTCTCCACCCTGCTGCAGCTCGCCTGCGGCATCACGGCCTCGGTGCGCCGCGCCCTGGACGAATACCACCTGCGCGCCGACGCCTCGGCCGGGGCCCTCTACCCCTGCGAGCTCTATCTCGCCGCACGCGGCACGGCAGGACTGCCTGACGGGCTCTTCGCCTTCGCGCCCGAACGCCACGCCCTGCGCCTGCTGCGGCCGGGCGAAGTCCTGGCCGGGCAGGGACTTCGCGCCTGGCTCACGGTGATCCCGTTCCGCAACGCCTGGAAATACCGCTCCCGGGCGCTGCGCTACCTCTTTCTCGACAGCGGCCACGTGCTCGAGAACCTGTGCGGCGCGGCGCGCAGCCTGGGGCTTGCCTGCAGCGTGACGCGGCCCGCAGATCCCCCGGCCGTGGCCGACCTGCTCTGCGTCGATCCCGCGCGCGAACACTGCGTTGCGGAGATCGCCCTGGGCAGCGGCTGCCCCACCCTGGCTGAGTCCCTGCCCGCGCCGGGCTCGCCCCATCTGCCCCGGGCGAGCGCCGTCTCGCCGCGCGAGAAGGCCTACGAACTCGTGCACCAGGCGCTCGATCTGCCAGGCATGAATCCGGCGGACGCGGCAGCCCCCGGCGAGACGGCAACGCCAATCCGTTCCATTCCCGCTCTCTCCCTTCCCTTCGCCCAGGCGGTCCTCAAGCGGCGCAGCCGCCGCGCCTACACCCTCTCGCAGCTTCCGGCAGGCGCGCTCGCGGCCCTGACCGAGGCACTCTGCGGACCGGCTGGCCCGGACTGCGGCCTTGGCCTGCGGCTCCTGGTGCAGAACTGCCCCGATCGCCCCGACGGCGTCTGGCTGCTGGACCGGAGCCAGGGAGATACCCGCGGCGAACTCACCCGCCTCTCCGGGGAGAACGAGGACGCCCCGCACGCGCGCCTCGCCTCGGCCGCGCTCGGACAGGCCTGGATGGCCAAGGCCGGGGTGCTGGTCTGCTTCAGCGCCGACGTGCCCGCGGCCGAACGAACCTTCGGCCCGGGCGCGCTGCCGCAGCTGCTCCTGCAGGCCGGGCGCCTGGGGCAGCGCGTGTATCTCGCGGCGGAGGCCCTGGGAGTCGGGGCCTGCGGGGTGGGCGCGTTCTACGACCAGGAGGCAGCCGCGGCCCTCGGCCTCGATGCCGCCCAGGGCCAGGGAGAAAGGCTCCTCTACGTCGTGGCCTTCGGCCCCACGGCCGGTCACTGAGGCTTGCGTCCGACGAAGGCGGCCACGAAGCGCGGCGGATTCTCCCGGCGTCCCTCGAAGCCCGCGATGGGCTCGAAGTCCGCGAACAGGGTGCGCAGCTCGCCCTCGCGCAGCAGGAAGTCGGGGTTGGAGGGTTTGGTGGCGATCTCGAGATGGCGCCGGGTGAAGGTCTCGTAGACGATGATCCCGCCGGGCCTGAGCGCCGCCTTGATGGCCGGGATCAGGGGACGGTGCAGGTACTTGACCACCACGACGGCGGAATAGGCGTTCGCGGGCAGGACTGCCCCGGGCGCGCCCGATTCCAGGTCCGCGCGGCGCAACCGGACCGTCACCCCGGCCTCGCGCGCCCGGCCCGCGGCCACGGCCAGGGCCTCGTCCGACACGTCCACGCCCTCCACCTCGAAGCCGAGCTCGGCCAGGAAGACGGCGTTGCGCCCGCCGCCGCAGGCCAGGTCCAGGACCGGCCCGAGCACAGGATTTTGCGCCAGCAGCCCGACGTGCTCGCAGACGATCTCGGAAGGCTTGTCCACATACGTCTTCACGCGTTCCTCCGTCCCCGCCCATCTTGCCGACGCCTGCCGAATCGCCCGCCGAATCGCTTGGCGGTGAGCCCCTGGTTCATGCTACACCACTCCCATCACGGATCGCCACCCCAAACACGCACGCCCAGCCCAAGGAGCCGCCATGCGCAGTCTTCCGCCCCGTCTTCCCGTCCTCGCCTCCCTGCTCTGCGCCCTGCTCGCGCTCGTCGCCGGTCCCGGTACGGCGCGCGAGGCGCGGGCCGAGGAGACCTCCACCATCGTTCAGATCACGCTGCACCCGAACGCGGCCGTCTTGGAGGAACGCGTTCAGGCACCCGTGCAGAGCACCGCGCAGGGCCCGGCCGTGACCTTCTCCTTGCCCCGCGGGGCAGAACTCCAAGGGCTCAAGGTGGCGTCCCTGACGCCTGGGCTGGCCGTGACCGGCGTCACCTGGCAGGAGGCGCCGGGCGCCGACACGCCCCGCGTGACCGAGCTGCGGCGTCGCCTCGCACAGGCGGTGGCTGCGCGCGACGCGGCCAAGGCCGAGGCCGGAGCCCTTGCCGCCCAGGCCGACTTCTGGCGCGAGCTGCGCACGCAGGCCGCATCCGGCACCACGCCCGAAGGCGCGGCGAGGCTCGCCGCGGCCGTGGGCACGAACCTCGGTCCCCTGCTCGAACGCCTCTACGCCGCGCAGGCCGGACTCGAGGAGAAGGAGAAGGCGGTCAAGGCGGCCAGGGATGCGCTCGACGACGCCACCGGGAAAGAGCGGTCGGTCTGGCAGGTCCGCGTCGGCCTCTCGGGCGATGCGCAGAAGGCCGAGCTGGCCCTGGCCTATGCCGTGTCCGGCTGCGGCTGGAGTCCCGCCTATCGCCTGAACGCCCTGCCCGGCGCAAACGCCGTGGAGATCTCCTTCGAGGCCGTGGTGCGCCAGTCCACGGGCCGCACCTGGAACGCCCCCCTGCGCCTGGCCACGGTGCCGCCCCTGGTCCGGCTCGATCCGCCCGCCCTGCGCCCCTGGATCATCGCCCCGTGGCAGGAGCCCACGCCCAGACCCATGGCCGCACAGCGGGCCTTCAAGGCCGCCAACGCCGACACGGCCGCGGAGATGGCCGCGCCCGCCCCTGCGCCGCGTGAGGACTACGGCGCCTTTGCCGCCTACGACCTCGGCAGGCGCGTGGTCGAGCCCGGCGAGCCCGTGCGCCTGCCCGTGCGCGCGGAAAAGGCCAAGGCCGAGTTCGTGCACCTGCTGCGTCCCTCCGAGGGGCCGGAGTCCTACCTCAAGGCTGCGCTGACGCTCGAAGGCACCGCCCGCCTGCCCGAGGGCCCGGCCCTCTTCCAGGTGGACGGGGCCATGGTCGGAGAGGGAAACTTCGCCGTCCAGGGCAGCACGGCGGACGTCTTCTTCGGCACCGATCCCCTGGTGCGCTGCACCGCGACGCTGGAAAACAAGGGATCGGGCGAGTCCGGAATCTTCAAGAAGTCCCAGACCTACGTCTGGAAATGGCACCTCGTGGCGGAGAACAAACGCGACGCGCCGGTGCGCGCCGTGCTCGAGGAGCCCCTGCCCGTGGCGCGCGACGCACGCATAGAGCTCACGACCACGGCCGCGCCCGAGCCCACGCGGCGCGAGAAGGGCACGGTCGTATGGGAGCTGACGCTCCCGGCCAAGGGCACCTCCGCCGTGGACTGGCAGGTCTCGCTCAGCGCCCCGCCGGAGATGCGCCTCGACCTGGGCGGACGCTAGGTTTCGTCCGCGTCGCCCCGCGTTCCCGGGCTGTCTCCCGGCACGCTTTTCGCAGCCCATGCCTCGCCGGGGTCCGGGCGGTAATTGCTGCCGCCCGGACCCGCGCGGCGGCCACGGGACGTGGACGGAGCACGGGCGGATTCAGGATGCATCATAGACGAATCGTGGACGGAGCATGAGCCTGGAAGAGTGGGACGAATCCCTCGAGGACATCGACTACGCCGAGCTGACCCTGCGCGAGGCCGCGCGTGCCAAGGCACTGTCCGTCCTGCGCGCCAAGTGCTTCGGGGCTCTGGCCTCGCTCGGCGCAGGCGCGGGCGCCATGGAGGCATGGTACGCGGGGGCCGGGGCCAGGACGGCCTTCTACGACATCCTGACCGGCATGGTCGCGGTTCTCCTGGCCGGGTTCCTGGGCGGGCTCTTCGGCTCGCTGCTGCACGGCTTCCTGACCTGGCTCGGCCGGGGTGATCTCGAGGAGCAGGAGGACATCAACGATGCCGTGCTCATGGCCGGGACTGCGGGCGGATTCCTCGGCCTGCTCCTCGCCCTCCTTCTCTGGAACCTGCCCGACAGCCGTGCCCTGGTGGCCGCTGGCGCCGCGCTCGGCGCGTTCCTCGGCGCGCTGCCCGGCGAGACCGTGGGCATCATGCTGCGCATGATCATCGTGCACGAGCACATGGAACGCCAGGCCGCCCGCGAGGAGCGCCGGGTTCCGGCCGCGGCCGAGGCCTCCGGCCGGGACGGCTAGGAGCGGGTTCGCGCGGGCCGGCGAAGGCTGCGCCCTGCGGGTAGCACTTTACAGGAAAACGTGCCGGGCGTAGGTGTCTCTCAGACTGCCTTGAAAGGAGAGCCTGATGTGCACCAAATGCGGTTGCGGGCCCAAGAAGGAGTCCCGCTTCGAGAAGTTTCAGCATGAACACGGGCATGCGCACGATCATGACCACGATCACGGCCATGCGCACGGCCACGACCACGAGCACGTCCACAGCCATGCGCACGACCACGACGGCCATGTGCATGACCACGAGCATGCCCACCATCACGACCACTCCCACGACGACCACCACCATCACCACGACCATCTGCACGAGCACGGAGAGCACCACCATCACCACCACGAGGACGACTAGGCGGCGCGCTCTCCGAACCGGCAGGCGAGAGACGGCTCGGCCGGAAAATGAAAAAAGCGCGGACTTTCGTCCGCGCTTTTTTTGAAGGAACCAGGCACCCGGCAACAACCACTACCGCTGCTCCCTTTCGGGCCTGACGGGGTTCATGGCGCAACCGCCGCCTGGCTCCCTCGGAAATTTCCGCCTAAGCGTTCCGGGGACGGTCTTCATACGATCCGCCACCGGCCTTGTCAATGCCGCGTGCGTCCCGGCCGCCCGCGGCGCCCCCCGTCCTTCACTAGAACACGATGGTCTTGTTGCCGCTGACGATGACCCGGTCCTCCAGGTGCCAGGTCACGGCCCGGGCCAGGACCTGCCGCTCCAGGTCGCGGCCGACCTTGCCCAGCGCCTCCACGCTGTGGCGATGCCCCACGCGGATCACGTCCTGCTCGATGATCGGCCCGCAGTCCAGGTCCTCGGTCACGTAGTGGGCCGTGGCCCCGATGATCTTCACGCCCCGCTCGTAGGCCTGGCGGTACGGATCCGCGCCCATGAACGCGGGCAGGAAGGAGTGGTGGATGTTGATGATCCGATTCTCGAAGCGGGAGACGAAGTCCGGGGAGAGTATCTGCATGTAGCGCGCGAGCACTATCAGGTCCGCATCGGCGCACAGTTCGACCATGCGCGCCTCGGCCTCGGCCTTGGTCTCCTTGGTGACCGGCACGTAATGGTACGGGATGCCGAAGCGCTCCACGCTCTCGCGGTGGTCCGGATGGTTGGAGACGACCATGGCGACCTGCCCGGGCAGGTCGCCCCGCGCGAAGCGCCACAGAAGCTCCATGAGGCAGTGGTCCGAGCCGGAGACGAACACGGCCACGCGCTTCACGTCCGCCGCGTAGTCTATCTCCCAGTCCATGTCGTACGGCGTGCCGAGCACGTTGCCGAAGGCCTGCTCCAGGGCGGGCCGGGCCACGTCCAGATGCGGGGTCTGGAACTCCAGGCGCAGGTAGAGGGTGCCGCCCAGGGCCTTGGTGGCGTGCTGGTCCAGGGCCGTGATGTTCACGTTGTGCGAATAGAGAAAGCTGGTGATGGCAGCGATGATGCCGGGCCTGTCCGGACAGGTCACGCGCAGGCGGGCGATGGTCGAAGCGTCCATGAAGGCCTCCGGTCGCGGGATGAAAAAAGGGGCCGCAGCGTTCGGCTGCGGCCCCTGGTCTTGCTATGGCGGAGAGGGAGAGATTTGAACTCTCGACACCCGTTAAGGTGTACACGATTTCCAATCGTGCGCCTTCGGCCGCTCGGCCACCTCTCCGTGAAAACGGAGCCACTGGATAAACTACAACATCACCTTTGGCAAGCGCGGGATGCGCCTTTGCGCGATTTTTTTCCGCGACCGCCCCTTTGCGCGGGCATCCATGGGAGGGTCACTCGGGCAGGAGGTAGTCCGCATCGTCCGTGGACGGGCGGGGAGCGCCCTGCTCGCGCGGCAGGAACACGGCCAGGACAAGGCCCGGCTGCAGCCCGTGCACGCGGGCGGGCATGGCGGGCTTCCAGGCATGGAGCATGCCGCAGAGCACCACCAGGGTCCTGTCCGGGCGCGGCGCCTCGGCCGCCGTCCGGCCCGGCGCCCGGGCGTCGTCGGGCACGCCGGTGAGATAGCGCACGCCATAGTAGGCCATGGCCGTGTCCCAGACCACCTGGGCCTCGCAGAAGTGCTCGAAGCTCCCTCCGCCGTGTCCCTCGTGTCCGTGGGCCTCGTACATGCGCTTCAGGAAATCCTTGTACCCGGGGTCGATCACGCAGGCCACGGGCGGCAGTCCGGCGGCCTGGGCGGGCGTGAGCGAGGAGAAGCCCTTCTCCGCCACCTGCCGCGCGATCTCGCTGGGCACGTTCAGTCCGCGCATGGGAATCTTGTTGTCGCGGCAGAAGACGAAGATGGGCCGGTAGAGCTCCCAGGGCTCGCCCCAGTCGCGGGCGAAGGTCCGGCGCATGGCGTCCTCCCCCAGGGAACCGGCCACCCAGGCGTCGAGCGCGGTCTGGTCGGTGTGGGGGATCATCTCGAGCCCCACGGCGAGGGGGCGGCCGGTGGCGGCCAGCGCCTTGATGACCGCGAGCTGTCCGGCGTGGTCGGCGCGGGAATCATGGCGCTCGCCCAGAAAGACGACGTCCGCGTCGCGCAGGCCGAGCGCGGCCTCGTTCAGGGGAAGCTCGCGCCCGGAGGAGAGGTCGAGGACGGTGTCCGTGGCCGTGTCCGCCCCGTGTCCGCCGCAAGCGGCGAGGAATGCGGCTCCGAGCAGCGCCGCCAGGAGCAGCGCCGCGCGCATGATATTCCCCGCCTTCCCTGCCCTCACTGCGCCTCCGAGAGGGCCACGGAGAGCGAGGAGGAGGACGGCTCGAAGGTGCCCTTGAGTTCGTTCACGCCGTCCTTGAAGGCCAGATAGCTGTACTTGCCGTAGTGCGGAATCTTGCGCACCGCGTCCAGCAGGGCCTGCGGCGAGGCTCCCGCGGCCGGAAAAAAGCCCGCGGTGAAGCTGCCGTCGCGCGCGGGCGAGGGCAGGACCGTGAAGAGCGTGTCGGCGCCGCTGTTCGCGCCCGTGCCGGAGGTCACGCCGTTCATGCTGAAGGAGCCGGGGGAGAGCTTGAGCCCCGCGGGCAGCGAGCCCAGGCGCGCGCGCCAGGCGGCGGTCTCGGGATAGCCGCAGAAGAGCACGCTCTCTCCCCTGCCCACGTACGCGTCGGTCCGCTCCTCGCGCACCGGCACGTCGCCCCGGCGGCCGAGCGCCGTGAGCAGCGAGCCGCAGGCGTCGCGCCACTGCGAGGCGAAGGAGCGGCTGAGGACCACGACCAGCCGCCCTGCCCCGCGCACGCTGTTCACCGTGGGCGGCACCTCCTCGGGCGGGAGCAGCCTGAAGACGTCCGCGTCCGGGTCCACAGTCAGCCGCTTGGGCTGGCCCTGCACCTCCAGGGCGAAATTCTCGTGCTCGTCGTCCATGTCCACGGTCCGGCTCTCTGTCTTCTCCTGGCCGCCTGCCGTCGCCTGCACGCTCACGGGCAGCTCCAGGCTGTAGACCGGATTGCCCTGGGATATCTCTCCCTTCACCGTGTACTCGCCGTTCCTGCGGTGTACGCTCGGCCTGCCGAGCGTGAGGATGGGCGCGCCCGCGCGGTCGATCCACTGCGCGAAGAAGGTGCGGCTGTCCGCGTCGTTCCAGCCGGAGACGCGCTCGAAGGTCTCGCGGAAGTCGTCCCAGGTCACCGCCTTGAACATCCTCTCCCGGGCCAGCGTGCGCAGGCCTTTCCAGAAAGCCGCGTCGCCGATGTGGCGGCGGATCATGTGAAAGACGAACATGCCCTTGCCGTAGCCGATGACCTGGGAGGCGGGCGAATTGCGCGAACCGAAGGCCGAGAGGGGGAAGTCGCGCTCTCCGGCCGCCAGGCTCGCGTAGTCGCGCAGCACGCCCAGGCGGTAGTCGCGCGCGTCAGAGGGGGATTTGCGCTCGCGCGTCAGGTAGTCGGCCACGTAGGTGGCAAGCCCCTCGCTCCAGTTGCCCTCCTCCGGATCCACGAGCACGCCGTTGCCCCACCAGCAATGCGCGATCTCGTGCATCAGGCTCGTGTCCAGGATGAAGGGCAGGCGCAGGATGGAGCCGCCGAGCACCGTGTAGGAGGGGAAGCCGTAGCCGGTGGGGAAGAAGTTCTCCACCACGGCGAACTTCTCGAAGGGATAGGGGCCGAAGAGCTCGCGGTAGAAGTCGATGTCCCGGGCCGCGGTCTCGAGATAGCTGTTCATGAGGTCGCGGTCGCCCGAGGTGAAATAGGCGTAGACGTCCGTGTCCCCGCTGCGCGTGCGGCCGACCACGTAGCGCCCGGCGCACAGGGCCAGCCCCTCCACGGGCTTGTCGGCCTGCCAGGTGGAGATGCTGTCCTCCCCCTGGTCCTCGTGCCCCACGAGCCGCCCCTGTGTCACGGCGTACATGCCGCGCGGGGCGCGCACCGTGATGCGGAAGGCGCGCCTGTCGGCCTCGATCTCGGGATACCAGCCGCAGCCGGGCAGGAGGAAGGCACCCTTGTCCGTGATCGCGCCCTCGACACCCTGGCCGGGATTGTCCACGGACAGGGGCCGCGTGTCGAAGGCGTCGTTGAACACCGCGGAATAGGTCACCGCGACGGTGATGCGGCCGGTGCGGCGCTCGGGCGGCAGGTGCAGGTAGAGCATGTCCCCGTCCTGCACGAAGCGGGTCGCGCGGCCGTCGAGCGTGAGGCTCGAGACCTGCGCGTCGCCGGAGAGCGCGAGGAACAGGGACGATTCGTCCGTGATCTCCAGGCGCAGGGTGTCCACCGCCTCCAGGCGATGACCGGCCGGAAACAGGCGAACGGAAAGATCGTGGTCCGCGGAGACGACGTCCGCGGCCGCGGGCCGGGAGCAGCAGAAGACAAGGAGTGCCAGGCACAGGACCCGGCCGGAGATGGGCAAGCGCATCGTTTTCGATCCCGCACGGCTGTCGCTGCCGCGCACTTTGGACCACTATTGTACCCCAAATAGCGGGGAATGCAACGGGCTTGAGGATTTTCGACCCTTAGGCCGGGCGGCCGCAGGTTCCCCCTGCCCCGGCACAGCGCCGAGGCGTGGGCGGCGTTATCCGAAAAGCGGAACTCCCGCAAGAGGCTGCTTTCCGGCGCCAGGCAACGGTTCGCGGGCCATGAGGCCGGACAGGAAAAGAAGAATGCGCGCGGACGCCGCGCAGAAGCTCACGCGACGGCGGGCTTGCCTCCCGAGGCGCCGGGAAGCGGCAGCCGCACGAGGAAGGTCGCGCCCTCGCCGGGATGGGAGCGCACCGAGATCTCGCCCCTCAGATCCATGACGATGCGCTGGCAGATGGACAGGCCGAGTCCGGTGCCCCTGCCCGGGTCCTTGGTCGAATAGAAGGGATCGAAGATGCGCGACTGGTTCTCCTCGGCAATGCCCACGCCGTGGTCCTCGACCTCCAGGCAGACGTGGTCCTCCTCTGCGTAGAGGCGCAGCCGGACCTCGCCTCCCCTGGCCTCCTCCGCGTCCAGGGCGTTGTCCAGGAGCACCCCCAGGATCTCCTCGATCTCGGCCGGCGCGATGCGAAGCCGCGGCAGGTCAGCCCGGATGTCCACGAACACGCGCACGCCGAGCTGCTCCGCCTTCTCCCCGAGCCCCAGGACGACGGTGCGCACGGCCTCGCCCAGGTCCACGTCCCGCTTGCGCGTGTCCAGCGCGCCGCAGTACTTGAGGAGCTTCAGGGTGATCTCCTTGCAGCGGAGCCCCTGGCGATGGATGAGCTCGGCGCTCTTCATGAGCTCGCCCGCGCTCCCGCAGCACGCGGCCCCCTCGTCCTCCAGCAGCTCCCTGATCCAGCCAGCCGTGGTGACCATGACGTTGACCGGATTGTTGATCTCGTGCGCCACGCCCCGCGCCAGCACGCCGAGCGAGGCGAGCTTGGCCGTCTCGAGCATGCGGCGGCTCTGTTCCAGCCCCGACTTGCGGGCCAGGGCCGTGCGGATGGCCTTGTCCAGGGCGGCGATGTCGACCGGCTTCAGCAGGTAGTCGGCGGCGCCCCCCTTCATGCCCGTCACCGCGGACTCCACGCTGCCCTGGCCGGTGAGCAGGAGGACCTGCATCTCCGGCCGGGCCGCAAGGAAGTCCTCCAGGAGATCGAGCCCGCTGCGCCCGGGGAGCATCACGTCGAGCACGAGCACGTCGTACGGCTCCTCGGCCACCCGCTCCAGGGCGGTCTCGCCGTCGTAGCACGCCTGGGCCAGGTAGCCGCGCAGCGCCAGGCGTTCCACCAGGGCGTCCACGAACTCCCGCTCGTCGTCCACGCACAGGACCCGTGCGGCCATGCGCTACTTCCCCCGCTTGTCCTTCAACCCCTCGTCGACCATCAGCTGCTCGGCGTCGTCGAAGTCGCCGGCCTGGGCGAAGGTCGCCGCGACCATCATGTCTTCCATGCGCTTGCGGTAGGCGTTCTTGATGCTGAAGACCAGGGCGTCGATGTCCACGGGCTTCTTGTGGTACTCGAAGGCGCCGATGCGCGTGGCCTCCTCCTTGTCCTTGTCCGTGCCGTGGCCGGTGAGGATGATGACCTGGATGTTCGGCCGGTCGCGCTTCACGCGGCGCAGGACCTCCATGCCGTCGATGCCGGGCATGCGCAGGTCGAGGACGATGACGTCGGGCGGCTCCTTGTCCAGGAAGGCCAGGGCCTCCTCGCCGGAAAGGGCCACGTTCGAGCCGAGATCGCGGATCTGCAGGCGCTCGGCCAGGGTCCTCACGAAGTTCTCTTCGTCGTCCACGAGCAAGAGCTTGATCTTCTTCATATGCCACTCCTTTTCAGTTGACGTCCGACCCGGCGGCGCGGCTCAGGCGCAGGGAAAGCAGACCCTGGCCGAGGCGCTCGTCTCGGGCTCGAACGTTATGTCCTTCTCGGTGCAGGCGAGCAGGGAAGCGGCCCAGCCGTCCCCGCCGTCCTCTCCCTTGGCCGGTGCGAAGCGGATGAAGCCCCGTCCACCCTCGGAAGAAATGCTCAGGCGCACGACGGCGCCGCCGGGCAGGTGCTCGAGGCAGCAGTCCAGCGCCCGCAGGATGGGCCCGGCAAGGCAGGAGGGCGGCACAGAGGCGCGCAGCCCGCGCGCTCCGGCGTCCTCCAGGACGAAGGAGATCTTCTTGCCCCGGGCCTTGCGCCGCACCATCGTGAGGAGCAGGCGCAGCAGCGGCGCGGGCTCCACGGTCCGGCACATGGCCTCGGCGCCGAAACGCTTGAGCGCCTCGGCGAGGTCGCTGCCCAGTCCCACCTGCTCCTGCACCACGCGGCAGACGTCCTTCAGGCGGGCGCGCCTGGCCTCGGGCAGGGAGGCCTCGAGGCCGAGCAGGTCGTCCATGAGCCCCGAGTTCTCCTTGATCACGGCCAGGGCGTTCAGCATGTCGTGCATGGCCATGGCGATCAGGCGGCCCATGAGGGCCTCGCCGTCGGCCGGGGCAGGGTCGTTTCCGGTGTAGCGTTCCGTCATCGCCCTACCCGCCCTTGCCCGCCTTCTCCATGGCCTCGGCGATCTTGCCGAGCAGCGCGTCAATGGAGAGCGGTTTCATCATGTAGTCGAAGGCCCCCTGGCGCATGCCCTCCATGCCGTCCTTGGTCGAGCCGTGGCCGGTGAGCAGGATGACCTGGATTTCCGGATGGCGGACCTTCACGGCGCGCAGCACGTCGAGCCCCTTCATGCCCGGCATGAGCACGTCCAGGACCACGACGTCGGGCGGCTCCTCCTCGACCAGGCGGAGCGCCTCCTCCCCGTCCAGGGCCACGCGCGGGGAGAGCCCCCGCAGGGTCAGGCGCTCGGCCAGGGTGCCGATGAAATCCTCCTCGTCGTCCACGAGGAGTATCTTCCAGTTTTCCTTTGGCTGGCTCATATGCGCGCTCCCTCGGGCGGGGTCTTGGGCAGGAAGAGGGTGAAGGTCGTGCCCTGTCCGACCTTGGAGAGCACGGAGATGTCCCCGCCCAGGCGCTTGACGATCCCGTAGGTGATCGACAGGCCGAGCCCCGTGCCGGAGCCCTTCTTGGTGGTGAAGAAGGGCTCGAAGATGTGGCGCTGCGTCTCCTCGGACATGCCGCAGCCGTCGTCCTTGATGGACACGCCCACGGTCTCGATGTCCTTCTCCCAGGTGGTCACGGAGATGGCCCCGCCCTCGTTGACCGCGGCGAAGGCGTTGTTCAGGATGTTCAGGAAGACCTGCTGCAGCTGGCCGCGGTCCGAGGCGATGTGCGGCAGGTTCTCGCCCAGGTGCAGCCCCAGGACCACGTTGCGGTAGCTCGCCTCGCGCTCGAGGAAGCTCGCGGTCTCGCGAATGATCTCGTTGACGTCCAGCGTCTCGATGGCCACGTCCATCTGCCGCGCGAAGCCGAGCATGCGGTGGGTGATGGTCCGGCAGCGGCCCACGGCCTTGATGATCGCGTCGATGAGGCCGAGGAAGCGCTCGCGGTCCGGATAGTCCTTGCGCATGGCCAGGATGTCCTGCATGAGCCCGGCCTTCTCGTTGATGATCGCCAGCGGGTTGTTGACCTCATGGGCCACGCCCGCGGCCAGGCGGCCGATGGAGGACAGCTTCTGGGAGTGCTCCACCTGGCGGAAGGCCAGCTCACGGCGCTCGTCGCTCTCGCGCAGCCGCTCCACGAGGCTCGCGGTGATGCGGTAGGCCACGGCCAGGATGAGGATCACGCCGATGACGAAGACCACGGCCATGTCCGTGCGCAGCGAATGCCAGGTGCGCATGATGTCGCTCCTCGGCTTCACGACCATGAGCACGTAGTCCGTGTCCGGGATGTAGACGTAGGCCAGGAAGAGGCTGCGGCCCGAGGGGTCGGTCATGGTGCGCACCGTGGGCTCGAGGCTTTGCGGCGGCATGTCGAAGGGCAGCGGGTCCAGGACCTTGCCGTAGAACTTGGAGACCGTCTGCAGGACGCCCGAGCGGTTGACCAGGAAGGCGTCGGCCTCGGGCTCGAGCCCCATGGAGGCGATCAGGCGGTCGAACTGGCCGGTGTCGATGGTCGCGCGCAGCACCCAGGAGGTGCCGTCGTCCGCGAGATGCTGCACGGCCACGATGAAGTGCGGAAACTTGCGGAAGCCGAGGAAGATGTCGCTTATGTAGCGGCCCTTGAACTGGACCTCGTTGAACCAGGGCTGGTCAGTGTAGTCGCGGCCCTTCAGGCTGTACGGCCCGGCATAGGTCACCTGCACGCCGCCCGAGCCGATCAGTCCGAGGTCCACGAAGCCCTCGAACTTGTCCTTCATGACCTGGAAGATGCGGTTCAGGTTGCGGTCGTTCGCAAGGTCCTGGAAGGAATAGGCCGCCGCGATGAAGCTGACCGTGGAGGTGCGCTCGGCCAGGAAGAGCTCGAAGGAGTTCTTGGTCTTGTTGAGCATGGCGCGCAGCGGCGCCTGCACCTCGCGGTCGAGCGTGGCGTGGTACTGCTGCAGGTTGATCATGGTCATGGCCAGCAGCGGGACCACGGAGACCACGACCATGAGCAGCACGATCCTGCGCCTGAGAACGCCGTAGCGGGTGGGGGAGACCACGGCGTCCACTTCGCCCGCAAGCGCCCTGCCGCCCTGAGGTGCCTTGATTTCCTGCGTCACGACGCATCCCCCCTCGCGTAGAGGATGTCCCCGGGGGCGAGCTCACCGGCGAAAAGCCTCGCGAGCACGGCCTCCACGGGCCCCATGACCTGGTCAATGACCTCCACCCGCTTCCAGCGCAGGTAGTGGTAGTATTCTTCCTCTATTCCGTTGACCACGACAAGCCCGACCTCGTGGCGCAGGATGAAGTCGCACAGGCCGTCGGCCGAGGCGTGGTCCAGGAGCACGGTGTCGCGTCCCCTCTCCTCGCCGTCGTCGCCGCGGCGCAGCAGGAGGAGCTCCAGGGCCTGGTCGAAGCGCGGGGCCACGGCGTCGCCGAGCAGCGGAACGAGCACGTTGTTCCTAGCCATTGCGCCGTCCCTCGCGGGGTTCAGCCTGGCCGCGCGGCCTGCGCCGGGCGATCTCGGCCTGCTCGAGGACGTGCATGGGCAGGTGCGCGGGCAGGATGCGGGATTCCTGGCAGACCATGACCGCGTACTCGACCACGTTCTTCAGCTCGCGCACGTTGCCGGGCCAGGGATAGGCCACGAGCACGCGCAGGGCCTTGGGGGAAAATCCGGCCACGTTCTTGTGGAAGACTCCGGCGTATGTCTCCAGGAAATGCTGCAGCAGGTACTCCACGTCACCCTCGCGCTCGCGAAGCGCGGGCAGGTGCAGGCGCACAGCGGCCAGGCGGTGCAGGAGATCCTGGCGCAGCCTTCCCTCGCGCACCAGCTCCTCGGGCACGCGGTGCGTGGCGGCCAGCAGGCGCACGTCCACGCGCACGGGCGACTGCGCGCCCACGGGAGTGATCAGCTTCTCGTCCAGGAGGCGCAGAAGCTTCGCCTGCTGGGCCACGGGCAGGTCGGCCAGCTCGGCCACGTAGATCGTGCCGCCCGAGGCGGCCTGGATGCGGCCCACGGAGTCGGACTCGGCCCAGGGAAAGGCCCCCTTGCAGTGGCCGAAGAGTTCGGAGTCGAGCAGCTCCTCGGGCATGGGGCTCGTGTTCAGCCGCACGAAGGCCTCGCGCGCCCGGGCCGAGTGGGCATGCAGCGCCTCGGCGGCCAGGTCCTTGCCCGTGCCCGTCTCGCCGGTGATGAGCACCGGGGCCTCGCTCTGGGCGATGACCGGCAGCACGTCGAAGATGCGCTCCATCTCGCGGGAGCGCCCGAGCAGACGGCCGCCGCCGTGGCCCGCGGCCGAGGCCAGGCTCTTCTCCAGGTCCTTGACCCGGCCGAGGTCCTCGATGAGGAGGAGACGCAGGCCCTTCCCCCCGCCCAGGCACAGCGAGGTGATGCCCACGGGCAGACGCCTGCGGGAGGCTGTCAGCACGTCGCTCTCGCGGCGCATCACGGATGCTTCGCCATGCACGGGGCAGTCGCGGCCGCACAGCCCGCTGCGCACCACCTGGGCGCAGGGGAGCCCTTCCGCCCGTTCGCGGGAGAGGCCGCACAGGGCTTCCATGCGCTTGTTCAGGAAGCGCACGCGGTGCTCGGCGTCCACGACCATGAGGGCGTGGGGGAAGAGGTCGAAGGCCTCGAGCAGGACCGGTCCGCTCAAAACCTCCGCAAGGTCGCCGTGGACCCCGGAAAGGGAGGCGCTCTCCGGGACGTTTCCGGCGACACTTCCTGCGATTCGCGTGGACATGGCGTCTTCTCCTCCACCTTCGGCAGCAGGGACGATTCGGACGCCGCCCGGCGTTCCGCCCTCTCGGGGACGGACCGGACGGGACCCTTTCCGCCTAGTGGCCCCCGCCGCTGACGATGCCCGAGGCGGCCAGCAGCAGGACCAGGACCTCGGCCGCGGCGATGGCCGCGAACACGGGCTGCTTCTGCTTCAGGTAGGCCGGAATGAGCGGCACGAAACATATGATGGTCATGCCCGCGAGGATGGCGATGCCGACGAAGTTCAGGAAGTCGCCCGAGCCGACGAGGCTGACCCAGCCCCAGCCCTGGGGCACCTGCCCGACCTCGAGGTAGTTGTGCACCGGCGTGCGCCAGAGCTTGATCAGCTCCTCCAGCGGCACGTGGGGCGCGAGGATGCCGAAGACGTAGACGAGATAGGTCACGAGCATGATGGCCAAAGAGGCCCAGGCTCCGTAGAAGAGCATGTTGGCGTACTTGATCTGCTCGGGCGAAGTCTTGGAAGACATGGCGTTCTCCTTAGCGCGTGCGCGAATCGTTTCGTTCTGGAACACTGCCGACTGCGACAGCTAGATGCCGAGCCCCTTGAGGAAGGCCTTGCCGCCGGCCAGCAGCAGCACGCCGATGACCATGTAGCGGATGAACTTGGGCTTGGCCTTGGCCAGCAGGCGCACGCCGACGAAGGAGCCGAGCATCAGGCCGATGATCGAGGGAATGGCCATCAGCGGGATGACGCAGCCGTTGTTCAGGTAGACCCAGGCGGCCGAGGTGTCGGTGATGGAGAGCAGGAACTTGGAGGTGCCCACGGCGACCTTGAGCGGCGCGCCCATGAGCAGATTGAGCACGGGCACGTTGGCCCAGCCGGCGCCCAGGCCGAACATGCCGGCCATGATGCCGATGATGATGAAGAGCAGGAGGCCCGGCAGGGTGCGATGGGTCTTCCACTCGATGTCCTCGCCCGTGCCCTCGTCGCGGTAGAAGCCGTTCATGCCGAGCGCGAGGCCCACGGCATCCTGCGTGGTGACCACGGGGCGCGTGACGTTCTTGGAGAGCAGCAGCAGGCCGCAGATGAAGAGGATGGTGCCGCCCAGGCAGAGCTGGACCACGTTGGTGGGCAGGGCCAGGCCCATGAAGGCGCCGACGATGGCGCAGGCCGAGGCGATGAGGGCCACGGGCAGGGCCAGGCGCAGGCTGGCGAGATTTCGCCGCAAGAGGCCCGGACCGGCGGCCAGGGCTCCGGCCAGCGCGACCAGGAGGCCGGCGCCGCGCACGTAGTCCAGGTGGAAGGGGAAGAAGCCGCTGACGAGCGGCACGTAGAGCACGCCGCCTCCCACGCCCGCGAGCACGGCGATGATGCCGAGCACGAAGCAGAAGACGGAGAGCACCGCGGGCCAGAACCACCAGGGCTTAAGCGCGATGGCCTGTTCCGTGGCGGCCTGGGCCGCCTGCCCGGCCGCGTCGGTGGAGGCGTGGGCCAGGTGGGGAAGGAAGACCGCCAGGGCCGCCACACCCAGAAGCATGGCGGCGACAGTCGCCGTTGTTGCCGATCCGCTCGTCAGTTTCATTGCAGTCGCACTCCCTCAAGAAGATGTTTAGTCGGTTCCGCGGCCCTGCCGTGAGCCGCCCCTCCCGTGTGCGCGGCCCCCGGCTGCGGTGGCCGGTGTTCGCCTTGTTCCAATAAGAACAAACAAAACCCGTACCAACATAAACTCTGCTGAAATAATTGATGTTTCTAAAACAGATCAAAATGGTTAGCGGCAAATTATTGCCGCTGATCGGCAAATTCTTGCCGCGTACCGCGAGTCATGCTAGATTCGGTAACAACGCACGGATGAACCCCTCCCCGGAGGGCAGCCCGACGAGTCCTTGAAATCGCCCGCGCGGCCGCGAGGAATGCGGCCAAACGGCCTCAAGGCGGGCGAAAGGCGCATCCGGCAAAGGATCTGCCCATGACCACCCTGATGCGTGATCACAAGGACCGCAGCGGCAAAAATTTGCCGCTCGACTTGGACGACGACGCCCTCTCCGACCTGCTGCCGGGCGGCACGTCATTCCTCTTCAGGTCCGTGAACATGCGGGCGCTTCGCCGCGTGGCCGCCCAGGTGGCGGCCTCGGACGCGCCGGTGCTCATCGTCGGCGAGTCCGGCACCGGCAAGGAGCTCTTCGCCCGGCTCATCCACACCCTGTCCGGCAGGCGCAACAAGCCGTACGTGCCGGTCAACTGCGGCGTGCTCAAGGGCGAGCTCTTCGCGGACAAGTTCTTCGGCCACGAGCCCGGGGCCTTCACCGGCGCCAACCGGCTGCAGAAGGGCAGCTTCGAGCTGGCCGAGGACGGCACCCTCTTTCTCGACGAGGTGGGCGAGATCCCGCCACAGAACCAGGTGGACTTCCTGCGCGTGCTCGAGGAGAAGCGCTTCAAGCGGCTGGGCGGCGAGAAGGACATCGCATTCCGCGCGCGCATCGTGGCGGCGACGAACCGCCGCCTGCAGGACATGGTGCGCGACGGCACGTTCCGCGCGGACCTCTTCTACCGCCTGAACGTCATCCCCATCTCCGTGCCACCCCTGCGCGAACGGCGCGAGGAGATCGCGCCGCTCGCCGAGCATTTCATGGAGGTCTTCGGCCACCGCTACCACAAGAAGGATCTGATCCTGTCCGAGGACACCAAGAAGGTCCTCTACAACTACTCCTGGCCGGGCAACGTGCGCGAGCTCAAGAACCTCATCGAGCGCATCGTGCTCATGGCCGAGAGCGGGGTCGTGCGGCCCACGGACCTGCCGCTCGAGATGGACATGGAGGTCGCGGCCTCGGCCCTGGCCGACGGCCCGGCCAGCCTCTCCCTGGATGCAGCGGTCAAGGAGGCCGAGATAAGAGCCATCCGCCGCGCCTTCAAGGCCGCCGGGGGCAACAAGACCGAGACCGCGCGGCTGTTGCAGATCAGCCCGCGCACCCTGCGCCACAAGGTCAGCGCGTACGGGCTGAGGCTTTAGCGACGCCCGGCGACGGCCGGGAACGGAGGGAGGGGGGAGATGCAGGGAGTGCGCATCCTACTCGTGGACGACGAGCCGGAGTTCGTGGAGGTGGTGGGCAAGCGCCTTGCCCGGCGCGGGGCGGACGTGCGACGTGCCACCAGCGGCGGGGATGCCCTGGCCGAGGCGGCGCGCGAGGCGCCCGACGTGGCCGTCGTGGACCTGCGCATGCCGGGCATGGACGGGCTCGCGGTGCTGCGCGGGCTGCGCGCGGCGCACCCGGGGCTGCCGGTGATCCTGCTCACGGGCGACGCCTCGGACGGCATGGCGGCGGAGGGCAAGAAGCTCGGCGCGGCCGCCTGCCTGGTCAAGCCCGTCACCCTGGAGGAGCTGGCAGACGCCGTTCGCGCGGCCCGCGGAGGGGCGAAGGCCGGTCAGCCCACGGAGTGATTCCGGGTCATTCGCCCTGCCATCCGTTGGCCCGCAGCCGACTGTTCCCCTCTTCGTCATCGCAGCGCAGGGCCGCGCGGTCGAGCGCGGCCGAGGCCTTGGCGCCGAAGGCCTGGAAATCGAACGGCTTCGGCAGACAGTCGTCCGCCTCCACCTCGAGCAGGCAGCGCTCGCCCGGGGGCACAGGCCCCGCGTGCAGCACGAGGATGGCCATGCACCCCACGGGGTCCGGCTCTTCACGAATGGCACGGATGAGATCGGCCCCGGAGAGGCCCGCGAGGAGCATCTCCGTGACCAGGAGGTCGAAGTTTCCCGTCAGCGCGAGCTCCAGGGCTTCCTGCCCGGTGGCGACGCACCGTGCCCTTGCCCCCCAGCGCTCGACGAGAATCCGCGAAATGACGGCGTTGGCCGAATCGCTGTCCGCGATGAGAATGTTCTTTCCTTGAAGCATGCTGGCTCCGTCAGCAGTTCGCTGCCGGGCGCTGCGCGAATGCGGGAATCCCATGGGGGGAAGCTCGGGTTCCGGAACATTCGCGCGAAGGCCTCGGCAGTTTGCCCGCATGCGCGGGCACGGCGAGCTGTTCGCCCTGCTCTTCTGTCCTACTAGGCAGCGGCGAAATGGAAGTCAATATTTTTCAGACTGGGATGGTATATTAACTCATCGCTCGACACACCTTCCGCCGGGCGGCCAGGGGATGGCCGCGCGCGGACCGGCACCATGCACCGGCAAAGGAAAACCTGCAGCGGCGAACTTTCTCGCCTGCAACGGGCACGTCCTGAACGAAGGGGGAATGGAAGAGGAAATGCATAAAAAAACGGGCCGTGCCCCCGGCCTGGGGGAACGGCCCGTAGTACTTTCGTGGTGGGCTACCGGTGACTCGAACACCGAACCAACTGATTAAGAGTCAGCTGCTCTACCTATTGAGCTAGTAGCCCGTCGCCAAACGCGAGAGACGTATCTAGAGAGACGCGGCTCATTTGTCAAGCGCAATTGAGAGAAAAGTTGCGAATTGTTTTTCGAGCCAGCATTTACGGGGGTTCCCGCTTCTGCTAATCTTCGCGTCAGACCGTGCCGTGCGGCCTCCAGCGGGCGCCCGGCGCTTCCAAGGAACGAAAATGCCCCGCACTCCGCACGCATCCGTCTTCCGCACCCTTCTCATCACCATCCTCCTGCTCCTGGGAATCCGGGCCGCACCGGCAGGCGCGCAGACCCTGCTGCAGCCTCCGGCAGGCGCGGCCGACAAGAACCCCGTGCGCGTGGAGACGGCCTACTACGCCCTCCCGGCGGCCGGGACTCCCGGCCGGGGCCATTTCCCGGCGGGGGCATCCGGGCTGCTCGTGGTCACCCTGACCCCGGAGAAGGACTGGTACTTCTACGCCAACGATCCCGGCCCCCTCGGACAGCCCACGCGCATCGCCGCGGCCACCGCAGCGGGTCCGCTGCCTTTCGCCACGCTCTACCCCGAGGGCCGCGGCAAGCCCGATCCCTTCGGCTCGGGCCAGACCGTGCGCGTCCACGAGAAGGCCACGCGCTTCTTCATCCCCCTGCCCGCGGGCATGACGGAACCCGTGCGCCTCACGATCTCCATGCTCATGTGCTCGCACACGCGCTGCCTGCCACTCTCGTTCACGCAGAGCGTGGCGCCCTCCCCTGCCCGGCCCGAGCCCGCAACGGCCCAGCCCTGGTGGAAGGATGCTCTTTCCGCGAAGCCGGGAACCGCACCCGCCTCCGGCACGACATCACTGGAAGGCACGACTGGCCCGGTCCCCGTCGGGGCGACCCCGGGGGCAGGAGGAGCCAAGCTCGGCCCCACGCCCTACTCCCCGCGATTCATCGAGCCGGTCATGGAGGTCACGGGGCTCTTCAAGGCCGCGCTGCTGGCCTTCCTGGCGGGCCTCGTGCTGAACCTCATGCCCTGCGTCCTGCCCGTGGCCAGCCTGAAGCTCAAGGGGCTGCTCTCCGGCTGCACGCGCGAGAGCCACCCGAACCCGGTGCGCTGCTTCCGCACCTTCAACCTCTACTTCGCCCTGGGCGTGATCACCTACTTCCTCTTCCTGGCCGGACTGCTGGCCTCGCTCGACCTGGCCTGGGGGCAGATCTTCCAGAACCCGCGCACGGTCCTGGCCCTGGTGGTCATCGTCTTCGCTCTCTCCCTCTCGCTCTTCGGCGTCTTCACCCTGCCGATAGTGGACCTCAAGGCCCCGGCGGGCGGCGGGCCGCAGTCGCGCGCCTCGTCCTTCTTCGCGGGCTGCCTGGCCACGCTCCTGGCCACGCCCTGCTCCGGCCCCTTCCTCGGCGGCGTGCTGGCCTGGACGCTCATGCAGCCGACGCAGGTCGTGGCCGTCGTCTTCGCCTGCATCGGCCTGGGCATGGCCTCGCCCTATCTCCTCATGTGCGCCAGGCCGCACATGCTCTTCATCTTCAACCTGCCCGGCCGCTGGACCCTGTTCGTGGAGAAGCTGGCCGGATTCTTCCTGGCCGGAACGGCGGTCTACCTCCTGGGAACCTTGCCCGCATGGTCGCTCGAGCGCGCCGTCATCCTGCTTCTGATCACGGCCTTCGCGGCCTGGATGTGGGGAAGCTGGACCTCGCTCTCCCATCCCCTGCGCCACAGGATCTCCGTGCGGCTGGCCGCCGTGGCCCTGGTCGCCGCGGCCTGGGTCTGGGCCGCCCATCCGCCCGTTCCGGACGCGGGCTGGCAGCGCTACGAGCCCGCCGCCTTCGAGCAGATGCTGGGCAAGGAGCCCATGCTCGTGGACTTCACGGCGGACTGGTGCCCGAACTGCAAGTTCCTGGAATTGACGGTGCTGACCGAGGAGAACATGGCGCGCTGGAAGCGGCTCTACGGCCTGCGCTTCGTGAAGGTGGACCTGACGCGCTCCGACCCGGCCGCTGAGGCGCTGCTGGAAGCCATGGACAGCCGCTCCATCCCGGTGGTCGCGCTCTTTCCCGCGAGCGGGCAGGCGCGCTCGCCCCTGGTGCTGCGCGACTTGTTCACATCGGCCACGCTGGAAAAGGCCCTAGAGAAGGAATTCGCGCGGCGCCCCGAAACGACCGAGGCGCCCGCAAAGATGCACTCAGGGGTGCAGCCGGGGACGCAGCCCGCGGCGCAGTAGGCCGCCCGGGCTACTCCAGGCAGATGATGGAGTAGTCCGAGCCGGTGATGCACTCGCCGCCGCGCGGCGTGACCACGAAGGTGTTCTCCACGCCGACCATGCCCAGGCCGGGCACGCCGAACTTGGGCTCGAGCGCCACCACCTGGTTCTCCTCCAGCGGCTCGTCGAAGCCGTCCGCGATGACCGGCCAGCCGTCCACGGCCAGGCCGATGCCGTGGCCCACGAACTTGACGGTGTTCGGCGCCAGGGCCATGAAGCCCTCGCTGAGCCCCTCCCTGGCCGCCCAGTCCGTGCAGTGCAGGTACAGCTCGCTCGGCGTGGCGCCGGGGCGCAGGTTCTCGGCCAGCCACTCCTGCACGGCCACGCAGAAGTCGTGGCCGCGCCGGGCCTCGTCCGTGATGGAGGATTCGGGCCCTGCCCAGAAGACCTGGGTCTTGTCCGTGATGTAGCCCTCGAGCGCGAAGCCGCAGTCCACGGCCAGGGGCTGCCTCTCCTTCCAGATCGTCCCGCGGTACCCCATGAAGGGCAGGGCCGGATGCTCGCCGCGCAGTCCCAGCGGGCCGTCGAAGGCGCTCGGATAGTTGCCCGAGTCGCCCGCCGAGACGTGGCCCAGGAAGATCTCCTCGCCGAAGGCGTTCATGCGCATGTGCCCCATGTGGCCGAGCTCGAAGAAGACCTGCCAGGTGGCGAGGCTGATCTCGCGCTCGTTCATGCCGGGGCGGATGCGCTGCGGCAGCAGCTCGTGCAGGGCCTTGTGGTGGCGCGCGCCGCACAGCCGCATCTTGTCCAGCTCCCAGGCGCTCTTCACGCCGCGCGCCCGGGCCAGGATGCCGTCACCGGAGAGGAAGGCCGTCTCGGAGAGGTTCTTCTGCAGCGAGTCGGCCAGGTTCCAGGGCAGTCCCCCCTTCTCCGCCGCGATCACGGTGCTCAGGGGGCAGCCCGCCTCGGCGGCCAGGCGGGGAATGTCGCGGTAGGAACGGAACTCCACGATGTTCGCCATGGGCGATTCGAGCCGCGCCCGCTCGCTTCCGCGGCGCAGGAAGAGCACCGGGTCGCCCTGGCGCGGCAGCCAGAAGACGCCCTGGGTGAGCGTGCCGGAGAGCCAGTAGATGTTGGTCTTGGTGAAGGCGAAAAGCCCACCGGCCTCGGGCATGGAGACCTCGAGAAGATCGCGGCAGCGCGCCCAGCGGGCGGTGATTTCCTCGAGCGGGATTCTTTCCAATGCTTCGAACATCGTGTAGTGCTCCGAACGAACGTATCGTGAAGGGGTAATGATGTTTCCGCCAAAGGATACCGAGCTAACCCCCCTGCTGGCCTCAGTCAAGACGATCGCCGTGGTCGGGGCCAACGACAGGCCCGGCAGGCCGGTGGACAGGATCGGCCGCTATCTCATCGGTGCGGGGTTCACGGTCTATCCCGTGCACCCCAAGCGCACGGGCGTCTGGGGACTCACCACATACCAGGACCTGGGCTCCCTGCCCGGCCCGGTGGACATGGTCAACCTGTTCCGCGCCTCGGAGCACTGCGCGGCCCACGCCCGCGAGGTGCTGGCCATGCCCGTGCTGCCGCGCTGCTTCTGGATGCAGCAGGGCGTCTTCAGCCCGGAAGCCCGCGCCCTGCTCGAACCCAAGGGCGTGATGGTCATCGAGGACCTCTGCCTGATGGTCGAGCACCGCAGGCTCCTCGAACAGATACTGGACCCTCGTTTCTCCGGATAGGACCATGCAGAACGTATTCACCTGCAAGCGGTGCGGCCACTGCTGCCACGGCAGCGGCGGCATCATCCTCATGCGCAAGGACGTCGCCCGTCTGGCCGCCCACTTCTCCATGGAGGCCCCGGCCTTCCTGGCCGCCTACGCCGAGGAGAAGGCGGGGCGCGAGCGCCTGCGCTGCTCGGACGACGGCTACTGCATCTTCTACGACCACGGGCTCAAGGGCTGCGGCGCGCACGAGGCCCGGCCGGACGTCTGCCGGGCCTGGCCCTTCTTCGCGGGCAATCTGCTCGACGAGACGAGCTTCGACATGGTTGCCGTGGACTGTCGCGGCATCCTCCGCGAAGCCGGGCACGAGGCCTTCCGCGACGCCGGACTGGCCTACGTGCGTGAGCACGCGCTCGGCCGGGGCCGCGAGGACGGAGAAGACCTCCCCGGCGCGCTGCGCTTCGCCATGGTCGCGGGCGGCGGCGCGGGAAACGACGGCACGGGCGGAGACGACGGGAACGGCGCATGACCCTGACCGAGTGCTACCGCATCCTCATGGTGGAACAGGGCGCCACGCTCGAGACCATCAAGACCAGCTACCGCCGCCTGGCCTTCAAGCTTCACCCGGACCTGAACCCCGACGACCCGGAGGCCTCGCGCAAGTTCCAGCGCCTGAACGAGGCCTACGTCGTCCTCACGCGCAGCGCCGAGCAGGGAGCCGGCCCGGGCGGCCCCGCGTCCGGCGCCCGCGCACGCAGGCGGCAGAGGCCCTCCGAGCCCGCGGGCAACGCCCGGCAGGCCGACGAGGCCTACGCCCGCGAGGCGGCGCGCGACGTCTTCGAGAAGAAGCGGCAGGCAGAGACGCGCAGCGAGACCAGGACCGAATTCTCGGCCGGGAGCGCGCGCTTCGAGTTCCGCCAGGAGGAGGTGCTGCGCGACATCCTGCGCGACCCCTTCGCGCGCAAGGTCTTCGAGGACATCTACGCACAGGTGCGCAAGGGCACGGGCCAGCCGCCCAAGAAGCTGCAGCGTCGCGCCCTGGAGCTGGCCTGGGGCGGCCGCAAGGTCACGCTCGACCTCTCGCAGGGCATCTTCGGCGGCATCAAGTCCTGGTTCAGGGGCCAGCTCGACGACGAGCACACGGCCTACCTCCCCCCGGGAAGCCTCCTGCCCGGCCGCACCGTGCGCCTCAAGGTCCGCCTGGGGCTGTCCGGCGAAGAAAAGCAGATCGAGGTCCGCCTGCCCGTGGATTTCGTGCCCGGCAAGCCCATCCGCCTGAAGGAGCTCGGCCGCCACCTGGGTCCCTTCAAGGGCGACCTCTACCTCCGCCTCCTGCCCAAATAGCCCCTTTTCATCCCCCAAAAGGCGCCGCGGTCCGTGTCGCCGCCCTTTTCCACCGGCCCCGTCGCAGGACGGCCGCGCAGGGACGTCGTTCCGAGGAACGGCTCAGCTCTTGAGCGTCCCGTCCATGAGCAGGTGGGAGACGTATCCGGCGACGGCGGCCAGGTAGTAGGGCAGGAAGCGGTGCCAGTCCGGCCCCAGGAAGCGCGAATCGAAGAGGTAGGGCGGCAGGAGCAGGAGCGGCAGGGGCACGACCAGGGCGGCCCACCAGGTGTGGGTCCAGCCCCGGTGCTGCCCCACGGCCGGGAGCATGGCGAAGAGCCCGAGCAGCGCGGCCCAGACGTAGCGGCCGAAGGCGATGAGCCCGAGGTCGCCGATGAAGAGCGCGCCGTAAAAGAGGTGCTGCCCCTTGGAATCGGTGTCCACGTCCGGAAAGAGCGCGGCCAGGGCGGCGATGGCCAGGAGCACCGCGGCCTTCTCGAAGCCGGGCCAGTAGACGCCCGCCCAGAAGAGGATGCCGAGCCCCCCGGCCGCCAGGATCAGGCCGCCCGCGAGATGGGTCTTGTACCCCGGCATGCGCCGCCCGTCAGGAGACCTTCGAGCCCGGCGCGACCGAACCCGAGGCCGTGAGCAGCTCCATGCCCGCCTCGGTGCGCACGGCCAGGATCATGCCCTGGGACTCGTGGCCGCGAAGCTTCCTCGGCTTCAGGTTCGCCACCAGCACCACCTGCCGCCCGGCCAGATCCTCGGGCGTGAAGAACTCGGCCAGCCCGGCCACGACCTGGCGTGGCCGCTCCTCGCCGAGGTCCACCTGCACCAGGAGCAGGCGGTCGGCGTCCGGATGGCGCTCGACGCTCGTCACATGGCCCACGCGCAGGTCGAGCTTCTGGAAGTCCGGGAACTCGATCTCGCCCGGCGCCTCGGCCGGAGCCTTGGCGGAGGCGTCTGCCTTGGCCTTGGGCCCGGCGGCGGGCTTGGCGGCCTCGGCTTCCTTGGCGACCTTGCCCTTTCCGCCCATTTCGCCCTTGGCGGACGTCGGGCAGGCGGCCGCGTCGTCGGCGGCGGGCAGCTCGATGCGCGGGAAGAGCGTGGAGGCCTGGGCCAGGACGTTGCCGGGCTTGAGCAGGCCCCAGGCGTCGGCCTCGTCTGTCAGGCCGGGCGTCCCCATGACGCCGAGCTGCTCGAGCATCTGCCCGGCAGCCTGGGGCATGACCGGCACGAGGCAGGCCGCGACCTTGCGCATGCACTCGAGCATCCCGTACATGACCTCGGCCAGCCGCTCGGTCTTGCCCTCCTTGAAGAGCGCCCAGGGCGCCTGCGCGTCCACGTACTTGTTCAGGCCGCGCACGAGCTCCCACAGACTCTCGAGCGCCTGGGAGAAGTTGCACTCCCCGAAGAGGCGCACGAAGTTGCCCACGGCGTTGGCGGCCAGCCCGCGCAGGTCCTCGTCGCCCGAGGCGTCCTGCGGCGCGGGCACGCGGCTTCCGAAGTACTTGCCCGCCATGGACAGGGTGCGGTTGAAGAGGTTGCCCAGGTCGTTTGCCAGGTCCGAGTTGCGCCGCGCCACGAGCGCCTCCTCGGAAAAGGAGGCGTCGTTGCCGAAGCGCATCTCGCGCAGCAGGAAATAGCGGAAGGTATCCAGGCCGTACTTCCAGGACATGTCCAGCGGCTTGACCACGTTGCCCAGCGACTTGGACATCTTGGTCTCCTTGACCAGCCAGTAGCCGTGCACGTTCAGGTGCTTGTACGGCTCGATGCCCGCAGCCTTGAGCATGGTCGGCCAGAACACGGCGTGGGGCTTCAGGATGTCCTTGGCAACGAGGTGCTGCACCGCGGGCCAGTAGCGGCCGAACTTCTCGCCGTCCGGCCAGTCCACGGCCGTGAGGTAGTTCACCAGGGCGTCGAACCAGACGTAGCAGACGTAGTCCGTGTCGAAGGGCAGCTCGATGCCCCAGGTGAGGCGCGACTTGGGCCGGGAGATGCACAGGTCCTCGAGCACGCCCATCTCGAGCATGCTCACGACCTCGGAGCGGTAGCGCTCGGGCCGGATGAAGTCCGGATTGGCCTTGATGTGGTCCAAGAGCCAGCCCTGGTACTTGGACATGCGGAAGAAGTAGTTCTTCTCGGCGATGTACTCGGGCTTGGTCTTGTGGTCCGGGCACAGGCCGTCCACCAGCTCCTTCTCGGTCAGGAAGCGCTCGCAGCCCGTGCAGTAGTGGCCGCCGTACTCGCCGAAGTAGATGTCGCCCGCGTCGTAGATCTGCTGCAGGAGCTTCTGCACCACGCGCACGTGGCGCGGCTCCGTGGTGCGGATGAAGTCGTCGTTGCTGATGGACAGCTCCGGCCACAGCGCCCTGAAGTGGCCGCTGATCTCGTCCACGTAGGCCCTGGGCGTGAGCCCGCTCTTCTCCGCGGCCTGCACGATCTTGTCGCCGTGCTCGTCCGTGCCGGTCAGGAAGTAGGCGTCCCGGCCCATGGCCCTGTTGAAGCGGGCCATGCAGTCGGCCACGGTGGTGGTGTAGGCGTGTCCCAGGTGGGGCACGGCGTTGACGTAGTAAATGGGCGTGGTGATGTAGAAACGCTCCACGGATGACTCCTCGTCGTATGCGCTGATGCTCGCGTATGCTGGATGGCTGAGGGCCGCGCGGGCGGCCCGGTAAAAATCAGGACTCGGCCTTGTTGCCGCCTCCGCCCTTGCGTCCGCCGCGGCGCCGGGGACGCCGTCCGCGTCCGCCGCGGCCCTGACCCGGCCTGCGCTCGCCCTGCTGCTCGCCGGGCTTGTCTCCGCCCTGCCTGTCGCCCTGACGGTCGGCCTGACGGTCGGGCTGACGGTCGGCCGAATGCTCGGACTGGCCCTCGCCCTGTCCCTCGGACTGGCGGTCGCCCTGGCGGCCTCCCTGACGGTCGGGCCCCCTGCGTCCCGAATCCTCCCGCGGCTGGCGGGGAGGACGGGGCTCGCGCCCTTCGCCGCCCGCAGGCTGCGCCTCGGCGCCCCCCTCGGTCCCGGCGCCCGCTCCGGACTCGGTTCTGGGCTCGGCCTTGGGTTCGGAGGAGGCGGCGGGCGCCCCGCTCCCCTGCCCGGGGGATTCGCCGCCCGGCTCGCTCCGGCTGCTGATCTCGATCCACTCGTCGAGCGTCATCTCGCGCTCCTCTCCCTCCTCCGTGAGCACGGCCAGCGTCTCGCGGAAGAAGTTGGAGCGCAGGACCTTGACCATGCCGATGGAGGTGCGGAAGCGGCGGCCGATGCGCGGACAGCGGCGCTGGAACTCCTCGTAGTTGTGCTGTTCGTAGCCCAGACAGCACAGCAGGCGGCCGCAGATGCCGGAAATCTTGGTCGGGTTCAGGAACAGGTTCTGCTCCTTGGCCATCTTGATGGTCACGGGGTCGAACTTGCGCAGGAAGCGGCGGCAGCAGCAGAGCTGGCCGCAATTGCCCACGGCGCCGATCATCTGCGTCTCGTGGCGCACGCCGATCTGCCGCAGCTCGATGCGGGTGCGGTACTCGCGCACCAGATCCTTGACCAGTTCGCGGAAGTCCACCCGGCCGGGCGCGGTGAAATAGAAGATGACCTTGCTCTTGTCGAAGAAGACCTCGACCTCGACGAGCTTCATGTCCAGCCCGCGCTCGGAGATGCGCTCGCGGCAGAAGCGGTGCGCCTGGCGGGCCAGCGCGTCGTTTTCGTCCTGCTGCGCGAAATCCGCGTCGGTCGCTGGTCCGAAGATGGGCTTCATCTGCTCCGGATCGCACTGCGGCGGAACGTCGTCCTGGATCGAGGCCACGCGGGCGAGACCTCGTCCCTGCTCCGTCTCCACGACGACCGCGTCGCCGAGCGCGAGGGCGTAGCCGCCGTCGTCGAAATAATAAACCTGACCGTAATCCTTGAACTTGACCCCGACCGTGCGGCTCATTCTGTGGTCCTTGGCGATCCTTGGCAGTAGTCGCCCCTGCAAAAGGCCGGGGCGAAAGTGGATCAGCATAGACAAAAGCCCGCAAAACTTCAATTCCGCCAGCCCCTGTGCGACTTGCTTTTCCAGACACGGGGCGGTAGACCCCACGTGACGTTCCGGCCTGGGGGGGTGACGCGGACGTCCCTCTCCCCTGACCGCATTCTCCTGCTATCCGCGCTTTTCGAGGCCGACATGACACGGACGCGCGCCCGCACCGCCCTGCCCAGAACCTTCTGGCGCTTCTTTCTGCCCATGCTCTGCGTGATGGCGGCGGCCTTCGTCACAGCTTCGGCCGTGACGTACGTCAAGGGCCTCAGGGTCTTCCGCGACATCCACGCCCGCACCGCCGTGGCCCTGCTCGCCGGCACGACCTCGGGCATGGAGCACCTGCACCAGGACATCGACGAATTCCGCCGCACGCGCCTTCAGTCCTTCCAGACCTCTCTCGCAGACCGTGCCACGCAGTACAGGGACATCTGCGCCATCTACCGCCGGGAAGCGCTGGCTGGACGCATGACGGCGGCCCAGGCCAGGGAGGAAGCGCTGCGAAGCGTCGCATTGCCGCCCGCGCCCTTCGCCCGGGCCGATCTCCTGGTCTTCGAGGCGGACGACGCCGGCGACTGGCGGCTCCTGGCCTCGTCCCTGCCCGCTTCGCACATTTCCCGGAGCTTCCTCTCCAAGCTCGACCGGGCCCTGGACGATGCAGGCTCCGTTCCCGTCTTCGAATACGCCACCTCTGCCTTCTCGTCGCCGGACTCCATCCGTCCTGCCCTGGCCTCCGCCGTGCGCGTCGCACAGTGGGGCTGGCTCGTGGTCAGCCTCGCGCCCCTGGACGTCTACAAGTACGAAGTCGCGGACGCGCAGGCCAAGGCGGCCAGAGACTACGCCCGCTATCTCCAGGAAATATCTGCAGGATCCGGCGGCGAGCTGACCGTCTTCGGGGAGCAGTGCGACGTCATGGCCTCCACGAGTCCCGACCCGGGCAGCAAGGAATACCTCCTGGACTCCGGCCCCTGGCATGCGCGCTGCAGGGAGATCATCGCCGCCGCGGCGAGGCAGACGGCCCCGTTCGTCCCCGCGCACGGCGAGCTTCCGGGCGACGGGGCCTTCCCGCAAAGCGTCTTCTGGACCGTGCGACTGCCCGGAGGCAACCAGTACGCCGTCTTCTCCATGCCCTCCTCGCGCCTCGCCGCCCAGGTCTCCGGGTTCGTGGACACCCTGACAGTGACCGGCCTCACGGCCGTCGGGGTGCTCGGGCTCGCCCTGGCCCTGCTCCTGGCGAACCTGCTCAAGCCGGTGAACTCCCTGTCCAACGCCTACCGCCGCCTCAAGGCAGGCGACTTCACGGTGCGCGCGGACGAGAACCTGCGCGGAGAGATCGGCGACCTCTGCCTGCAGTTCAACGGCATGGTCCGCTCGCTGCAGGAGCTCATGCAGACCGAGCAGCTGCGCCAGGTAGAGCTCGACGAGATCAACCGCACCCTGGAGAGCCAGGTCCGCCTGCGCACCGAGGCCCTGGCCAACAAGGCCAGCGAGCTGGAGGAGGCCAACCGCCGCCTGCAGGAGATGGACACCCTGAAGACCAACTTCCTGCAGAACGTCTCGCACGAGTTGCGCACGCCGCTGACCGCCGTCCTCGGCTTCGCCAAACTCATCCACAAGGACTTCGCGCGCCACTTCGCCGCCCTGGCGCAGGGCAACCCCGCCCTTTCCGAACGCGGCGAGCGCATCCTGCGCAACCTCTCGATCATCATCAGCGAGGGCGAGCGGCTGACCAGGCTCATCAACGACGTGCTCGACCTGGCCAAGATCGAGTCCGGCCGCATGGACTGGCAGGACGATGTCTTCGACCTGAGCGGCCTGCTCGCGGACGTGGCCGCGACCTTCCAGGCCCGCGCCCAGGACTCGGGAGTGGCGCTCAAGCTCGAGCTGCCCGAAAGCCTGCCCGCCGTGCGCGCGGACAAGGACCGCATGACCCAGGTCCTGATCAACCTCCTGGACAATTCCTTCAAGTTCACCTCCAAGGGCGCGGTGACTCTCTTCGCCACGGACGCGGGCGGAGAGGTCACGGTCCGCGTAACCGACACCGGAGTCGGCATCCCGCCGGAAGAACTGGACAAGGTTTTCGACAAGTTCCACCAGACCATGCGCCGCGACACCCTGCGCGACAAGCCGCCGGGCACGGGCCTCGGCCTGGCCATCTGCAGGCAGATCGTCGCGCACTACGGCGGCGAGCTCACGGCCGCCTCCACGCCGGGGACGGGCACGACCATGACCATGACCCTGCCCGCGGCCAGGAAGTCAATATAATGCCCCAACCCCTCGTCTTTTTTTCTCTTTACCGTCGAGGAATGAATGGATACGATCGCGCCCATTCCTGACTCCGGGACCATTCCCGGGCGCCCCACGCCAGGCCTGCGAAGGAGAAGATGATGTCTGGAACGATTCTGGTGGTCGACGACGAGGTGCACATCCGCATGCTCCTCGAGCAGACGCTCGAGGAACTCGAGGACGACTTCGGCGTCGACATCCTCACCGCAGGCGACGGTGTCGAGGGCATGGGCATCATCTCCCGGGAAAAACCGAACGTCGTCTTTCTCGACATCATGATGCCGAAGATGAACGGCTACGAGGTCTGTCGCCAGGTGCGCAGCGACCCGGCCCTTTCCGGGGTCAAGATCGTGCTGCTCACGGCCAAGGGGCAGGAGGCGGACAGAAAGCACGGCCTGGACGCCGGCGCCTGCATGTACCTGACCAAGCCCTTCGATCCCGACAAGGTTCTCGAAGTCGCCAAGGAGCTTCTCCGGGGATGAGGCCCGACACCTCCCGGATGCTTTCCCTCAAGCGTCTCCTCAAGCCCGCGCGCGTCCGTCCCCTGATGGACGGCGCCCTGGCCCTGGCCCCCAAGGGCACCCGCATGGCCGTCTTCGAGCAGGCGGGAGCCTTCATCTGGTCGGGCGAGGAGGCGGGCCTGGCGGCGCCGAGCGAGGATCCCACCCTCTGCGTGCCGCTGTGCTGGGACAACGCGCAGCGAGGCAAGCTCTGCTTCTATGCGCCGAGCGGAACCTCGCCGCGCGAGCTGGCGGGACTGGGCGACCTGGCCGAGCTCCTGCGACGCGCCCTGGAGGAGCTGCTCCTCTCGGAATGCGGACGGCGCAGCATGACCGCCGAGACCCTGGACAAGTACCGCGAGATCGAGCTCCTGCACCAGGCCACGCAGCACCTGAACACCTCGCTGCGCCTGCGCGACGTGACCCGCGCCTTCATCATGGAGTGCCGCAGGGGCGCCATCCCAGCGGAGATGGGCATGGTCTTCATCACCGAGTCGCGCAGCGGCAGCGGTCATCACGTGGACTCCTTCGGCCCGGCCTCCGAAGCGGCCCTGCACAACGTGCGCACGAGCCGCCTCTACCGGGAGGCCATGGGACGCAGCTGCGGCGAGATCGTCAACGAACTCACCCTGGATCCGCGCTGGGACAACGAGGTCCCCTCGCTGAACTCGCTGCTCGTCATCCCCCTCGTCTCCCCGAATCTTCTCGTGGGCTCGCTGGTCCTGGCCTCGACCAAATCCGGCGCCTTCGAAGCCGCGCATCTGAAGCGCATGACCACCATCGCCGCGGCAGCGGCGACCTCCATGGGCAACGCCTACCACTACGAAGGCACGCGCGTGCTCATGGACGCCCTGCTCCAGGCCCTGGCGGCGGCCATCGACGCCCGGGACCCCATGACGGCGGGCCATTCCCTGCGCGTGGCCAGCCTCTCCGTGGCCTTGGCGCGGCAGATGAACGGACAGGACGGCCCCTTCGCCCAGATCGCCTTCAGCGACACGGAGCTGCACGAGATATTCTACGCCGGACTGCTGCACGACGTGGGCAAGATCGGCGTGCGCGAGGAGGTGCTGACCAAGAACCGGCGGCTCTCCGGCCGCAACATGGACATCATCGCCATCCGCCTGGCCCTGCACGGGGCCATGAGCGAGGGGGACTGGCGCGCGGATTTCGAGCGCCTGGAACGCATCAACGCCGCCCCCTCCCTCTCTGAGGAGGACGCGACCTTCGTCAGGGGGCTCGGCAACCACCGCGTCGGCTCGCCGCAGTACGCCATGCCGCTCCTCACCCCCGCAGAGATGGAAGCCCTGCTCATCCCCTCGGGCAACCTGACCTGCGAGGAGCGCCGCGAGATCGAGCGCCATCCGGAGAAGAGCTTCCGCATCCTGCAGCACATCCCCTTCACCGAGAACTACAAGAATCTCCTGACCATCATCCAGCAGCACCACGAACGGCTGGACGGCTCCGGCTACCCCAAGGGGCTCCGCCGGGAAGCGATCTGCACGCAGGCGCGCATCCTGGCCGTGACGGACATCTACGACGCCATCACCCAGGCCCGCCACTACAAGCCCGCGCAGCCGCGCGACGCGGCCCTGGCCATCCTGCGCGAGGAGGCCGAGAGAGGCCGCATCGACCACGAAATGGTCGAGCTCTTCTGCACCTGCATCGAGGAGATCACCGCGCAGGCGGACGCCCTCGGCGCGGCGCTGAAGGACGGCTCGGCCGCCGGACTGCGCGGCCACCTGCCCGCCTTCCGGGCCGATGAACGAAAGGGACTCGGTCTATTCGGAAGCGCCTGAGGGGAAGGAGGCGCCGATGCCGACCACGACGAGCCCGGCCTTGTCCGCCATGGCCAGCGCCTCGTCGCGGTCGAAGAAGAGGCTCCGGCCGGCCTCCACGGCCAGGCAGCCCGCCTGAAGCCGCGCAAGGAGCTCGATGGTGCGCAGGCCCACGGAAGGCAGGTCGACCCGCTCCTCCTGGCCCGGCTTGAAGACCTTGACCACCACGGCGCCCGGCCCGGCCAGGGTGCAGCCGCGCTCCACGGCCACGTCCGTGCCCTCCAGCGCCTCCACCGCGACGACCACCTGCTTGCGGACCACGATGGTCTGGCCGATGTCCATCTCGCCGATGCGCTTGGCCATGGGCCAGCCGAAGCGGATGTCCGCCCACTCCTCCTCGCTCGGCGAGCGGCGCGTGAGCACGCCCTCGGGCGTGAGCAGCCCCGGCACCACCTCGTGCGCCCGAACCACCTGGAAGCCCTCGGCCTCGAGCTCCTCCGCCACGGCCCGGAGCAGGGCGTCGTCGCCCTTGCCTGCCAAACGGAAGAGCAGCTTGGCTGCGCGCAGGTCCGGCCGGATATCGAGCGCCCGCGCCTTGTTCACGCTCCCGGCCATGATCACCCGGCGCGCGCCCTGGGCGCGGAAGAAGGCTATGAGCTTGCCGAGCTGGCCGAGGCGCAGCTCCTGGTAGGCGTCCACGCGGGACGCGAGGGAGGGGTCCGTGTTGCGGGGAAAACCCACCGCGGCCACGCGGCAGCCCTCCGCCCTGGCGCCCTCGGCGACCAGGAACGGGAACTGCCCGCCGCCCGCGATGATTCCGACCGTCTCGGCCATGTGCCCGGAACTCCGGCTACTCGTCGGAGTCGCCGTCGTTGACGTCGCCGTCCTCGGCCGGCAGGCCGTTGGTCCCGGTGCGCGCGGACGGGGTGACGCCGCGCGGGCTGTTCTTGACGAACTCCACGAGCTTCATGACCTGCGGCACGTGGCCCAGGCTCTCCTGGACCTCCTCGAGCGCCTCCTCGCGGATCATGTCCGAGCGGAAGATCTTGCGGTAGGCCCGCTTGAGCGCGGTGATCGTGTCGCGGTCGAAGCCGCGGCGACGCAGCCCGATCTTGTTCAGACCGTGCAGCTTGGCGCGCACGCCCGTGGCGATGGTGTAGGGCGGGATGTCCTGCCCGAAGCCACCCATGGCGCCCAGGAAGGCGAACTCGCCGATGCGCACGAACTGGTGCACGCCGCTCATGCCGCTGACGATGGCGCCGTCGCCGATGGTCACGTGGCCGGCGAGGCTCGACGCGTTGGACATGATGACGTTGTCGCCGAGGATGCAGTCGTGGGCGATGTGCACGTAGGCCATGAGCAGGCAGCGCGAGCCGATGACGGTCTTGCCGTGGCCCTGGACCGTGCCGCGGTGGATGGTCACGAACTCGCGCACGATGTTGCCGTCGCCCATCTCCACCCACGTCTCCTCGCCCTTGAAGCCGAGGTGCTGCGGCTCGCCGCCGATGATGGCGTAGGAGTGGATGTGGTTGTTGGCGCCCATGCGGGTGTACGGCTTCACCTGGGCGAAGGCCTCGAGGACGGTGCCGTCGCCGATGACGACGTTGTCCCCGACCATGCAGTAGGGGCCCACGACCACGTCGGCGCCGAGCTTGGCGCCGGGATGGATGCGGGCGGTTTCGTCGATGCTGGTAGCCACTAGATATCCCCCCTGCTCACAAGGGCGGCGGAAAGGGCCGCCTCGGTCACGACTTCGCCGTCGACCAGGGCGGTTCCGCGCATCTTGAAGAGCTGGAATTTGCGTTTGAGTTCGTCCAGGCGAAGCACGATCTGGTCGCCGGGCACCACGGGGCGCCTGAACTTGACCTTCTCGATGCCCGTGAACATGAAGATCTTGTCGGTCATGTCGAGGTCGAAGCTGCGGAAGACGAGGATGCCTCCGGCCTGCGCCAGGGCCTCGATCTGGAGCACGCCCGGCATGACCGGCAGGCCGGGGAAGTGTCCCTGGAAATACGGCTCGTTGATGGTCACGTTCTTGATGGCCTCGAGCGATTCGCCAGGGGTGCAGGCCACCACCCGGTCCACGAGCAGGAACGGGTAGCGATGCGGGATGTACTGCATGATCTGCCGGACATCGATGGGAAGCGTGTTTGCGTTCTCAACCGTCATTGTCGTCTGTCCCTCGCTTGCGCAATTCGGAAATTTCCTTCTCCAGCGCGTTCACGCGCTTGACCAGTTCCGGAAGCTTCGGCAGGAGAACGGCGTTGCGCAGGAACGCGCCGTGGTCGTAGGCCGGAGAGCCGCTGACGCGCGCCCCGGCGGGCAGGCTCTGCCCCACTCCGGACTGCGCGCCCACGATGGCGCCGTCGCCGATCTCCAGGTGCCCCACCACCCCGACCTGCCCCGCCAGGATCACGCCGCGACCGATGGTCGTGCTGCCCGAAACGCCGACCTGGGCGACCAGGATGGAGTGCTCGCCGATGCGCACGTTGTGCGCGATCTGGCAGAGATTGTCGACCTTGGCCCCGCTCCTGATCTCCGTGGTCCCGAGCGAACCGCGGTCCACGGTGGCGTTGGCGCCGACCTCCACGCCGTCCCCGATGACCACGGGACCGATCTGGGGCACCTTGACCAGTCCCTCCGGCCCCTGCGCATAGCCGAAGCCGTCCGAACCGAGCACGGCGCCGGGATGGCAGATGACGCCTCGGCCGAGCTTGACCCCGGCCATGAGCGTCACGCCGGGGTAGAGCGTGGTCCCTTCGCCGATCTCGCACTCCTCGCCTACGTAGCAGTGGGGGAAGATGCGCGCCCCGGCCGCGACACGGCTGCGCGGGCCCACGAAGGCGAAGGGATAGACCACGGCCTCGGGCGAGACCGAGGCCTCCTCGTGCACGAAGGCCAGCGGGCTCGTCCCGGATCCCTGGCAGCCCTGCGGCGGCGCGAAGAGCGTGGCGATGCGGGCCAGGCTCAGGTAGGGATTGTCCGAGACGAGCGCGCAGGGCACGTCACCGGCGTGCTTCTCGGACACGATGACGCAGCCCGCCTGCGTGGTCTTCAGCGCAGGGGCATACTTGGGGTTGGCCAGAAAGCTCAACTCGTCGGGGGACGCCTTCTCCAGGGTGTTGACCCCCTGGATCTCGCGATCCTGCCCGACGAGCCGAAGCCCGAACCGAGAGGCCAGCTCGGACAATGTGATGCGCATACGCCTACTTCTTGTTTTTCCAGGCCGTGTTCAGCGCGGAGATGACGTCGTTGGTCACGTCGACGGAATCGTCGTAGTAGAGCACGTTGTTCAGCGGCCCGGCAGCGTCCAGGATGACCGTGAACTTGTTGCGCTTGGCGTAGTCTTTGACCACGTCGGAGAGCATCTCGAGCACCGGGGTGGTGGCCTCCTGCTCGTCGGACTTCATCCGGCGCTGGTAGGCCATGACCGTGTCCTGGTAGTCGCGCACGCGGCGCTTGAAGGCCATCTCCTTGTCCTGACGGGCCTCGGGAGTCATGGCCATGCTCTGCTTCTGCATGTCGTCGCGCATCTTCTCGATGTCGCCCTTCTGCTTCTCGATGTCGGCCTTCATCTTCTCGAACTTGGCCTGGAGGGTCTTCTGCACCGCCATGCCGGGCTCGGACTTCTCGACGACCGACTTCAGGTTGACCACGCCGATCTTGAGCCCTTCGGCAAAGGCCGGGGCCTGCAGGGCCAGGAGGCAGAAGAGTGCAAGGCCGATGACTTTGCGCATACCATATACTCCTTGATTGTTTGACTCGTACGTCGTTAGTGCGTTCCGGGCGCCTAGAAGGCGCCGCCGATCTTGAATTCGATGCGGCCGGTGCTGGAACTGTGGCTCAGCTTGTCCAGCGGATAGCCGTACTCGATGCGCAGCGGGCCGAAGGGGGAGTTCCAGCGCATGCCCAGGCCCACGCTCTTGTACATGCCGAGCGGCAGATTGGAGCCGCCTTCCTGCTTGGTGTCGTAGAAGAACGACTGGCCGTCGTCCCAGGCGTTGCCCATGTCGAAGAAGGTCAGGCCCCAGATGTTGAGTTCCTTGGCGATGGGGAAGAAGTACTCCACGTTGAAGAAGAGCTCCTTGTTGCCGCCGATGCGGTCGTCCGAGGCCGCGTCGCGCGGGGAGATCTTGTTGCCCGAGTAGCCGCGCACGGTGTCGATGCCGCCGAGGTAGAAGCGCTCCCAGGGCGGGACGTCGTCACCGTTGACGTTCTCGCCCACGTAGCCGATCTGGCCGTGAACGTGGAAGATGGTGCCGGCGAAAAGCTTCGTGAACCAGTGGCTGCTGTAGACGTACTTGACGAAGCTCGTGGTGCCGCCGAGCGGACCGCCGTCATAGTACATGTTGACCTTGTTGACCGTGCCCTTGGTGGGCATGAAGTTGTCGTCCGTGGTGTCGCGGGTCGCGCCGACGTCCACGGTGCTCGACCAGTTGACGCCCTTGAATTCCTTGAGCAGCGCCGCCGAATCGTCGTCGATGTCGTAGATGTCGAAGCGTTCGAGGGAGTAGCCGGCGGACACCCTCGTGTACTCGCCGATGGGATAGGACACGCCCGTGCGGCCGCCGATGGTGGACTGCTCGTAGTCGTCCCAGTTGTACTTGCGCAGGTAGATGGAGTTGGACCACGACCACTTGGTGTCGTTGACGCTCGGGTTGATGAAGGTGACGGTCGAGTTCTGGCTCACGCCGCCCAGCGTGCCGGAGACGGCCAGGGTGTAGCCCCGCCCGAAGAGGTTCTTCTCCTGCACCGTGGCGCCCACGAAGAACTGATCCACGCTCGAGTAGCCCACGCCCGCGCTGACGCTGCCGGTGGGCTTCTCCTCGACCTTGACCTTGAGGTCCATGAGCGCCGGATCTCCGGTGGGCACGGTCTCGATGTCAACGGTCTTGAAGTAGCCGAGCTTGTTCAGTCGCTCCGAGGAGCGCGAGAGTTTCTGGCCCGAGAACTTGTCCCCGTCGCCGAGCAGCATCTCGCGCCTGATGACGTTCTCGCGCGTCTTGGAGTTGCCTTCCACGAGCACGCGGCGGATGTATACTTTCTGTTCCTTCTGGATTTCGTAGGTGATGTTGATGCGCTTGGCGTCGCGGTCGACCTCGGACTGGACTTCGGTCTTGGCGAAGGCGTAGCCGAAGTTGGCGTAGAACTCGTTCAATCTGTGCAGGTCGTCGCGCAGCACTGAGCGGTCGAAATAATCGTCGTCCTTGGCGAGGTCGTCGAGCTTGGTGTGCTCGAGGAGCTTCTCCTTGGGCTCGATGAGGTCGCCCTCGATGTTCACGGTGCCGACCTTGTAGCGGTCGCCCTCCTCCACCGTGAAGGTGATGTAGATGCCGTCTTCCTTGTACTCCACCGTGGGCGGCGCTACCTTGGCGTCGATGAAGCCGCGGTTGGCGTAGTAGGCCTCGAGCACTGCGGCGTCACGATCGAGCATCTCCTCTTTCAGGATGCCCGAACCCGTGATCCAGGAGAACATGCCGCGCTCGGACAGGGCCAGCTCGCCCTTCAGGTCGTCCTCGTCGAGCTGGTGGGCGCCCTTGATGGTGATCTTGCGGATGTAGAGCTTCTGGCCCTCCTTGACGTCGAGGACCAAGCGGGCCGTGCCCTTCTGCGATTCGTCGAGGTGGTAGGTGACCTCGGCCAGATAGTAGCCCTTGCTCTTGTACAGGGCGCGGATCTTGTTCAGGTCGTCGGAGAGGATCTTCAGGTTCAGGACCGAACCGGTCTTGGTGCCCATGACCTCGAGTATGTCGCTGTCGGAGACGGCGTCCGTGCCCTGCACGCTGATGGCAGCGATGCGCGGCTTCTCCTGGACCTTGAAGATGACCTTCTTGCCCTCGGGCTCGTCCTGGACCTCGATCTTCACGTCGTCGAAGTAGCCGAGGTTGAAGACCTCGCGCAGGTCGTTGTTGGCCGTCTGGGGATCGTAGATGTCGCCCTTCTGCATCTTCACGCGCATGAGCACCACGTCGGGATCGAGGTACTTGAGCCCCTCGACCGTGACCTCGGCGATCACGTCCTTGTGCATGAGGGCCATGCGCACGTGCTGCGCGGCCTCTTCGACGGCCGGCAGGACGTTGATCAATCCCTTCTTGGTCACGGAAACGGTCTGATCGGGCTTGGCGCCGAAGCCGTCCACGATGCGCAGATCCAGGTTCAGGGTGTCCCCGATCTGGGAGAACGTCCCGTAGACCGCGTCCTGGGCCTTGGCCAGCAGGGTCAGCTCGCGGATGGTCTTGTCGTCGAAGGTGGTCGCGCCCTTGGACTTGACGAGGTTCGCGGTCTCGTCCTGGGAGACGACCTCGAAACCCTGCTCCTTGAGCTTGTCGCTGAGGAGCTTGGGCAGGCTGTCGCGCATGTAGGCCAGGTCGGGCCCGGCGTTGACCGCGAAGGGCAGGATGAGCAGCCGCGGCGCGTCGACGCCCGGCGCGGAGCCGAGGGCCGATGGCTGGGCGCACAGGGTGGACGGAGCGAAGGATGCGGCGAGCAGCGAAAAGGCGAGCAGCAGCGCGCGAGCGGGATTAGATCGGGCAGGGAGTGTGGGCATTGAGCTCTCCGGCGTGCAGTTCCAGTTGCCTGTCCATCTTGCTGGCCAGTTCCAGGTTGTGCGTCACAACGACCAGCGTCATATCGAGTTCACGGTTGAGTTGCAAAAGCATGTCCCCCACACTGCGGCCGGTGGCCTCGTCGAGGCTGCCGGTAGGCTCGTCGGCCAGGAGCACCTTCGGGCTCAGCAGGACGGCGCGCGCGATGGCTGCCCTCTGGCGCTCCCCTCCGGAGAGCGTGGTCACGGCGAAATCGGCACGCTGGGACAACCCCACGTGGGCGAGGGCCTCCTCGGCCATGCGGCGGGCCTCCTTCCAGGGCAGGTCGGCGATCAGGCCGGGCATGGCGACGTTTTCCAGGGTACTGAATTCCGGGAGCAGATGATGCTGCTGAAAGACGAACCCGAGCTCGCGGTTGCGGAAAGCGGCCCGCTGCCCGGTGGAAAGTCCGGCTAAATCTCTCCCCTCGAAAACGATCTCTCCCCGCGAAGGGGTATCGAGAGTTCCCAAAAGATGCAAGAGTGTCGTCTTGCCAGAGCCAGAGGCGCCCAAGATGGCGAGGGCCTCTCCGCGAAAGATTTTCGCCTCGATGTTGCGCAGGACGTGCACGGTCTCGGTCGGTCCGGCGAACTCCTTGACCACGCCGCGCAGCTCGTACAGGGGCTCGCGCAGGCTATTCATAGCGCAGGGCCTCCGTGGGGTTCAGGGAGGAGGCGCGCTTGGCCGGATAGAGGGTGGCCAGGAAGCAGAGCAGGAACGAGGCCAGGCCGATGATCACGAGGTCCCAGGTCTCCAGCCGGATGGGCAGGTAGTCCACGGGGTAGACGTTCTTCGGCAGCTTGATGAACTCGTACTTCCGCAGCAGGAAGGCCACGGGAAGCCCCAGGCCGAAGCCGAGCACGGTGCCCACGGCGCCGATGATCGTCCCCTGGAGCATGAATATCTTTCTGATGCGCGACTCGGACAGGCCGAGCGACATGAGCACCGCAATGTCCCGGGTCTTCTTCATGACCAGCATGACCAAGGTGGTGACGATGCTGAAGGAGCCGACGAGCACGATGAGCGCGAGGATGATGAACATGGCCGTCTTCTCGAGCTTCATGGCCGCGAAGAGGTTGGCGTTCATCTCCATCCAGGTGCGCACCCACAGCGGGTACTCGATGATCGAGCGGATGGCGTCGCCCACGCTCGCGGCCTGGTCGAGATCCTTCAGGCGCACCTCGAGGCCGGTGACCAGGTCGCCGTCGATGCCGAGCAGGTCCTGGGCCGCGGACTTGGAGACGTAGACCAGGGAGGAATCGTACTCGTACATTCCGGTGCGGAAGATGCCGACCACGGTGAAGAACTTGATCTTGGGCGTGAAGCCTGCCGCGGACTTCTCGCCCGTGGGCGAGAGCAGGCTCACGCGGGCGCCGAGGTGCAGGCCCAGGCGTTCGGCCAGCTCGCGGCCGACGACGACGCCGGGGAACGGCCCCCCCTGGTCGAGGTCGTAGAGCGATCCGGCGACCATGTCCTTCTGGATGGCGAAGACCTTGGCCGCGCTCTTGGGCTCTATGCCGCGCAGGATGACGCCCTTGACCCCGCTGTTGTTGGACAGCATGACCTCGGCGTAGACGAAGGGCGTGACGGCATCCACTCCCGGGACCTTGGCGATCTTTTCGGCCACGTCCTGATAGTCCTTGATGGCGCCCCGGAAGCTGCCGACGATGACGTGCGAGGTGACGCCGACGATCTTTTCCCTCAGGTCGTGGGAGAAGCCGTTCATGACCCCCATGACCACGATCAGGGAGGCCACGCCGAGGCAGACCCCGAGCACGGCGAAGAGGCTGATGAGGGAGATGAAGGCCTGGCGCCTGAGCGACAGCAGGTAGCGCAGGGCGATGAAGAGCTCGAACCGTCCGGTCTTCATGCGGGCGCCCCGCAAAAAAGGCGGAAATCCCCGAACAACCGGATTCCCGCCGCCAGGCGCGCCCGTAAGGGCTTCAGATCGATGGTCTGCTGCAACCAAGCCTCGTCAGGATACGCGAAACATCTGCGGATCATACACAAACACACGGCCGCAAACACACGGCGCCTTGTAGCACCAAGCATGTCCGAGGGCCAGCCCAAAATGGACGGCCTCGGCGCACGTCGGCGGCCCCTCCCGTGCCTAGGATTCGGGGCGCAGGAGGGGAAAGAGAATGACCTCGCGGATGGAGGCCGAGTCCGTGAGCAGCATGACCAGCCGGTCGATGCCGATGCCCTGCCCGGCCGCCGGGGGCATGCCGTATTCCAGGGCGCGCACGTAGTCCTCGTCCATGTAGTGGGCTTCCTCGTCGCCCGCCTCCTTCTCCCTGACCTGCTCCATGAACCGGCTGCGCTGGTCCACGGGGTCGTTCAGCTCGGAGAAGGCGTTGGACATTTCGCGGCCGGTGATGAACAGCTCGAAGCGGTCCGTGACCTCCGGGTTCTGCTCGTTGCGGCGCGAGAGCGGAGAGATGTCCGTGGGATAGCTGTAGATGAAAGTCGGCTGGATGAGCTTGGGCTCCACGTGCATGTCGAAGAGCTTGGCCTGGACCTTGCCCAGACGATCGCCCGAGTAGACCTTCTCGCCCTTCTCCGTGACGTACTTCTTGACCGCGTCGAAATCGTTGTAGAACTCCGGCGTGAGCCCGCCGATCTTCTCCAGCGACTCGTGGAAGGTCAGGCGCTGCCAGGTGCCCGCGGTCAGGTCGACCTCCTGCCCCTGGTAGGTGATGCGCGTGGTGCCGCAGACCTCCTGGGCCAGGTGGGCGAAGAGGTTCTCGGTCAGGTCCATGAGGTCGCGGAAGGTGGCGTAGGCCCAGTAGAACTCACACATGGTGAATTCCGGGTTGTGCTGCGTGGAGATGCCCTCGTTGCGGAACTGGCGGCCGATCTCGTAGACCCGCTCGAAGCCGCCCACGAGCAGGCGCTTGAGGTACAGCTCGGGCGCGATGCGCATGAACAGGCGCATGTCGAGCGTGTTGTGGTGCGTGACGAAGGGCTTGGCCGTGGCGCCGCCGGGAATGGACTGCAGGATGGGGGTCTCGACCTCCATGAAGCCCTTGGCGTCGAGGAAGCGGCGCATCTCGGAGACGATCTTCGTGCGCTTGCGGAAGATCTCGGCCGCGCGCGGCGTGACGATGAGGTCCACGTAGCGCTGGCGGTAGCGGGTCTCCACGTTGGTCAGGCCGTGGTACTTCTCGGGCAGGGGGCGCATGGACTTGGTGAGCAGGTCCAGCTCCTCGGACTTGAGCGTCAGCTCGCCCGTCTTGGTCCGGAAAAGCCCGCCGCGCACGCGCACGATGTCGCCCACGTCGAGCTTCTTGAAGACGCTGTACGCGGCCTCGCCGAGGTCGTCCCGCTGGGCGTAGACCTGGATACGGCCGGTGGAGTCCTGCAGGTGGAAGAAGGCGGCCTTGCCGAAGGAGCGCAGCGAGACGATGCGGCCCGCCAGGGCGAAACGCTCGGCGAGCGTCTCCAGCTCCTCGGCCGGGGTCTCGTTGTACGTCTCCCAGATGCGGCCGACGTCGGTGTCCTTCCGTTTGTCGTTGGGAAACAGGGAGACGCCGTCGTCCTCGAGCAGGACGGCCTTCTCCACGCGTCCCTTGATGACTTCGTTGAGTTCGTCCTTGGCGGCCAGGGCCTGCAGCATGGGCTGGAAGCGCTCGACCGTGGGCGACTTGACCTTGAGCTTAATGGGCTTCGGCGACTTGCCGGTGCTGTCGTTCAACTGAGAACTCCAATGGTGTATCGGTGAACCCGCCTTGGGTATGCGCATTCGATCCCAACGTCAAGACTGGCGGGATGCGAAGGCTGAAGGGCAAAAAAAGTCGCCCCGGCACTTGACGTTGGGGGCCGGATTTGAGTAAAGGCTTTCCTCCGCGAGCACGGATGTTCCCCGGTAGCTCAATCGGCAGAGCGGATGACTGTTAATCATTAGGTTGGGTGTTCGAGTCACCCCCGGGGAGCCACGAAAATCCAAGGCTGGTGAGGGTTAAATACCTCACCGGCCTTTTTCGTTGCTTACCCAAAATTGCCACTTCCTACCCGAATCGGCCGCACCCCGCGACCGTTCCGCGCCCTGGGCGTTTCGGGGGGCAGGAATCGCCGCTTCCCGATTCGGATTTGACCCAGGTCAAGGACAGCCCTTTCGCCGGATGCTAGCGGATGGCCGAGGAGTACTGTCTATGACCGCATCCATGCTCGCCACCACCCTCTTCTCCCTGCTCGTCTTCGCTGCGCACTGCCTTCGCGGCGGCGCCTGGGGCGCGACGGCCGCCCTCGCTGTCCTCGCGGCCGCCCTGTTCACGCGCCGTGCCTGGCTGCGCTGGCCCGCGGCGGCGGCGCTCGGCCTCGGGGCCTTCGTCCTGGCCGCCGCCGCGCGCGACATGCTCCTCTTCCGCCTGGCCGCCGGTCTGCCCTGGCTGCGCATGGTCCTGATCATGGCGGCGGTGATCGCCGCCTCCCTCCTGGCCCTCGGCCTGCTCCTGGGCCCGGCGGGAGGGCGCTGGTTCTCGCGCGACCGGGAATGGTCCGCGCCGCGCGGCGCGGCGGCCGTGATCTGCGCGGCCCTGCTCGGCATCGCCCGGGCCAAGAGCCCCTTCCCGGTGCTCCTGGCCGACCGCTTCCTGCCCGGCTCGGGCTGGATCGAGATCGCGGCCGTGGCGGCCTACGCCTCCTTCGTCGCGGGGCTCGTCCGGGAGCCCAGGGCCGCGGCGCGGCTGCGCCCCCGCATCTGGGGCCTCTTCTCGGCCGTCTTCTTCGCCCAGCTCGTGCTCGGCCTTGTCGGCGTGCCGCACATGCTCATGACCGGGCGCCTGCACCTGCCCGTTCCCGCGCTCATCGTGGCCGGGCCGCTCTATCGCGGCGACGGCCTGTTCATGCCCATCCTCTTCGCCTCCTCGGTGCTGCTCCTGGGGCCTGCCTGGTGCAGCTGGTTGTGCTACATCGGCGCCTGGGACGGCAACGCCGCGCTGCTCTCCGGGAAGAAGCCGAGGAGTCTGCCGGGCCGACTGCTGTGGCTCGGCCGGGGCGGCTCGCTCGTCCTCGCCGCGGGTGCGGCGCTCGGCCTTCGCGCCGCCGGGGTCCAGCCGCTCGCGGCCCTGGTCCCGGCCGCGCTTTTCGGCCTCGCTGGGCTCTACCTCATGCTCTTCACCTCGCGCCGCCTGGGCTACATGGTCCACTGCACCACCTTCTGCCCCATGGGCCTCGTGGGCAATCTGCTCGGCCGCCTCTCACCCTGGCGGATGCGCATCGCCGAGGGCTGCACGCAATGCGGGGCGTGTTCCCGCACCTGCCGCTACGGCGCCCTCGGTCCGGCCGATCTGGCCCGAGGCAGGCCCGGGCTTTCCTGCACGCTGTGCGGCGACTGCCTGCCCGCCTGCCGCGAGCAGCACCTGGGCTACACGCTTCCCGGCGTCGCCGCGCCGCGGGCGCGGGCCGCGTTCCTGGCCCTGGCCGTGGCCCTGCACGCGGTTTTCCTGGCAGTCGCGCGGATTTGACCCAAGTCAATGTACTTGGGGGAAAACCGCCCTACCCTCTTTCTCGTGAATGATGTTATGAAACCACGTTGGAGGACACCATGAAGACGATCAACATTTTCGAGCAGGGAACCTTCAAGCCCCAGGGCTTCGGCAAGCTTTTGGTGCACGACTCCCCCTATTTCCGCATCCTGAACTTCAACTTCGAGCCCGGGCAGGAGCTGCCCGTGCACAACCACGACGTGGAGGGCCAGCTCTCCATCCTGGTGGTGGAAGGCGAGGGCGAGTTCCTGGGCAAGGACGGGGCGGCGATCCCGGCCAAGGCGGGCGACGTGCTCATCGCGGACATCGCGGAGCCGCACGGCATCCGCGCGGCCACGCGCATGCGCGTCATGGTCACCATCGCCCCCACGCTCTAACGCGAACGGCTCAGACTGACAGGAGAATTCATTGAAGGCGAACGTGGAAATTCCCAAGGGCGCCATCATGCAGCGCGGGGGCAAGGTGCTGGGCGTCAAGCCCCGCACCCCCCTCGGCATGATGGGCGCGGACGAGCTGGAGCGGATGGCCGCGGTCATCCGACGCTTCGAGATCCCCTACGTCAAGCTGACCTCGGGCCAGCGCTTCCTGCTCTCCGGGCTCCCGCCCGAGGACATGGAGGCGGCCCGCGGGATGCTCGGCGACATGGCCGGATTCACGCCGCACTACGTGCAGGCCTGCCCGGGCACGGACGTCTGCGAGTTCGGCCTGCGCGACTCCATGGAGGTGGGCCGCCGCCTGGAGGAGCTGCTCGTCTCCCTTGACCTGCCCGCCAAGGTCAAGGCCGGGGTCTCCGGCTGCCCGCGCTGCTGCGGCGAGAGCATGGTGCGCGACCTGGGCCTCGTCGGCCGCCGTTCCGGCTGGACCCTCGTCTTCGGCGGCAACGCGGGTATCGCCCCGCGCGTGGGCGACGTGCTGGCGGACAAGCTCTCGGACGAGGAAGCGCTTGACCTCGCCGCCCGTGTGCTTCATATTTATATAGACAAAGCCCCCAAGAAAATCAGAACTGCCCGTTTCGTGGAACGCATGGGACTCGACGCCTTGAAACGGGAATGTGGATTGTGAACGACGCAAGCATGCCCCCGCCTCCTCCGCCGCCCAGGGCGGCCGGGGAGGCTCACAAATACTTCCAGGACCTGTGCGGCCCGCCGGACTGCCCCCGTTGCGGCACGGCGCAGAGCTACGCGCTGAAGGGCGGCCGCCTGCGTTGTTCCGGCTGCGGCTACACCTACCACCGCTTCTCGCTGCGCTTCATCAACCGCGGCGGCCTGCCGGCGGAGTACTGGCACGCAATCCTGCACTACTTCGAGCAGGGCCTGCCCCCGCGCGAGGCGGCAGAACGGCTGAGCCTGACCTATCCCACGGTGTTCAAGGCCTACTCCACCATCAGGCTGGCCGTGACCGCGGCCTCGGACGACGGCCGCCGCCTGCTCGACGACAAGGGGGACGCCCTGCGCTTCTGCCCCGGGGTGAACGTGGAGGAGGACCGGCCGCTGTGCCTCACCTGCCGCTCTCCGGTCCTCGGCGTGCGCGAGAACGGCAACGGCGCCCATCTCCGGGTCATCCCGCGCCTCAAGGCCCAGGCGGTATTCACCATGCCGCTCGAGCTCAAGACCTGGCGCACCCTGGTCTTCTCCGGCCCCATGCAGGAGTGGGACGGACTCATCTTCTGCTGCTGCCGCACGGCCCGCAGCCTGTTCCAGGCCAAGTTCACGCAAGGCCCCCTGCGCATGGAGGAGACGGGCTTCTACGCCTTCGCCGAGCAGTGGTTCGCCCGCTACCACTGCCTCGCGCCCGAGACCTCCCTGCCCTACCTGAAGGAGATGGAGCTGCGCTACAACCTGCGCGGCGATTCCCTCTACCCGGTCCTCTCCGACGCGCTGTGCGCCCTGGTGTCAAAACGCGCACACTGATTTTCTAATCCCACCTCCCGTCTTTTTTCCGTATTCTCGCCATACTCAGTCATGAACTCTTGACCAGCGCCCCGGCCACGGCCGGGAGAAAGGAGACCTCTATGGCGCCCCGCGCGTGGCTCAAGCCCCTCGTTCTCGTCCTCGTCGGCGTGGTGGTGGCTTTCCCGCTGTTCATCGGCACCATGCGGGCCATGGCCGTGACCTCCACGCCCGAGTTCTGCGGCTCGTGCCACGAGATCTCGCCCGCGGTCTCGCAGTGGCGGACATCCCCGCACGCGGCCAACAGCCGCGGCCTGCAGGCGCGCTGCATGGACTGCCACCTGCCGCGTCCCGAGGACACCGCCTCCTTCTTCATCATGAAGACCTACCACGGGCTCAAGGACGTCACCGCCCACGTGCTGCACGGGGCGGACGCCTACGACGCCCAGGAAGCGCGCGAAAACGTCTGGCGGACCATGGACAACGAGAACTGTCTGAAGTGCCACAAGGACATTCTCTACATACCGACGAGCCGCGGCGCCATGCTCGCGCACAGAAGCGTCCTCTACCCCCGCCCCGGGGAGAAGGAGCGGCGCTGCACAGACTGTCACTACAGGCTGGTCCACGAGGAGAGGGCCGCCTACGCCAACGGAAGGGACCGGCTTCCCTACCAGGCCCGTGGCCTGCGTTCGGCCGCCGTTCTGAGCGTGCAGTAACCCATGCGGAAAGGAGGAAGGACAATGTCATCCGGAACGTGGCCCAAAGTGATGCTCCTGGTTGCAGGGCTTGCCCTGGCCTGCGCGGGCGTGGCCTTTGCCCAGGCCCAGGCGCAGGGCAACGGGAGCAGGAACTTCTCCAAGCCCAAGGAATTCCGCATAGCGCGGGGCATGTCCGAACAGGCGGTGGCCTGCATCGAATGCCACAAGGCGACCACGCCCGGCATCTTCTCGGACTGGGCCATGAGCCGTCACGCCTCGGCCAACATCAGCTGCCTGGACTGCCACCTGGCGCAGCCGGGCGACAAGGACGTGGCCACCGAGCATGCCAAGTACTACTCGCGCAGCGACATGCCCTACGGCAAGAAGCAGTACGAGGTGCCCATCGCCACCGTGGTCACGCCCAAGGACTGCTCGCGCTGCCACCCCGACGAGGTCGAGCAGTACTCGCGCAGCAAGCATGCCCACACCCTGGAGATCCTCTGGAAGATCGACCCCTGGCTGAACCAGGGCTTCAACTCGGAAAACGAGCGCAAGACCGGCTGCTGGACCTGCCACGGAACCATCATCTCGGTGAAGGACGGCAAGATCGATCCCAAGAGCTGGCCGAACGTGGGCGTGGGCCGGGTGAACCTCGACGGCTCGCTCGGCAGCTGCACCTCCTGCCACACCAGGCACCGCTTCGCCGTGTCCGAGGCGCGCAAGCCCGAGGCCTGCGGCCAGTGCCACCTCGGCCCCGACCACCCGCAGATGGAGATCTACGCCGAGTCCAAGCACGGCGCGATCTACACCGCCTTCAAGAGCACCTACAACTTCGACGCCGCTCCCGGCACCTGGACCGCGGGCGTGGACTACCGCACGCCTACCTGCGCCGCCTGCCACATGTCCGGCTCCGGCAAGGTCCTGACCACGCACGACGTCACCGAGCGGCTCTCCTGGGAGCTGCAGGCGCCCACCACCGTGCGGCCGCAGGACTTCAAGCCCTTCCCGGCCAAGATCGACTGGCAGACGGCGCGCAAGAACATGCAGCAGATCTGCAGCCAGTGCCACAGCGACGCCTGGATCAACGACCACTACAAGGACATGGACAAGACGGTGGAAGAGTACGACACCGTCTACTTCAAGCCGGTCAAGGCCAAGCTCGACGAGCTGTATTCGAAGGGTCTCCTGTCCGACAAGGACCTCTTCGACGAGGCGCTGGAGTGGGAGTACTACGAGTTGTGGCACCACGAGGGCAGGCGGGCGCGCATGGGCTCGGCCATGATGGCCCCGGACTACGCCTGGTGGCACGGCTTCTACGAGTGCAAGCACCATCTCGTGACCTTCATGCAGGAGGCCGAGCACCTGATCTCCACGGGCCAGAAGGCCTACCTCCAGAAGCCCTTCCCGAACGCCACGGGCGACCCGAACAAGCCCGCGATCCTGTTCGAGAAGAAGCAGCAGTAGCCCAAGGGCCGCAGGCCTGAAGACGACGAACGCCCCCGCGCATGATGCGCGGGGGCGTTTTTCGTTGCCGGGGAGGTCCTTCGCCGTTCAGGAAAGGGCGCGCAGGCGCTCCAGGATGTCCTTGGGCACGGTCACGGGGCCGCGCGGCAGGAGGCCGGGCACGAACAGGGGCAGGAGGTCGCGCGCGGCGCAGGGTGCAGGCGCGGGCAGGAAGCCCGCGGCTCGGCCGAGCCAGCCGACCACCGCCTCGGGCGCGACGCCCGCCTCGCGCAGGGCGGCCAGGGTAAGGCTGGCATGGCGCTTGGCGAGCCGCTCGCCCTCCTCGTCCACGAGCAGCGGGACGTGCAGGAACTCAGGCGGGACGTGGCCGAGCAGCCGAAAGAGCCGCACCTGGCCGGGAGTGGAGTCGAGCAGATCCTCGCCGCGCACCACCTGGGTCACGCCCATGGCCGCGTCGTCCACGACCACGGCGAGCTGGTAGGCCCAGACGTGGTCCGAGCGGCGCACGGCGAAGTCGCCGAGCCCGGCGGGCGAGAGGCAGAGCTCGCCGCGCGCGAGGTCCACGAAGCGTTCCTCGCCGCCTTCTCCCGGCGGACAGCGCAGCCGCAGGGCCGGACGGCGGCCAAAGGCCTCGCGCGCACGGCATTCCTCCTCCGAGAGACCGGCGCAGGTGCCGGGATAGGCGGGACCCGCCTCGCCCGCGTGCGGAGCCGAGGCCAGGGCGCGCAGCTCCTTGCGCGTGCAGTAGCAGGGATAGACGAGCCCTTCGGCCCGAAGCCGCGCCACGGCTTCCTCGTACAGATGGGAGCGCCCGCTCTGGACGTAGGGCGCGTGCGGCCCGCCCTTGTCGGGTCCCTCGTCCCAGTCCAGGACGAGCCAGGAGAGGTCGCGCAGGATGGCCTGCGCGAACTCGGGACGCGAGCGCTGCGGGTCCAGGTCCTCCATGCGCAGGACCATCTGCCCTCCCCGGCTCCGGCAGGCGAGCCAGGCCAGGAGGAAGGACCAGGCGTTGCCCAGGTGGATGAAGCCCGTGGGGCTCGGCGCGAAGCGGCCCCTGGGGAGCTTCGCGCCGTTTCCGCTCGTGTTCGTCATGGGGATGGGGCTTGGGCAGGCCGGGCCGCAGCGGCCCGGCCGGGACGGCTACTTGTAGAAGACCTTGATGGTGTTGGTGTGGATGCGCGACTGGCCCGCCGAAGGCTGGCCCGAGGTGATGATCACGTTCTCGCCGGACGTGAAGAGCGGGCTCTTGCTCACCCAACTCTGGGCGCGCTCGAGGTGGCTCTCGAGGGAGGTGTCCGCCAGCCGCGGCCGCACGCCCCAGAAGAAGTTCAGGTAGCGCTGCACGGGCTTGCTCGTGGTCAGGGCGTAGATGGGGTGCGCGGGACGGCGGCTGGAGAGCAGCCGCGCCGTGGCCCCGCTGGTGGAGTGGGCCACCAGGGCCGAGCTGTCCGCCGTCTCGGCCAGGAGGCAGGCGGAATAGGCCATGTACTTGACGAGGTTCTTCTCCTTGCGCGGCGCGTAGGGGCCCTGCACCCGCTCGAGGAAGTACGCCTCCGCGTTCTTGGCGATGTCGCGGATGAAGGCCGTTGCCTCCACCGGATGCTGGCCCACCGCCGTCTCCTCGGAGAGCATCATGCAGTCCGCGCCGTCGAGCACGGCGTTGGCCACGTCCGTGGCCTCGGCCCGCGTCGGCACGGGGTTGTTGACCATGGAGAGGAGCATCTGCGTGGCCACGATGCAGCCCTTCTGGGCGTGGCGGCAGGCGCGGATGATCTTCTTCTGGATCACCGGGACCTCGGAGAGCGGGCATTCGAGCCCCAGGTCGCCGCGCGCCACCATGACCGCGTCTGCGAGCTCGAGGATGGACTCGATGTTCTCCACCGCGTTCTGGCGCTCGATCTTGGCCACCACAGGGACCCACAGCCCGTGCCTGGCGATCTCCTCCTTGATGTCCTCGATGTCCTTGCGCGACTGGACGAAGGAGATGGCGAAGGCGTCGATGCCGATCTCGAGCCCCTCGTGCAGGTCCACGCGGTCCTTGTCCGTGAGCGCGGGCAGGGGGTGGGACTTGCCGGGGAAGGCGATGCCCTTGTGCGAGGTCAGGAGGCCCGAGTTGTGCGCGCGCAGGAGGAAGCGCCTGTCCGGCTCCAGGACCTCCTCCACGTCGAACTGGAGCATGCCGTCGGAGAGCGTCACGGGCATGCCCTCGGAGAGGCCCTTCAGGACCTCGGGCACGTCCACGGTGATGAAGGCGCAGGCGTCGCCGCGGGGCATCTCGCCGGTCAGGGCCAACTCCACCAGGCAGGTCTTCTCGATGGTCAGGGGCGAGCCCTGGACCTCGCCGATGCGGATCTTGGGGCCGCAGAGGTCGCCGAGCACGGTCAGGGGCACGCCCATCTCGTCCTCGATCTGGCGGATCATCTGGACCACGGGGATGAATTTCTCGGCCGTGGAGTGGGAGAAGTTGAGGCGGAAGATGCGCACGCCGTTCTCGGCCATGGCGCGCATGATCGTGCTGTCAGTCGACGAGGGGCCGAGCGTGGCCACTATCCTGGTCCGCATGGGGTCCATCTTCATCCTCCGAAAAAGCTTTCCGAAAACTGTTTCGCGCCGGATGCGCGTTCACGTCGTGTCAGTCAGCTTGCCTAGCATACTTCCCGCACGAATTCACCTCCCGGCCGCGACGATAAAATACCTTGCCCGCCCTTCCGGTTGCGGTAGTATCGTCAGGCTGCGGGGTCTTTTCCCTCGAAGGCACCCGCCTCAACGCCGCAGACCGCCCCCTGAGGAGAAACGACGAAATGCTGCGCCATCCGCTCATTACCGGCATCGCCCTGGCCGTCGTCCTGGCGGGCACCCTTTGCCTTTCCGCGCCCGCCCCGGCCGCGTCCTGGGACTGGCTCGCAAGGTCCAAGGATGCGCCCGACACCGAAATCATGCATTCCGAACGCCAGGACTTCCACGTCCAGGTCGTGGCCGAGGGGCTCCAAAGCCCCTGGGGCATGGCCTTCCTGCCGGACGGCCGCATCCTGGTCACGGAACGGGCGGGCAGAATCCGCGTCGTCGAAGAGGGCGGGCTCCGGCCGGGGGCGCTCTCCGGGGTGCCCGAGGTGGATGCGCGCGGCGAGGGCGGGCTGCTCGACATCGCCCTGCATCCGGATTTCGCGCGCAACCACCAGCTCTTCCTGACCTACGTCGCCCCCACGCCGAAGGGGAGCATGACCCGCGTGGCACGCTACCGACTCACGGACGAGGGGCTCGCGGACGAAAAGATCATCTTTCCGGGCGCGCCCGACGGCAACAGGCACATACACTTCGGCAGCAGGCTGCTCTTCCTCCCGGACGGGACGCTCCTCGTGACCATCGGCGACCGGGGACAGGGACGCCGGGCCCAGGACCTCATGGACCTGAACGGCAAGACCCTGCGCCTTTCCGACGACGGAGGCGTGCCCCAGGACAACCCCTTCGTCGGCAGAAAGGATGCCCGGCCGGAGATCTATACATACGGCAACCGCAATTCCCAGGGCATGGCCATCCATCCCGTGTTGGGCATGGTCGTGCAGACCGAGCACGGCCCCTCGGGCTTCGACGGCCCGGGCGGCGGGGACGAGATCAACATCGTCAAGCCCGGGGCAAACTACGGCTGGCCCCTGGTCCATCACACGCAGACCAGGCCGGGCACGCTGGCACCCGTGCTCGAATACACGCCCGCCGTGGCCCCCTCGGGGGCCTGCTTCTCCCGCGGCGGCCTCCTTCCCGGCTGGACGAACGACTTCTTCTTCGCCTGCCTGGTAGGAGAACGGCTCGTGCGCGTGCGTTTTTCAGGTCAAAAGGTCACCGAGCAGGAGGTCCTGCTCAAGGGCGTGTACGGCCGCCTGCGGGACGTGGCGAGCGGACCGGACGGAGCGCTCTACGTCCTGACCTCGTCCACGGACGCCTACGGGCCGGGGCGCAAGGGCGGCGACCGGCTGCTGCGGCTCGCTCCCGCACCCTAGGCTTCCTCGCGGAAGGTCCCGGAAATATGGGGCCTCGACATTCAGCCAAGTCCCCAGGAGGTCCCGATGTCCCCATCCACTACGTTCGTCCCCGCCCGGCAGCTGGCCGAGCGCCTAGCGGCAGAGCCCAAACTGCCCGTGCTCTGCCTGCTGCCGCCCGAGGTCCACGCCGCCAAGCGCCTGCCCGGCGCGGCCTGCACCTGCGTCTACGAGGTCATCTTCCCCCAGTTGGTGGCCAAGGCAGCGCCCGATCCCGCGCGCACCGTGGCCGTGTACGGCGCGGGCGAGGGCTCGCGCGACAGCCATGCCGCAGCGGCCAAGCTCGCGGCCCTCGGCTACGGGGACGTGCTCGTCCTGGAAGGCGGGATCGAAGCCTGGGAGCGCGCCGGACTGCCGCTGGAAGGCGGCGCGGCCGCCGTGCCGCTCGTCGACGCGGCGGTGCTGCAGCCCGTGCCCGGAACCTACCGCCTGCGGCCCGGGGAGTGCTCCCTGGAATGGGTGGGCCGCAACCGCAAGAACCGCCATCACGGCTCCGCCGCCATCGAGTCGGGCGAGCTGGTCTTCGAGCCCGAGACCATGCGCGGCACGGTGCGGGTAGACATGACCTCCCTGCGCAACCATGACCTCGAGGATCCCGAGCTGAACACGCTGCTCGTCACGCACCTGAGCTCCGAGGACTTCTTCCTCACCGCCCTCTTCCCCAAGGCCAGGCTCGAGATCACGGACACTGTCCCCCTGCCCTCGGCCACGCCGGGCACGCCCAACCGGCAGGTCCACGCCCGCCTCGAACTGCGCGGCGTGACCCGCCCCCTCTGCTTTCCCGCGACGTTCGCGCGCACGGACGAGGGGCTGCTCACGGCCGAGGCCCACTTCGACCTCGACCGCACGCTCTGGGGCGCGGACTACGGCTCAGGCAGGCTCTACCGCTTCCTCGGCTACCACCTGGTCTACGACGACGTCTCCGTGTCGGTCAGCCTGAACGCGGAGCTCGTCACCCCTTGAGCCTTGGCCCGGGCCGGGCTAAGGCACGGGGGAGGACGAATTCCGCAAACCGCATCCAGGAGCAGGCACACACCGCATGAGGCAGCTTCCCGATCCCATCTCCCTGGCCCGGACCCTGGTCCGAACGGACACGAGCAATCCCCCCGGCAACGAGGAACCCGCGGCGCACCTGCTCGGCGGCCTCCTCGAGGAGGCCGGGTTCTCGGTGCGCTATCCCGGGTTCGCACCCGGCCGCACGAACGTGGTGGCCGAGCTTCCCGGCGCCGACATGGACGGCTGCCTCTGCCTCTCGGGCCACATGGACACCGTGCCCGCGGGACAGGGGACGTGGTCGCGCCCGCCCTTCTCCGGCGAGCTGGCCGAGGGCAGGCTCTGGGGCCGGGGCAGCGCGGACATGAAGGGCGGCGTGGCCGCCCTGGTCTCGGCCGCCGTGCGCGTTGCCGCACGCGCCGCAAGAAGCGGCAGGCCGCTCGCGCGCGGCCTGCGCGTGGTGCTCTCGGCGGGCGAGGAGACCGGCCTGGACGGCGCGAAGTTTCTGGAGACGCAGCCGGGGCTGCTCGGACGGGCCGGGGCGGTCGTCGTGGCCGAGCCCACGGACTGCCGCCTGCTGCTCGGCCACAAGGGCGTGCTCTGGCTGGACGGGACGAGCCTCGGCCGCTCGGCCCACGGCTCCATGCCCGAGCAGGGCGACAACGCCCTGTACAAGGCCTGCGAGGCCGCGCTCAAGCTGCGCGACGCCTTCGCGGAGGCGACGCAGAGCGCCGACCATCCGGTCATGGGACGCCCGACGCTCTCCGTGAACACGCTGCGCGCGGGCGGGAAGATAAACGTGGTGCCCGCCCGGGCCGAGCTGGAGGTGGACATCCGCCTGACCCCGGGGCTTTCCGGCCTCGCGCTCATGGGGCGGCTGCAGGAGACGGCCGGGGAGCTCTGCGAGCTCAGGCTGCGCGACTGCCACGGCCCGGCCTGGACCGAGCCGGACCATCCCTTCGCCCTGGAGGCGGCCGAGGCCGCGAAACGCGCCACGGGCGCCGCGCATCCGCCCGCAGCGGCCCCCTACTTCACGGACGGCTCGGTGCTCGCCCGCGCCTATCCGGGCGCCGGGCTGGTGCTCTTCGGTCCCGGCGCGCCCTCCGCCTGCCATACCACGGACGAATCCTGCCCCGTGGAGCAGATCGCCACGGCCGCGACCTTCTACGAAGATCTCGCAGCGGCCTGGTGCCGCCCCTGAAGGGCCTGCCGGAAGGCAGCTACAAGGTAGCTCGGATCTTCCGATCGCTTCGGACAAGAAAACGGCCGGGAGGCAAAACCTCCCGGCCGTTTTCCGAATTCACGCGAATTCGCGCGGATCTGCGCTATTCCCAAGAGATGCACTGTGCGGGGCAGGTATCGATGGCCTCCTGGATCTCCTCCTCGGAGTTGCCGTCGGGATTGGTCACGTAAGCCTTGCCGATGGACTCGTTGAAGGCGAAGGTGTTGGGAGCGAGCTCCACGCAGGTCTCGCAACCGATGCAGGCGTCCTCGTCGATGACGACATTCTTGCCCATCACAAAACCTCCTAAGGTTATAGTCTCTCGCGTAAAGATGCCAGAACTCCCGGCGGAAGGCGAGTTCTTTCCTCCACCCGGCGGGAAGTTATTCCTCCCAGGAGATGCACTGCACAGGACAGGTGTCGATGGCCTCCTGGACGTCTTCCTCGCTGCTGGCGTCCGGATCGGTCACGTAGGCCTTGCTCGTGGATTCGTTGAAGGAGAAGGTGCTCGGCGCTATTTCCACGCAGCTTTCGCAGCCGATGCAGGTCTCTTCATCGATGATGACCATCTTTCCCATGATAAACCTCCTGAAAATAAAGACTTTTTAGGCCAGCACAGTTTGCCTTTGTTCCAGCATATCACCATTTCGGGTGATGACAACATCCTTCACCGGAACATGCGAGCCGGCAAGCTGTGCGGCACGGTGCACGAGGCCGGAAAGCCCGGTGCAGCACGGCACCTCCATACGCAGCACGGTCACGCTCCTGACCCCGCCGTGCTCGAAGATCTCCGTGAACTTTGCCAGGTAGGCCTCCACGTCGTCGAACTTGGGGCAGCCGATCATGACCACCTTGCCCGCCAGCACGTTCGGGTTGAAGCCGGCCAGGGCCACGGGCGCGCAGTCCGCGGCCACGACCAGGTCGGCGCCGCGCAGGAAGGGCGCGTTCGGCGGCACGAGCTTGATCTTCACCGGCCAGTGCGAGAGGGCGGAGGCAGGGGCCGGGACCTCCTCCTCGTCACCGCCCATGCAGGCGCAGGGGCCGGACGCGGCGGCACGGGGCTTCATCTGCATCATGGCCGAGCCCGGGCAGCCGCAGCCGAACGTCGGCTTCTCCTCGGCTTCCTCGGCGTTCATGCGGGCCACGTGGGCATGGGCCGCCGCCTCGTCGAAATCCTCGGCCTCGCGCTCGATGACGCGCAGCGCGCCCTGGGGGCAATGGCCGAGGCAGGCGCCCAGGCCGTCGCAGTAGATGTCCTTCACGATGCGCGCCTTGCCGTCCACGATGGCCAGGGCGCCCTCGGCGCAGGAAGGGATGCAGGCGCCGCAGCCGTCGCAGCGTTCCTCGTCTATCTCGATGATCTTGCGAAGCACTTTCGTCTCGGTCATTTTTTCTCTCCTTGTCGTCAGCCTCGACCCACATATAGCGACTGCACGCCCGCGCGCCATTGACCCAAGTCAATCTCCCCGCTTTTTTTCAAAAAAGATGTCTCCTCCTGAGGCGTGCTGCGTATCGACGGCGTTCTCCGTTGTCCATGTCGCTCGGACCGTTCGCGGAAATCCGGCGGCTGCGTTTTTTCCAACGGCAAAAGGCGCGCTCCCTTGCGGGAGCGCGCCTGGCTATGGAGGAGGCGGAATGCGGAAGGCGTGCCTTACCCGAGGATGGCCTTCAGGTCCTCGTCGGGCGTGGTGATGGGCATGATGTTGTAGTTCTTGACCAGCACGTCCAGGACGTTCGGGGTCAGGAACGCGGGCAGGGAGGGCCCGAGGCGGATGTTTTTGATGCCGAGGTAGAACAGCGTCAGCAGGATGGCCACGGCCTTCTGCTCGTACCAGGAGAGCACCATGGAGAGCGGCAGGTCGTTGACCCCGCAGTCGAAGGCATTGGCCAGGGCCACGGCGATCTGGATGGCCGAGTAGGCGTCGTTGCACTGGCCCACGTCCAGCAGGCGCGGGATGCCGCCGATGTCGCCGAGCTGCTTGTCGAAGAAGCGGAACTTGCCGCAGGCCAGCGTCAGGACCACGGTGTCCTTGGGCGTCTTCTCCACGAACTCGGTGTAGTAGTTGCGGCCGGGCTTGGCGCCGTCGCAGCCCGCGACCAGGAAGAAGCGCTTGATGGCCCCGCTCTTCACGGCCTCCACGACCTTGTCGGCCACGGAGAGGATGGCGTTGCGGGCGAAGCCGGTCATGATCGTGCCCCGGTCCACGTCCTCGGGGAAGCCGGGCATGTCCAGCGCCTTGGCGATCACCGGGCCGAAGTCCTTGCTGCCGTCGGCCTTCTCGCCGATGTGCTGCGCGCCCGGCCAGGCGACGAGGCCCGAGGTGAAGATGTTGTCCATGTACTCTTTGCGCGGGCGCTGGATGCAGTTGGTGGTCATCAGGATGGCGCCCGGGAAGTCGGCGAACTCCTTCTGCTGATTCTGCCAGGCCGTGCCGTAGTGGCCGAAGAAGTGCGGGTGCTTCTTGAGCTCGGGGTAGCCGTGGCAGGGCAGCATCTCACCGTGGGTGTAGACGGAGATGCCCTTGCCGGCGGTCTGCTCGAGGAGCATCTGCAGGTCCTTCAGGTCGTGGCCGGAGACCACGATGGCCTTGCCCTTCTTGTAGCCGAGGGGCACGGTGGTAGGCACCGGATGGCCGTAGGTGCCGGTGTTGCCCGCGTCCAGGAGCTCCATGGTGCGCAGGTTGATGCGGCCGCACTCGAGCACCAGGCCGACCCAGTCCTCGAGGGAGATGTCGTTGCGCTCGGTGGCGGCCAGCCCCTTCTGCATGAAGGCGTAGACCTCGTCGTCCTCCTGGCCCAGGATGGCGGCATGGTCGGCGTAGGCGGCCACGCCCTTCAGCCCGTAGATCAGGGTCTGCTTGAGGGCCTTGATGTCGGGGTTCAGCTCGGGATCCTTCTCGATGCCGTGGGCCTCGCCCTGGGCGACCATTCCGGCCACGTCGGCGGCCGGGACGAAGGTGGCGGAACCGGCGGGAATCTGTCCGCCCGCGGCCTTGACCTTGGCGGCCAGGGCATCGCGCCTGGTCACGGTCTCGCGGCAGAGTTCGGCCAGACGCTCGGTGTCGAAATCGACGTTGGTCAGCGTGGAAAAGGTGGCCTTGGCCATGAAGTGGCCGAGCGAGGGCTCGTAGACGCCCTTCTCTCGGGCGGCCAGGGCCACATGGGACAGGCCTTTCTGGAGGTAGACCAGAAGATCCTGCATGGCCGCGACGTCCGGCTGCTTGCCGCACACGCCGACCTTGGTGCAACCCGTTCCGGCCGCGGTCTGCTCGCATTGGTAACAAAACATGATGAACCTCCTTGCTGATTCGGGAAGTGTGGTTTCCTTGCTCGTTGGGGCCACATTGCCCCGGAGTGGGGATTCACACCTTGACTTAGATCAACTTGGAGGGTTTTTTCAAAAAAAATCTTCGGGGCAACGAAATGACACAGACGGATCTGGTTCGCGCCATCGACTTCTTCAACGGACTGCCCGACGCGCAGGCCGCCGCGCTCTCGGCCATCGCCCACACGGAGCGGGCCCCGCGGGGCAAGGAGATATTCCGCGAGGGGGAGGAGGCGGCGGGCCTCTACGGGGTGCTCGAGGGCCGGGTCAAGATCGCCAAGCTCTCGCCCACGGGCAAGGAGCAGATCCTGCACATACTCGGCCCGGGCGAGCTCTTCGCCGAAGTGCCGGTCTTCGCGGGCAAGAGCTACCCGGCCACGGCCGCGGCGGTGGACGACTCGCGCCTGCTCTTCATACCGCGCCGGGCGTTCCGCGACATGCTGGCCGGTGATCCGGACCTGGCCATGGGCATGCTGGCCATCCTCTCCACGAGGCTTCGCGAGTTCGCGCGCAAGATCGAGGCGCTCTCGCTCAAGGAGGTGCCGGAGCGCCTGGCGGCGCACCTCCTGCTGCTGCGCGGCGAGCAGGACAGCGACAGGCTGCGCCTTGACCTGCCCAAGGGCCAGCTCGCCGCCCTGCTCGGCACCATCCCGGAGACGCTCTCGCGCGTGCTCAAGAAGATGGCCGAGGCGGGCTACATACGCGTGGAAGGCAGCCAGGTGACCGTTGCCGACACGGACGGGCTCTCCGCCCTGGCCCAGGGGCTGGAGCGGCTCTAGTCCGGGACGCCGCCCTGGCGCCCTAGTCCCTGCGCAGCGTCTCCACGAGCTCGTCCAGGCTCTCGGAGGATTTCTCGAGCGCTCTCAGGGCGTGGCCGCAAGCCTCCATGCTCTCCGCCGTCTCCCGGGCGATGACGCTCACGTCGTCCACGGCGCGGGTGATCTGCTCGCTGGCCGCGGACTGCTCCTCCGAGGCCGCCGCGATGGAGCTGACCTGCTGCGAGGAGGCGCCCACGATCTCCACGATGGAGCGCAGCGAGACCCCGGCCTCCTCGGCCAGGGAGACGGCGCCGTCCACGGAACGCGCCGCGACCTCGACCTCCGAGACGCTGCGCCTCGCCCCCTCCTGGATGGAGGAGACGGCCGCGCCGACCTCCTTGGTGGCGACCATGGTCTTCTCGGCCAGCTTGCGCACCTCGTCCGCGACCACGGCGAAGCCGCGCCCGGCGTCACCGGCCCGCGCGGCCTCGATGGCGGCGTTCAGCGCCAACAGGTTGGTCTGGTCCGCGATGTCCGAGATCACGGACATGATGCGGCCGATGCCCTCGGCCTGCGCTCCCAGACCGTCTATGACTTCCTTCACGGTCCCGGTGTGGCGCTTCACGTCCATGACCGCCTCCACCACCCGTCCCACCACGGCCGAGCCGTCGTCCGCGCGCGTCCCGGCGGCGTCTGCGCTCTGGGCGGCCTTGGCCGCGTTGCCTGCCACCTCGAGCACCGTGGCGTTCATCTGCTCCATGGCCGTGGCCACCTCGGTCGTGCGGTCGCGCTGGCGCTCGGTGCCCCCGGCCACCTGCTCGATGCGCTCGGACAGGCTCCCGGTCGCCTCGCCCAGATCGCGGGCCACGCCCGAAAGACGCTGCGCGGCCTCCAGGAGTCCGGCGCGCCGGGCCTCCTGCGCGCGTTGACGCTCGGCTTCCGCCTCGGCCAGCGCAGCCTCGGCCCGCGCCTTCTCGGACTCCGCCTTGGCCTGGCTCGACCGCGCCTTCTCCACGCCGGCCTTGATGGTGCGGGCCATGGAGGCAATGGCCGCATGCACGCCGTGCGCGCGGGAGACGTCGATGCCGTCGGCCGCGTCGAGCTCTCCTCTCGCGATGCGCGCCGTGAGCCGCTCGAGGTCGTCGGGCTCTGCCCCGAGGCGGCGCCCGAGCTGGCGCACGACCATCAGGCAGCCGATCCCGGCGAGAACGGCGGTGACGAGCAGCAGGGCGAACTGCAACCTGTTCGTGTCCTGCAGAGAGGCGGACAGTTTCCGGCTCGTCTGCTGCGCCTCCTGGCGCAGCTCCTCGACCAGGGGGTCGATCATTCCGGCCGTGGCCTCGGTCCTGGCGTCGAACTCCTTCATGATCGCGTTGCCAGCGTCGATTCCCTGCGAGACATAGGCCGCGGCCATGCGCCTGCCCATCTCGTGCAGCTCGTGCAGGGAGGTCCGAAGCTTCCCGATCCGGTCGAGCATCTCCCGGTCGCCCTCGTCGCGCGCGATGGCCTCGATCTTCGAGGCGGCATCGTCGAAGTCCTGCACGGACTTCTCCGCCTCCTCGTAGCCGCCGTCGTCGTGCGTCGCGGAGACGTCGGTGAGGAACTGCTGCACGTTCACTGCGTCGAGCTTCATGCGGTCGGCAAGGACGATCTGCCGGATGTTCTCGTCCGTCAGCCGCGAAAGCTCCCCGCCCGCCTTGCCGATGGACCAGGACATGATGCCCGCGGCGCAGGCCATGAGCGCCAGGACGAAGACGACGAGACCGCTGATGCGCATCCCTACTGTGAGACGCATATGATTTTCCCCCCTTGCGTGATGTCCAGAGGATGTACCGGAATTTATCCGGATTGATTAGATCAGGATATTGCCGGTGCCCAGAATGATAGTACGCCCATACACGGAGACAAGTATTTTTCAGTCCGCGCCGGAGTGCCGCGCGCCGCAGGCGCCTTGCCTTCGGATATGCGAGCGGGTATGTCTGTCCCGCCTTCACGGCAAGGAGGTTTCATGGCCCAAGACGACGCCACGCAAGCATTTCTGGACAGTCTGCCCGAGGTGAAGCCCGGCGAGAGCTTCCGCTTCGCCTGCCACCCGGGCGTGAAATGCTTCAACGCCTGCTGCGGCGACCTGACACTGATGCTCACGCCCTTCGACGTCATGCGCCTGCGCCGCAACCTCGCCCTGTCCAGCCGCGAGTTCCTGGCCTCCCTGGCCGATGTGAGCGTGGCCCCGGACACGGGGTTCCCGTTGCTCAGGCTGCGCATGACCGACGCCCCGGGCAAGCCCTGCCCCTTCGTGCGCCGCGAGGGCTGCTCCGTCTACCCGGACCGGCCCGGGGCCTGCCGCACCTACCCCATCGGCCGCGCCTCGCGCCTCGACGCCGAGGGCGGCATCATCGAGCAGTTCTTCCTGGTGCGCGAGCCGCACTGCAAGGGCTTTGACGAGGACAAGGACTGGACGCCCGGGGAGTGGCTCTCCGACCAGGGGCTCAAGATCTACAACGCGGCCAACGACCGCTACGTGCGGCTCCTGGCGCGGCAGAAGAAGAGCGGCGCGGCCATCGACCACAAAAAGGCCACCATGGTTCTCATGGCCCTCTACCAACTGGACAATTTCCGGTCTTTCGTGAAAGACATGGGCCTGTTCAAACGGCTGGACGTGGACGCCGAACGCCAGGAAAAGGTGCTTGCGGAAGACGAGGCGGCGCTGGACTTCGCCCTGGACTGGGTGGAGCTGGCGCTCTTCGGAGACGCAGAAGGCCTGAGCCGCAAGGGGTAGCCGGGCGGCACACCGAACCGTAACGCGGCCGGCGTATCGTCCGGCCGCGCACACAGCCTGAACGCAAAGCCTGCAAGGAGCCATGCAATGCGCCGTATCGTACGCCTTCTCGCGCCGCTGTGCCTGATCCTGGCCCTTTCCGCATGCGGACTGACCGACCGCGGCGGTCCGTGGTGGGAGCCCGAGGACCACCCCTACCAGATCGACCCGACGACGAACGTGCAGGCCGAGCTCCCGGCCGGCGACTACCTGACCGTGATCGTTCCGCTCAAGCGCAACGAGCCCGTGTCCGAGCAGCCCGACTACAACCCGCGCCTCATGCACTTCGCGGGCTTCCGCTTCAGCCCGCCCACCAAGCGCGAATACGACGAAGGCAAGAACGGCCAGTTCATCTTCTCCTTCATCACCCTGGAGGCGGGCGATTCGGAGGTGGTCATCCACCGTCTGGGCCCGGACAAGAAGCCCGCGCCGGTGGTCTATGCCAAGCTCTCCGTGAAGGTCGTGAACGGCGACTAGCTTCCACCGCATGAACGGCCCCACAGCGGGGCCCGCGGCGCGCCCGGCGCCCCTTCGGGGGACCGGGCGCGCCTCTGTTTCCGATTCCTGCCCGGCTCCGGCGCGCGGCTGCGCGGACGGCTACCGGCCGGTGCTCGGGCTGCGGATGAGCCGCGGCCGAAGCCCGGCCGACGTTCACGCAAAGCATTGGGGAAGTCGGCGCGGAATCCGCGACGAAACCGGAGGCGGAGGCGAAAATGCGAGGCGGGTGCGGCAGAGGGGGCGTGAGCGGAGCGGAGAAGTGAAAACCTCCGCCCGGCCAGCCGGGGAGGCCGACCGGGCGGAGGGGCTGTTATGCGCCAGCATTGGCGCATGACAGGAGGGGGTAATGGAGACTTACCCCCTCCCGTCGACAAAATCCACAAAAAAGCTTCGGACCCCGAAGACTTTTTTTCATCGAATGCGCGGTCTTAGTGCCGCAACAAGATATCGGAGATCATGTCGGGAGCGTCCGCTGCGAAGCCGCCGCGCAGGGCGCGCGGCAGGGAGGGAAAAAAGTCGGGCCGCCGTCCGGGTGCGCTTCCCCCGTGCGCCCGGACGACGGCCCTTTGAGACACCATGGCGGTCGAGAGACCGAAGCTATGGTGTGAATGCTACGCTGCCGGGGTCGGCTTCCCCCTCGCTGTCATAGGCCCATGCCCCGACGCGGCTGCGTCGGCCGGTCCCGCCGCGGACTGCCCGCGAACGGCCGGATATGTTCTGCGATACCGAAACCGGCAGCATAATCTCGTGGCGCGATTTCGCGCTGTCAAAGAACCCGGCTGAGATCCGCGAACCCCTGGTTTCTGTCGGAGCGCCCCCCCAGGCACTCCTGGACGAACCTGCACAGGGATCCCGATCCAGCCTCCCCCAGGTAGCGGTCCCGCTCTTTTCCCCCATGGTAGAGCAGGAAGGTCGGCGTTCCGAGGACGTTGAACCTGCTGCGTGCCGCAGGCATTTCGTCCTCTCCGAGGATCACGACCTGAAGCCGCTCCCCGAACCGTTCCGCCACCATGCCCAGGGCTTCCAGCTGCTTCGCGGCCCTCTCCCTGCTCCCCAGGCAGGCTACGAGCACCGGCGTCGCGCCGTCCGAATCCTGAGCCGTGCTGTCAATCCCCCAAGAGACATCGGGCATGAAAATCATCCCCCCCTCGCACTCTGAAATAGCAACCGGTGTGCCAATCCGCATGGCAACTGCGACATTTTTGAAATAGTCAAAGAATTTATCACGTTATAAAAACAGAAAGTACAATGGCTATGCCACGATAGGCATAGAAAACATGTGACATGGCACATATGCGTGCCAGCGCACATGTGTGTCATGTCACATGTACGATCAGCGGGAGACGATGCGCAGTTCGTCGAGTTTGCGGTAGAGCGTGCGGCGGGAGATGCCGAGCAGGCGGGCGGCCTTGGCCTTGTTCCAGTCGGTGCGGGCCAGGGCGTCGAGGAAGTCCGCGCGGCCGAGGTCGGCGGGTCTGCGTGCTCCCTCCCCCGAAACGGCCGCCGCATCGCCCGCTGTGCCGAAGAGCGCGCGAGGCTGGTTCGTGCCGTGGGCGAAGTCGGCCAGCTCCTGAGGCAGATCGTCCACCACCACCCTGCTGCCCCGGCTGAGCAGCGCGGCATGCTCGAGGGAGTGCTTGAGCTCGCGCACGTTGCCCGGCCAGGGATAGCGCATGAACAGGGCCAGGGCGGCCTCGTCCAGGCCGTCCAGGGACTTGCCGAAGGACTTGGCGAAATGGCGCAGGAAGTGGTCCGCCAGCAGGGGGACGTCCTCCTTGCGCTCACGCAAGGGGGGCAGGCGCACGACGACGACCTTCAGGCGGTAGTAGAGATCCTCGCGGAACTGGCCTTGGCGGACCTTGTCCAGGAGGTCCACGTTGGTCGCCGCGACCACGCGCACGTCGGCGCGGTAGGTGCGGTTGTCGCCCACGCGCTCGAACTCCTTGCGCTCGAGCCCCCGCAGCAGCTTCAGCTGGATGCGCGGCGAGATGTCGCCGATCTCGTCCAGGAAGATGGTCCCGCCCTCGGCGGCCTGAAAGCGTCCGGCCTTGTCCGAGACCGCGCCGGTGAAGGCCCCTTTGACATGGCCGAAGAGCTCGCTCTCGAGCAGGCTCTCGGACAGGGCCGAGCAGTTGACCTTGACGAGCGGCCCCTTGGCGCGGGGGCCGCCGTAGTGCAGCGCGTCCACCACCAGCTCCTTGCCCGTGCCCGACTCGCCGAGCACGAGGACCGTGGTGTCCACGGCCGCGAGCTGCTCGAGCAGGCCGTACACGGCCTGCATCTGCGGGCTCTTGCCGATGATGTTCTGGAAGCGGTGGCGCTCGGAGAGCTTGCGCTCCAGGTCGTCCAGGCGCGTGATGTCGCGCACCACGACCACGGCGCCGGAAAAGGTCCCCTGGTGGTCGAGCAGCGGCGAGGAGTTGGCCACCAGCACGCGCGGCAGGTCGTCCTGCAGGCAGTCGATGCGGAACTCGCTGACCCCCTCGCGGGAGCGCAGGGTCTGGCGCACGACCTCCATCAGGGCCAGGCGCCAGGACTCCTGCCCCTCGGCCAGGCTGCGCCCGGGCTCGAGCGGCTCGCCGCCGCCGAGCATGTTCCGCGCGGCCTTGTTGGTGCGCACGATGTGGAAATCCTGGTCCACGGTCAGGATGCCGTCGGGGATGCTCTGGAAGACCGCCTCGAGGTTCAGGCGCAGGCTTTCCTTCTCGGAAGTCACCTGCAGAAGCGCCTCCTCGGCCACGCGGCGGGTGGTGATGTCGCGGCCCACGGCCTGGTACTCGGCCACGGCTCCGTCCTCGCCGAACAGGGCGCGCACGTTCCACTGCAGCCAGCGGGTGCGGCCGCCCGAGTCGAGCACGCGCTGCTCGAGGCTGCCGGTCGGCGCCTTGCCGGTCAGGCCGGAGAGGGAGAGGCGGATGCGGGAACGATCGGAGACCGGAGCGAGCTCGAAGAAGCTCTGCGGAAGGGGCTCCCCGGCGCCGAAGAGCCGGCTGAAGGCCTGGTTGGCGAACGTCAGCGAGCCGTCGGGCAGGAAACGGCACACGGGCTCGCTCTGTCCCTCCACGATCTCGCGATACAGCGCCTCGTCCGACGCCTTGCTGTACTCCGCCATGTGCTCAAGCTCCGGCCGCACGTGAACCCCCTCGGCTGCCGCGCCCCACGCCGCACTGCCTACCCGATGCGGCGATGCGGCGCAAGGACAGGAGTGCCGGGGCGGAGAGCCCCCGATGGACTTCAAGGGGAATATCGTCTATGAAACTTCTCTTCATCCGCCCCAGGCGCACGCCCGGCCTCCCGCGCCGACACGGCCGCGCCCCCGGGGACGAGCCATTCTTCACCCAAGGACGACGAACGCTATGGACACCAAGAAGGCCCTGCTGACCATCGACGGCAAGACCCTCGAGCTGCCCCTCCTCGAAGGAACGGAAGGAGAGCGGGCCATCGACATCACCTCCCTGCGCAGGGAGACGGGCCTCATCACCTACGATCCGGGCTTCGCCAACACGGGCTCCTGCCGGAGCAAGATCACCTTCGTGGACGGCGAGAAAGGCATCCTGCGCTACCGAGGCTACCCCATCGAGGAGCTGGCCGAGCACAGCTCGTTCATCGAGACGGCCATGCTGCTCATCTTCGGCGAGCTGCCCACGCAGCCCGAGCGCGCCGCGTTCCGCGACATGCTTTCCGCCCAGGAGCTCCTGCACGAGGACCTGCTGCACCACTTCGAGGGCTTCCCGCCCTACGGCCAGCCCATGTCCATCCTCTCGGCGGTCATCAACTCGTTCGCCAGCTACTACCCGGACCTCCTGGACATCCAGACCGACGAGGAGTTCCGCCTGGCCGTGGCCAAGATCATCTCCAAGGTGCGGACCATCTCGGCCTTCGCCTACAGGAAATCGATGGGCCGCCCCTTCATGTATCCCGATCCGAACCGCAGCTACTGCTCGAACTTCCTGCACATGATGTTCTCCATCCCCTACAAGGAGTTCGAGCCGACCCGCGCCCAGATCAAGGCCCTCTCGCTCTTCCTGGTCATGCACGCGGACCACGAGCAGAACTGCTCCTGCTCCACGGTGCGCATGGTCTGCTCATCGCAGGCCAACCTCTTCGCCTCCATCGCGGCGGGCATCTGCGCTCTGTGGGGCAGGCTGCACGGCGGGGCCAACGCGGCCGTCATCGAGATGCTCGAGAACATCAACGCCGGCCGCCTCACGGTCAAGGACTACATCGAGAAGGTGAAGCGCCGCGAGATGCGGCTCATGGGCTTCGGCCACCGCGTCTACAAGAGCTTCGACCCGCGCGCCAAGATCCTCAAGAAGGCCGCGCACAAGCTGCTGCACGACCAGGACATGACCGGCGACCCGCTGATCGAGATCGCCCAGGAGCTCGAGGCCACGGCCATGTCCGACGACTTCTTCATCGAACGCAGCCTCTATCCCAACGTGGACTTCTACTCCGGCATCATCCTGCGCACCCTGGGCATCCCGGTGAGCATGTACCCGGTCATGTTCGCCATCGGCCGCATGCCGGGCTGGATCGCCCACTGGTACGAGGAGTCGCGCGCAGGCGGCAAGATCCACCGCCCCCGCCAGGTCTACATGGGCCCGGCGGAGCGCAAGTACCGCTCCATCGAGGAGCGCTAACCCGCCTCCCCTTCAGGAAGGCTTCCTGCACGACGAAGCCGCGCGGTTCCATGAGCCGCGCGGCTTTTTTTCGCGTTCCGGCCCCGGCGGCCGGGAGATATGCGGTCGTCCTCAAAGCGCCGTGCGCACGGCGGCGAAATCGTCCTCCCCGTGTCCCGCCTCCGCGGCCCGCGCGAAGACCTCGCGCGCCGCGCGCAGGGAGGGCGCGGCCGCGTTCACGGCGTCGGCCTGCTGCACGGCGAAGGTCAGGTCCTTCAGCATGTGCTTGAGCGGGAACTGCACGGGGTATTCCCCCTGCACGAGCATGTCGCGCTTGAGCTGGAAGAGCCCGCAGGAGAGCGGCCCGGCCAGCACGACCTCGAGCATGGACTCCACGGAGAGGCCGCCCTTCTCACCCAGCGCGAGCATCTCGCCGAGCCCTTCCATCATCACGGCCAGGAGCTGGTTCACGGCCAGCTTCATCATCGTGCCCGCCCCCGCGGGGCCGCAGTGCACGACCTTCCAGCCCATGGTCAGGAGCAGCGGCTCCCAGCGCTCCACGGCCACATCCTCACCGCCCGCCAGAATGACCAGCGAGCCGTCCTGGGCCGGTTTCTTGGAGCCGGAGACCGGGGCGTCGATGAAAGTGCAGTCCAGCGCGGCCAGCCGGGCGGCGAGCGCCGTGGTGTAGGCCACGGAGACGGTGCTCATGTTGATGAGCGTCTTGCCCCGAAGCCCGTCCTCCCCGACGCCGTGGGGGCCGAAGAGCATGGCGTCGCAGGCTTCCGGGCCGGTGAGCATGGTGATGAGGGCGTCCGCGCCCGCCGCGCACTCCGCCGGGGTGGCCGCCACGGCCACGTTCAGGCGCTCGAGCTCGGCCACCTGGCGGGGCGTGCGGTTGTAGACGGTCACGTCGTATCCCTTGCGGGCCACGTTGGCGCTCATGGCCTGGCCCATGATCCCAAGACCGAAGAATCCGACTCGCATTCCGCTCCTCCTTGCCGCCGACTTTTTTTTCTGCGAAACAGTACCATACCGATTTCCTTCTGATAACCCCTGAAAAAGAGGTCCGGCCGCAATGCATTGGCTCTCCGTGGACACCCTGGCCGCCCTGCTGACCCTGACGGCGCTCGAGATCGTCCTCGGAATGGACAACATCGTCTTCGTCGTGGTCGTCACCAGCCGCCTGCCCCAGGGCCGCCGCGAGACGGCGCGCAGGCTCGGCATGGCCATGGCCATGCTCACCCGGCTGGCCCTGCTCTTCGCCATCAGCCGCATCATGCGGCTTTCCTCCCCGCTCTTCTCGGTCCTTCACCACGCCGTGACCGCGCGCGACCTCGTGCTCCTGCTCGGCGGGCTCTTCCTGCTCTACAAGGGCACGGCCGAGATCCACGACAAGCTCGAGGGCGAGAACGGCTCCGAGCCGAGGGCGGGCCGGGGCAGACTGGGCACGGCCGGGGCGGTGGCGCAGATCGCGATCCTGGACATCGTCTTCTCCCTGGACTCGGTGATCACGGCCGTGGGCATGGCCCGCGACCTGTGGGTCATGTCCGCGGCCATCGTCGCGGCCGTGGCGGTCATGCTCTTCTTCGCCCGCGTCGTGAGCGACTTCGTCTCGAACCACCCGACGCTGCAGATGCTGGCCTTCGCCTTCCTGCTGCTGGTCGGCGTCTTCCTGGTGGCCGAAGGGCTCGGCCAGCACATCGACCGCGCCTACATCTACTTCGCCATGGCCTTCTCGCTCTTCGTGGAGACCCTGAACATACGGATGCGCAGAAAACGGGAAAACGGCTCCCATGGCCGTGGCGCGGGACGGAGCCGGCGCCGCGGCGGTCGTTGACTGCGCCGCGCGCCTCTGCGATAGCTCTGCCTGGAGACCATACCGTGTCGGAGAACCTGCCGCCCTGCCCCGAAAGCCCCAACTGCGTCTCGAGCCAGGAGACGAGGCCCGAGAGGCGCGTCGCGCCCATCGCCTTCGCCTGCCCGGCCGGGGAGGCCGCCATGGCCCTGCGCAAGGCCGTCGAGGCGACGCGCGGGCTGCTCGTCGTTTCCAACGAGGAGGAACTGCGGGCGCAGTACCGCAGCAGGCTCGGCTTCGTGGACGACGTGCGATGCATCGTCGATGCCTCCTCCGGCCTGATCCACATACGCTCCGCCTCGCGCCTGGGATGGTGGGATCTCGGCGTCAACCGGCGGCGCGTGGAGCGGATCAGACGGGAGTTCGCGCGTATCGCGCCTTCGGCCGACCAAACCGCAACCGGGAAAAAGGACGCGAAATGAAATCCTTCCGCAAGGAACTGTGGTTCGAGATACCCAAACGCCGGGCCTTCATAAACATCACCGGACAGTGCGAGGAGGCCCTCGCCGAGTCCGGCATCAAGGAAGGCCTGATGCTGGTCAACGCCATGCACATCACGGCCAGCGTGTTCATCAACGACGACGAGCCCGGACTGCACCAGGACTACGAGGACTGGCTCGAGGAGCTGGCGCCGCACGAGCCCGTCGCGCACTACCGGCACAACCGCACCGGCGAGGACAACGGCGACGCGCACCTCAAGCGCCAGGTCATGGGCCGCGAGGTGGTCGTGGCCGTGACCGAGGGCAAGCTCGACTTCGGCACCTGGGAGCGCATCTTCTACGGCGAGTTCGACGGCAGACGCAGGAAAAGGGTGCTGATCAAGATCATCGGCAGCTAGCCGCGCCGCACACGCCGAACGCAACAACGCGACAAACGCGACGGACCGGCCTGAACGGCCGGTCGGCAGAACCGGCGCGCCCCGGGGCATTCGCCGCACTCCGCGGCCTGCCCGGGGCGCGCAGGACTTTCACGCCGCAATTCGGAGCGGATATTCCGTGCGACGCAGCGCCCGGGCCCTCGACCAACGAGGGCCGACCACGGCCTGAACGCGCCGTCCACCACACGAGGAGAGAGAATCGTGGCCTTCGATTTCGACCGCATCATCGAGCGCAGGGGAACGGATTGCGAGAAGTGGGACGGGCTCGCCGGACTTTTCGGCGTCGACGGGCCGGACGTGCTGCCCCTGTGGGTGGCGGACATGGACTTCGCCGCGCCGCCCGCGGTGGTCGAGGCCCTCTGCGCGCGCGCAGCGCACGGCGTGTACGGCTACACGGCCATGCTTCCGCAGTTCTTCGCGGCCACGGCCTCCTGGATGCGCCGCCGCCACGGCTGGGAGGTGGAGCCCGAATGGATACGCTATGCCCCGGGCGTGGTGGCGGGACTCTCCATGTGCATCCAGGCCCTGACCGAGCCGGGCGACAAGGTCCTCTTCCAGTCGCCGGTCTATCCGCCCATCTTCCTGAGCATAGAGCGCAACGGCCGCGTTCCGGTGAACAACCGGCTGGCGATACGGGAGGACGGAAAGGGGCGGCACTACGAGATGGACTTCGACGACCTCGAGAAGAAACTCGCCTCCGGCGTGAAGCTGGCCGTGCTGTGCAGCCCGCACAACCCCGCAGGCCGCGTCTGGCGCAACGACGAGCTCTCCCGCTTCGTCGAGCTCTGCCTGCGCCACGGCGCGACGCCCGTGTCCGACGAGATCCACCACGACCTCGTCTTCGCGCCGCACAGGCACACGGTGCTGGCCGCGCTCTCGCCCGAGGCGGCCGACGCCTGCGTGGTCTGCTGCGCGCCGAGCAAGACCTTCAACATCGCAGGGCTGCAGACCTCCAACGTGATCATCAAGAACCCCGAAATCCGCACGCGCTTCATGCGGGCCCAGGCGGCCAACGCGGTCTTCGACCCCAACCCCTTCGGGGTGGAGGCGCTGAAGGCCGCCTACACCGAGGGCGAGCCCTGGCTCGATGCCTTGCTGGCCTACCTCACGGCCAACCTCGACCATCTGCGCTCCCGCCTCGCGGCCGAGCTGCCCGGCGTCACCCTCTTCCCGGCAGAGGCCATGCACCTGGCCTGGATAGACTGCTCCGGCCTCGGGCTTTCGGACCAGGAGCTGGAGAAGAAGCTCCTGCACGAAGCAAGGCTCGTGCTGAACATGGGGCCTCGGTTCGGGCCGGGCGGCGAGGGCTTCGTGCGGCTCAACTTCGCCTGCCCCCGCGCCACCCTCGACGCGGGCATCGACCGCTTCGTGCGCGCCCTAGGCTAGACGCCCGGCCCTGTGCCCAGATCGACCCGTCCCGCAAAGAAGGCGCGCGCCGTGTCCGCCGTGCGGGAGAGGGCCTCGACCACGCGGGGATCGAACTGTCCGCCCGCGCAGCGCGCCACCTCGGCCAGTGCCTCGTCGAAGGTGAGCGGCGCGCGGTAGGCGCGCGCCTGGAGCATGGCGGAGAGGGAATCCGCCACCGCGATGATGCGCGCGCCGAGCGGAACGGCCTCCCCGGCCAGTCCGTGGGGATAGCCCCGCCCGTCGTAGCGCTCGTGGTGGTGCAGGATCATCTCCGCGACCCCGGCCGCGCGCAGGCAGCCCACCGGCTGCACGATGGCGTGGCCGGTCACGGGATGCAGGCGCACCAGGGCCCATTCATCGGGCGTGAGCGGCCCGGGCTTGCGCAGCACGGCGTCGGGCAGACCGATCTTGCCTATGTCGTGCAGGTGCCCGGCCACGTGCACGGCCTGCACCATCGCGGCGGAAAGCCCCATGCTCCCGGCCAGGAGCTCGGAAAGCACGGCGACCTCGTCGGAATGCTCGCGCGTGAAGCTGTCGCGCGCGTCGATGGCCGCGCCCAGCGCCTCGGCCATCTCGTGCAGCGGAAGCATGGACTGCGCGCAACCGGATCCGCCGCAGCCGCCGTCGCCCCGGCACGGCTGTACCTTCGCGGCGGGACATCCCCCGCCCTGGCCTCCGGCCGCTGCGAGCGCCCGGACTATGATCCTCGGTTCCATCGTCCCCTCCCTTCGTGTCGCGGCATCGCCCCCGCGTCCAGGTCCGCCTCACCGGCCTGTTCGGACTTTCGGCCTGACCGGTCTGATGCACCAGTCGCTTGATACCGCCGCGCAGAGTGAAAGCGTTGCTGCACAGCGTCTTTTAATGAAAATGATTTTCATGGTCAACAAAAATCGCCCCCCTTGTTTCACACCGGCCGCATGCGGTATCAGAAAGTCCTCACGGAGGACGCACGACATGCCGACAGCCCCCGCCTTTCCCCCCGCCCTGTTCGCATTCTTCCGGGAACTTCGCACGAACAACGCCCGGCCCTGGTTCCAGGCCAACAAGACGCGCTACGAGCGTGACGTGCTGGCCCCTTGCCTGGCCTTCGTGCAGGCAATGACGGCGCCGCTCGCGCGCGTGAGTCCCTGGCTCGCGGCCGACGCGCGCGTGGGGGGCACGCTGTTCCGCATCTACCGCGACGTGCGTTTTTCCGCGGACAAGTCGCCCTACAAGCTGCACGCGGGGCTCTGGTTCTACCACCGCACGGCCGGGCGCAGCTCCGACGCGCCGGGCTTCTACGTGCACCTCGAGCCGGACGGGGTCCTCCTGGCGCTCGGCTCCTACCAGCCCAGGCCGCCCGCGCTGGCCGCCATCCGCCAGGCCGTGGCGGACGATCCCGACGCATGGTTCGCGGCCCGGGACCGAGCGGCGCGCGTCCCCTGGTCCCTGGCGGGCGAGGTCCTGAAACGGACGCCCAAGGGCTTTTCCCCGGACCATCCGGCAGCCGCGGACATCAAGCGCAAGGACTTCTACGTTGTCGCGCCGCTTTCCGAGGACGAGGCCTGCGCTCCGGACTTTCTCGAGCAATGCCTGGCCCTGGGCGAGAAAGCCAAGCCCCTCGGCGGCTTCCTGGCATCCGCCCTGAATCTCCCCTGGTAACCGGGCTTCCCGACTTCCCGCGAAGTGCATCCACGGCAGCCCGCGAGCGCCTTGCCTTACGCCCTAAATCCGTCTAAGAGCACGCGGATACGTGCGGCTACGTTCTGTTTCGGTTCAAAGACTCACGACGGCGGATATTCGATGAGCAAGACTGTTCTTTCGTTCGGGCTCACGCCCGGTGACATTGCCATGGGCTGTGGCGGCTCCGTGACCCTGCTCACTGACCAGGGCTGGAACGGCGTGAACATCTTCTGCGCCTACTCGGGCGAGAACCTGAACACGCTGGCCAAGGAAGCGCGCCTGGCCGCACGCCTGCTCGGCGTGTCCGAAGTCGGCTTCCTGCTCGTCGATCCGGGCGCCGAGATGTTCGGCCGCGAGGCGGTGCTCAGGGCCGCCCACCTCATCCGCAAGCACAAGCCCGACCTCATCTTCACATTTTCTTCCCAGGATCCCTCCCCGGACCGCACCGGGCTCTCCTGCTGCGTGCGCGCCGCCGTGCAGGCGGCCTCCGCGGCCACGCCTGAGATCGAGGGCACCCCGCACCAGGTGCAGACCGTGTTCGGGTACGAGATCGCGCCGCCGCTGTGCCGCTTCGGCCACGCGGTGAACATCACCGAGACCGTGGGCCGCAAGATGGACGCCATCAACTGCTACGAGACCCTGATCGGCCGCAAGGTCGAGGAGGCCATGCAGGGGCTGGCCCGCTACCGCGGCCGCATGAGCGACGCCGGGGAATTCGCGGAGGTCTTCGAGATCCTGCACGGCGAGCACGACCCCTTCCACGACTGGCGCGACGACTAGCCGGAACCTTCGGGCAGGACTGCCTGGCCTGGCTGGCGCCTGACTCGCGAAAGACTGGTGAAAGAAGACCGGCTGCGTCGGTCCACGAAGAGAAACGACAAGGGGGAGCCGCGGCGCGCGCCGCGGCTCCCCCTTGTCGTTTCCGGCGCCCAGGCCAGTCGAAGTCTATTCCGAGACCTGGATGCCGTAGGCCTTGAGCTTGCGGTAGAGGGAGGAGCGGTCGAGCCCCACCAGATCCGCCAGGCGGCTGATGTTGCCGCCGCACTCCTGGAGCTTGACCTCCAGGAAACGCGCCTCGAACAGAGCGCGGGCGGTCTTCAGATCCGAGGTGGAACCGAGCCCGGCGAGGTCCATCCCCCCGAGGTCCACGTCGGCGGCCGCGGCACCGGCCACGGCGATCTCCGGCGGCAGGTCCGCGGCCTGCACCTCCCGGCCGCCGTACATGATCAGCATGCGCTCGGTGAAGTTGCGCAGCTCGCGCACGTTGCCCGGCCAGCGGTAGGCCATGAGCACGGCCAGGGCGCCCGGCGAGAAGATCACGGGCTTGAAGCCGTGCTCGCGCGCGAAGCCGGCCATGAACTCCTCCATGAGCATGGGGATGTCCTCGCTGCGCTCGCGCAGCGGGGGCAGGATCAGGGGAAAGACCTTGAGCCGGTAGTAGAGGTCCTCGCGGAAGCGGCCCGCCGCGATCTCCTGCGGCAGATCCTTGTTCGTGGCGGCGATGACGCGCACGTCCACGGTGATGGTCTTGCGGCCGCCGACCCGCTCGAAGCGCTGCTCCTGCAGGATGCGCAGGATCTTGGCCTGGGTCTTCATGCTCATGTCGCCGATCTCGTCGAGCAGCAGCGTGCCGCCGTCCGCCAGCTCGAACTTGCCCTCGGCCGCGCGGTCCGCACCCGTGAAGGCGCCCTTCTCGTGGCCGAAGAGCTCGGACTCGATGAGCTCCTCCGGAATGGCGGCGCAGTTGACCGCGACCAAGGGCTTGCCCGATCTGCGGCTCTGGGCGTGGACCATGCGCGCCACGATCTCCTTGCCCGTGCCGTTCTCGCCCGTGATGAGCACCCAGGCGTCCGTGGGCGCCACGCGGGATATCTGCTCAGCAAGACGCGTGATGACGGGCGAGCTGCCCGTGAGATTCTGCGAGAGGTCGGACGAGATGCGCGCCCGAAGCGCCGTGTTCTCGCGCCGGAGCTGCCGGAACTCCAGGGCCTTGGCGGCCGTGATGACGACTTTCTCCAGGGACAGGGGCTTCTCGATGAAGTCGAAGGCCCCCTTCTTGATGGCGTTCACCGCGGTCTCGATGCTGCCGTGGCCCGAGATCATGATCACTGGCAGGTCGGGCTGGTCGGCGCGCAGGGATTCCAGGGCCTCCAGGCCGTCCATGCCGGGCAGCCAGATGTCCAGGAAGACCAGGTCCGGCACGTGCCCGGCGGCGAGCTCGAGCGCCTTTTCCGCGCTCTCGGCCTCGGCCACCTCGTAGCCTTCGTCCTCGAGGATGCCGCGCAGGGAGTAGCGGATGCCCTCCTCGTCGTCGACCACGAGGACAAGGCTCATACCGGGGTTCCCTTCTGCCCCATGGCCGTGTCGACGGCATCCAGGACCTTGTTCGAGCGCGCGGGATCGCCGATGTGCCCGACCCAGACCTCGACCAGGGTCACGCCGCCCTTCTTGGGCCTGAGCGAGACGCGGAAGTCCGTGCCGTCGTCGAATTCGGAGTAGATGGAGAGATGGCTGCCGCCGTCCTCCTCGCTCACCTTCTTCTCGTCGAGCACATGCAGGTGCATGGAGGCGATGGCCTGGCGCACGGCCTGCTGCACGCGCTCCACCGAGCCGGTGTAGTCGCGCGCCGTGTAGCCGCGATAGGCCATGGCCCCTGTGCCGCCCACCGCGCCCGCGGCGACGAGGCCGCAGCCGGAGGCGGCAAGGGCGAGCACCAGGCAAAGGGCGACGCAGGCCGCCGACAGCAGGGTCGGCAGCGTCCTCGTCCGTGGGAAACGTTTCATGGTGATCATCTCGGGGGGAATATCCTACGCGCTCGTGAACTGGAACCCCTTGCGGAACAATTCGAGGCAGACGTCGACCATTTCCGCGTCGTAGAGCTTGCCCCTGTTGCGCTGGATCTCGCCCAGGGCCCGCTCGATGCCGAGCGCCGCGCGGTACGGCCGATGGGAGGACATGGCCTCCACCACGTCTGCCACGCAGATGATCCGCGCCTCGGGCAGGATATCCTCGCCCGAGAGGCCGTTCGGGTAGCCGCTGCCGTCGATGCGCTCGTGGTGCTGCAGCACGAAGTCGGCCACGGCCCAGGGGAACGGCACTTCCTTCAGGATGTCGTAGCCCACCTCGGAGTGGGTCTTCACGAGTCCCATCTCCATGTTCGTCAGCCGCGCGGGCTTGGCCAGGATCTCCGCCGGGACGTAGATCTTGCCGATGTCGTGCAGCAGTCCGGCCACCCGGATGCCCTCGACGCGCTCCTCGTCGAAGCCGAGCTCGTGGGCGATGGCGCAGGCGAGCTGCGTGACGCGCTGCTGATGCCCCGCGGTGTAGGGGTCGCGCTTCTCCGAGGTGATGGCCAGGGCGTTGACCGTCTGCTTGAGGGTCAGCTGAAGCTGGCGCACGCTGTCCTTCAGCTTCTGCTCGGCGCGACGGCGCTCGGAGACGTCGCGCACCACCAGGACCGTGCCCTGGGCCCCGCCGTCGCCGCGCGCGATGAGCGAAATGTTGAGCTGCACGGGGATCTTCTCGCCCCCCCTCGTCACCAGGATGAGGTCGCCGTCGAGCTCGCCCCGCTGCTCGCCGCGCAGCGCCTGGCCCGCGATGTCCAGATGGAGGTCGCCGGTCTGCTCGTCCACGATGTGCACCACGGCGTCCAGCTCCCGGCCCACGGCGCGGTTGTCCTCGAAGCCGAGCAGGCGTCGCGCGGCCGGGTTCAGGAAGGTCACGGAACCGCGCGCGTCCGTGGCCACCACCCCGTCGCCGATGCTGTGCAGCGTCGTGGTCAGCCAGCGCTCGTGGTCGCGCACGCGCCGGTCCATGTCGTGCTTGTAGAGCGCCATCTCGATGTTGATGGACAGCTCGCGGTCCTCGAAGGGCTTGATGATGTAGCCGAAGGGATCGGTGACCTTGGCCCGCTGCAGGGTGGTCTCGTCCGCGTAGGCGGTGAGGTAGATGATGGGGATGTGCATCTCGGCGCTGATCATGCCCGCGGCCTCGATGCCGTCCATGGGCCCCTCGAGCATGATGTCCATGAGGATGAGGTCGGGCCTCAGTTCGCGCGCGGACGAGACCGCCGCCTCGCCGGAAGCGACCTGGCGGACAACGTCGTAGCCCATGCTGCGCAAACGGCTCTGGATGTCCAGGGCCACGATGGCCTCGTCCTCGACGATCATGATGCGCACGCGCGGGGATGGTGTCAAAGCGCCGCCCCCTCCTCCCGGGCCACGGATGCTTCGCTCCAGACGGGATGTCGTCTCATGTCGCTGCCTATCCTTTTCCGAATATATGCTCAAGTGCTTCGCCGAGGTCGGGATGCCTGAAGACGTACCCTTCGGCCCGCAGGCGCGCGGGTGAGACGAACTGCCCGGAGAGGAGCATCCCGTCCGCCATCTCGCCGAGCAGGAGCCTCAAGGCGAAGGCCGGGACGCGCAGGAAGGCGGGCCGCCCGAGGGCGCGCGCCAGCGTCCGGGTGAAGGCGGCGTTGTCCGCGGGATCGGGAGCGGCCAGGTTGTAAGGGCCCGAGGCGCTCTCGCGACCGAGGAGAAAGAGGATGGCGCCCACCTCGTCCTCGATGTGGATCCAGGGGAATCCCTGCGTGCCGCTGCCGAGCTCTCCGCCGAGGCCGAGCCTGAACGGCGGCAGGATCTTCTGCAGCGCGCCCCCTTCCGGGGCCAGGACGGCGGCGGTGCGCACGATCACCCGGCGCACGCCCAGCTCCTCCACCGAGGCGGTGGACGGCTCCCAGGCCTTGCAGACCTCGGCCAGAAAGCCTTCGCCCGCCGGGTCTGACTCGTCCGCCGGGGGCAGACCGCGCGGGCCGTAATAGCCCACGCCCGAGGCCTGCACGAGGACCCTGGGCCGCCTCTTGGCGCGGCGGATGGCCTCGGCCACGGCATGGCCCGCGTCGACGCGGCTGTCCAGGATGCGCTTCTTGCGGGAGGCGGTCCAGCGGCCCGCGGCAATGTTCGCGCCCGCCAGGTTGATGACCGCGTCCGCGCCGTCCACGAGCTGGCTCCAGTCCCGTGCCGTGCGCCCGTCCCAAAGGGCGGCGCTGGCGCGTCCGTCGAAGAGGTCGCGGACCTTGGACACCGAGCGCGTCAGGACCACGACCTCGGCGCCGTCCGCGAGCAGCGACTCCGTCAGGCGGCGGCCGATGAGTCCGGTGCCGCCCGTGATGACGACCCTCATCGCGGCCCTCTGTCCTCGGTTGGAGGATATCTTTCCATGGGACGTAAATAGCCCCTTTCGGATTCGCTGTCACGGATTCCGATGCGGGGAAGCGATGCAGCGCGGGCTCTGCGGGGTTCAGGCCAGGGGGAGCTCGATGACGAAGACGGTGCCGTTCGGCTCGTTCGGGCGCACGCGCAAAAAGCCGTGGTGATCGCTGACGATGGAGCGGGCGATGGTCAGGCCGAGGCCGGTGCCGCCCTTCTTGCGCGAGAAATAGGGCTCGAAGATGCGCGAGCGCTCCTCCTCGCTGAGCCCTGGGCCGTCGTCGCGCACCTCGACCACGACCAGGCGGAGGATGGGGTCGTGGAAGGCCGAGACCTCCACGTGTCCCCGGCCCTGCAGGGCCTCGGCCGCGTTGCCGAGCAGGTTCAGGAGCACGCGGCGCATGCCCTCGGCGTCGAAGGAGAGGCGCGGCAGGTCCGCGGCCGCGTCGAGCGACCAGGCGATGCCGGTGTGGCTCGTGGAGAAGACCGCGACGACCTCTTCCAGGAGCGGACGCAGGTTGCCGGGGCGCAGGACCATCTCGGGCAGCTTGGCGAAGGCCGAGAACTCCTGCACCATCTCCTGCATGTGCTCCACCTGGCGCACGATGAGCCGGGTGGATTCCCGGAACACGGGGTCCTCGATCTCCGGGCCGAAGCGCTTCTCCAGGCGCTGCGCCGAGAGCTTGATGGGCGTGAGGGGGTTCTTGATCTCGTGCGCGATGCGCCGCGCGACCTCGCGCCAGGCGGCCACGCGCTGCATCTTCTCGAGCTCGGTGATGTCCTCGATGAGCGCCACGAGCCCCGCCCGGCCGCCGTCCGGCAGCCTGAGCTCCACGACGTTGATGAGCAGTTTCATCTCCCGCGAGCCGAGGGAGATGAGCGACTGCTCCTGCCACTGCCCCCCGGGCTGCGTCGCGGGGATGTCGATGAGGCGCTGCATGAGCCTTCTGTGCTCGCCGACCAGCCCTTCCAGGGGCGGACGGCCGATGAGGGAGCGGGCGTCCAGGCCGAGCATGGACTCGGCCGCGCGGTTGACCGTGTTCACACGGCCCTCGCTGTCCAGTGAGACGACCGCCGCGGTGATGTTGTTGAGCAGGGCCTCGATGTAGGAGCCGCGCGCCTCGAGCTCCATGTTCTGCTGGTTCAGGCGCTGGTTGGCCTGGGTCAGCCGCTCCTGGCTCTCCTGCAGGTCCTCGGCCATGCGGTTGAAGGACTGGACCAGGAAACCGAGCTCGTCCGTGGACTTGTCCTCCAGGCGCACGGAGAGGTCTCCGCGCGCGATGCGCTGCGTGCCCACGGCCAGGGCCTGCACGGGCGCGGAAATCTCCTTGGCCAGGCGGAAGCCGAACCAGACCGAGCCCAGGATGATGCTGCCGGTCATGAGCCCCATGGTCAGGTAGAGGGCCGCCTTGAGCGGGCTCTTCAGCGCCCTGAGCTTCTTGTACTCCTCCACGCCGTTCACGACCCGGTCCATCTTGGCCAGCATGCCGGCCCCGAGCCCCTCGCCGAGCACGAGGTAGCCGGTGTGCCCCTTGTCCACGGCGAGCACGGCCACGACGACGTCCTGGCCCGGCCCGGAGAGGAGGTTCGAGACGTAGCCCCTCCCCTCGGCCAGGGCCTTCCAGTCGATGGAGGCGCGGAACTCGCGCCAGGGGCCCTCGAAGTCCGGGTCCTGATGCCAGTTCTGCTCGCGCCTGTCCGGGGTGAGCACGCCGATGAGGCCGAGCCCGAGCTGGTCCTTCTTCTCGCCCAGGAACTGGTCCATGCCGCTGCCGCCCCAGGTGTAGCGGCGGGCGCGGATGTCGGCCTCTATGCTGCGGGCCACGAGCAGGGGACGCTCGCGCAGGATGGCGTAGATGTCCTGGCCGAGCCCGAGCGACTGCTCCATGGAGCCCTCGATCTTGGACTGGAACCAGTAGTCGATGCCGGTGCGCACGTACTGCACGGCCACGACGAACATGAGCAGCGTCGGCACCAGGGTGAGGACCATGAAGGACAGCACGAGGCGCGTTCGCAGCCGCGAGCCGAGCACCCGGCGCTTGCGGTCCAGGAGCAGCTTCACGACGTTGCGCACGACGACGAAGAGGATGACCGCGAGGAGGACGAAGTTGAAGTTGAAGATGGGCAGGAAAAGATAGGAATCGAGGCCGATGTACTTGAGCTCGCCCCAGGTCAGGGCCACGATGAGCAGGGCGCCCAGGGCGGCCAGCCAGAGTTCGCGCTGGCGGCGCTTGCGCTCCTGCGTGGGGATGTCGCTCACGCGGATGGGCTCGCCGTTCTGGCCCATGTCGCCCTGCGGCGCGTCGTTTCGCCTGTCCTGACGTTTCGCCATGGGCCCTCACCCGCTCTAGTAGGCGAATTCCAGGCGGTAGGTGGTGGGCGGGATGACGTCCCAGGACCAGAAGAAGAGCGTGGTCCGAAGCCAGGTGGGCACGTCCTTGCGCGCAAGGCGCATCTCGAAGTCGAGCAGGTAGTCGTGGCCGCGTTCGAGCACGCTCCACGGCGCCATGTCGAGCTCCACGTCGCTCCACAGCTTCTCTATCAGGGGAGCCAAAGAGGGACCGCGCAGGATCTTCTCCACGCCGGGACGGGAGGCGTGGAACTGACGGCTCAGCGCGTCGTAGCCGACGAGCCCCACGAGCTCCTTGTGGGCCACAGTGGCGTCGGCCCAGGCCGTGCGCTTGCGCTTGAGCGTCACCTGGACCACGAGGCCGAGCTCGCCGCCGTTGGCGAGCTCCTCCTCGACGCGCGAGATGTCGTCGATGTGCAGGCCGAAGCGCACGCTCACGGACTGGGCGTTGTTGGCCAGGAGGAAGCGGTCGAGGATCAGGTGCTGCGCCCGGGCAGGCGCTGGATGGAGCAGCAGCGCCGCGCACAAAAACGGCAGCAGCGCTAGCAAGAACCGGCGCGAGGCCGGAAGGGAGTGAAGGATTCGTGATATCTGCATCGGTCGTCCGCCGGGCGCCTGTGAACCTACGTGAAGCCCAGAGCTTTGACAACTCGCCGCGCCGAAGCTAGTCTCCCCCACCCTGCGGTCGCGCCCTGCGAAGGGTCCCGGCCGGAAACACCGCCCCGAACGCCCGGCACGTCCATGAAGCGCATCACCGTCATCGCCGTCGGACGGCTCAAGACCTCCTGGTGGAAGGAGGCCGCCGCCCATTACGAGAAGCTCGTCTCGCGCCACTTCCGCATCGAGGCGGTGGAACTCAAGGACGCGCCCGCCAAGCTGCCGCCCGAGGAGCGCGTGCGCCTGGAGGGCGAGGCCATCCTGGCGAGGCTCCCCGAGCGCAGCGCCGTGGTCTGCCTGGACGAGCGCGGCCGCACCATGCCCTCGGTCGGCTTCGCGGACTTCCTGCGCGACGTGGTGGAGGGCGGCGAGGAGCCCGTCTTCGTGCTCGGCGGCCCCTACGGCCTGGCCGAGGCCGTGCGCGCCCGCGCCCGCGGCCTGCTGGCGCTCGGCCCCATGACCCTGCCGCACGAGCTGGCCCGCGTGGTCCTCTACGAGCAGATCTGGCGCGCCGTGTCCATCTGGCGGGGCATCCCCTACCACAACGCATGAGCTGCGCCGCGCCGTGCCGCCCGGGCCCGTCCCTTTGACCGGGGCCCCGGGCTGTGGCATGTCCCGGACAGTACGAAATTCCTGGGAGCAAACGAGATGATCGATCCCGACTACCTGACCCGGATCAGGGAATACATGGAGAGCGGCAGGCTCGAAGCCGAGTTCGCGGACGCCTCGGAAGAACGGCGCTACGCCATCCTCGACTTCCTCGAGCAGCTGATGGACCTGGCCGAGCTGGCGGACAAGACGGCCACCCGCGTCATCTTCAAGGACAGCTACCTGGAGATGGCCTCGGGCGTGAAGCTCCAGAAGTAGCGCTCCTGGCGCCCTTCCCCGGCCTCAACGGCATAGGCCGCGCACTCCGAGGCCCGCCAGCCCTGCACCGGCCCGTCCGGCGGCGGCCCGCCCGCCATGACCACGCAGACCCCGCCCGGCGCGAGCAGCGTGCGCGCCACCTCGAGATATTCGCGCCAGGGCATGAAGGCGCGCGAGACGACGAGATCCGCGCCGCGAAGCCCCTCGGGCAGTTCCTCGGCCCGGCAGCGCTCGACGTGGGTGCGCGGCAGGGAGAGCCTGGCCAGGGCCACGCCCAGGAACAGGGCCCGCTTTTCCCTCGGCTCCACCATGTGGTACTCTCCCTCCTGCCAGAAGAGGCGCAGCGGAATGCCGGGCAGTCCGGCGCCTGCGCCGAGGTCCAGGCAGAGCGGGTTCGCGGGCAGCAGGGGATGTCCCGCGAGGAAGTCGGCCAGGTGCCAGGAGTCGGCCGCGAGTTCGGACAGGGCGCGGCGCCAGTCGCGCGCGCCCACGAGGTTCATGCGCGCGCTCCACTGCATGAGCAGGCCCAGGTAGAGGGCGAGCCCGGCCGCCTCGCCCCCGGACGGCTCGCGGCCGAGGGCGCGCATGGCGGCGGCGGTTTCGGCGGCCGACGGGGCGATTTGCTGAACGCCCGAAGCGGGCTTGGGCTGTTTGCGCGCCATGGCGATTCCCCTTGAAAGGCGGGCTGGAATCCACTATTCCGCTCGCACGGCAATGTTATGATCGGGCATCAGGTCCGAAAATGCCGCGAGACGGCCGGGACCACGACGGCCCCCGCCGCAGCCCCGGGCTTCCGGGGCGTCCGGACGGCCAGATGCCTAACCGATAGACCAGTCAAGGAGCAAGCGAAAGTGAGCGACGCGAAGAAGACGGCCCTCCTCTTCCCGGGCCAGGGATCCCAGGAAAAAGGCATGGGCCGCGCCATCGCCGAGGCCGACGCCGAGGCCATGGAACTGTGGGTGAAGGCGGAGAAGATTTCCGGCGCCGAGCTGCGCGCCGTCTACTGGGAGGGCGAGGAGGCCGACATGGCGCAGACGCGCTGGCTGCAGCCCGCCCTGACCGTGGTCAACCTGAGCGTCTTCCTGGGCCTTGCCGGTCGCGTGGCGCCGCTGTGCGCCGCGGGCCATTCGCTGGGCGAGTTCGCCGCCCTGGCCGCGTCCCGGGCCCTGTCCATCGACGCCGTGCTCACGCTCGTTTCCCTGCGCGGCCGCCTGATGTCCGAGGCGGGCGACGGCACCGGCGCCATGGCCGCCCTGCTCAAGGTCGACCAGTCGGGCGCCGAGGAGCTCGTGGCCGCCGCGCGCGAGTCCACGGGCAAGGAGCTGCGCATCGCCAACTACAACACCCCGGCCCAGTTCGTCATTTCCGGTCACCGCGACGCGGTCGAGGCCGCCTCCGCCCTGGCCAAGGAGAGGAAGGCCCGCGCAGTGCCCCTGGCCGTGTCCGGCGCCTTCCACTCCCCGCTCATGGCCGAAGCCGCTGCCGAGTTCGAGAAGGCCCTGGCCAAGATCGACGTGCGCGACGCAGCCTTCCCGCTGGTCATGAACGCCACGGGCGCGCCGGTGCAGGCGGCCGCGGAGATCCGCGCCTGCGTGGCCAGGCAGATGACCTCCTCGGTCTTCTGGACCCAGGGCGTGCGCGCCATGTGGGAGCTCGGCGCGCGCAGCTTCGTGGAGTGCGGCCCCAAGGGCGTGCTCACGCGCATGCTCTCGCCCATCCTCGACCCCATCGTCACGGCGGTCGCGGGCGAGACGCCCTACACCAGCGGCTTCTGCGCCGATCCCGAGCAGATAGAGACGCGCATCGCGGAGATTTCCGACGGCGGGGAGGCCTAGTCCATGCGCGCCACGACCTTTCTGAGCGAAGCCCTCTCCCGCGCCCTTTCCGGCCTCGGACTGGCCCTGCCCGAGCGCGTGAGCATTGAGCCGCCCAAGGACAAGAAGTTCGGCGACCTGGCCTGCAACGCGGCCATGCTCCTGACCAAGGAGGCCAAGATGCCGCCGCGCGCCCTGGCCGAGAAGATCGCCGCGGCGCTCGAGGAGAGCGAGGCGGACGTGGCCAAGGCCGACGTGGCCGGGCCGGGCTTCCTGAACGTGACCTTCACGCCCGGCTTCTGGCAGCGCACCGTATCCGACGTGCGCGCGGCAAACGGCGAGTACGGCCGCTCGGCCATGGGCGCTGGCCGCAAGGTCCAGGTCGAGTTCGTCTCGGCCAACCCCACCGGCCCCCTGCACATCGGCCACGGCCGCGGCGCCGCCATCGGCGACTCGGTGGCGCGCATCCTCCGCTTCACCGGCCACGACGTGACCACGGAATACTACATCAACGACGCCGGGCTCCAGATGCGCCTGCTCGGCGCCTCCATCTTCCGCCGCTACCAGCAGCTCTTCGACCCCGACCTGCCGATGCTCGACGAGGGCTACAAGGGCGACTACATCATCGACCACGCCCGCGTGATGCAGGAAAAGCACGGCCGCGCGCTCCTCGACATGCCCGAGGAGGAGGCCAGGGAAATCTGCTACCAGTACGGCATGGACGCCATCATGGCGGGCATCCGGAAGGACATGGACGACTTCCGCGTGCACCACGACGTCTTCTTCTCCGAGAAGTCGCTGCACGCCGCGGGCAAGGTGCAGGAGGCCTTCGACTTCCTCACCGAGCGCGGCCTCATCTACGAGCAGGAGGGCGCGCTGTGGTTCGCCACCACGCGCTTCGGCGACGACAAGGACCGCGTGCTCAGGAAGTCCTCCGGCGCCCTGACCTACTTCGCGGCGGACATCGCCTACCATCTGGACAAGTTCCGGCGCGGCTTCGACCTCGTCGTGGACGTCTGGGGAGCGGACCACCACGGCTACATCCCGCGCATGAAGGCGGCGGTGCAGGCCATGGGCAAGGATCCCGAGCAGCTGCAGGTCATCCTGGTGCAGCTCGTGAACCTCCTGCGCGGCGGCCAGCAGGTGGCCATGTCCACCCGCTCCGGCGAGTTCGAGGAGCTCTCGGCCGTGGTGCGCGAGGTGGGCACGGACAGCTCCCGCTTCACCTTCCTCTCCCGCAAGTCGGACAGCAAGCTCGACTTCGACCTGGAGCTCGTGAAGCAGCAGTCCATGGACAACCCGGTCTACTACGTGCAGTACGCCTTCGCCCGCATCTCCTCCGTGGGCCGCAAGGCCGCCGAAGAAGGCATCGCGATCGACGCGGCCGGGGCCGACCTCGCCCTGCTCGACACCGAGGCGGACCTCGACCTGCTCAAGTGCCTGGAACGCTGGCCCGACATCGCGGAGGTCGCGGCCCGGACCCTCTCGCCGCACCACGTGAGCTACTACCTGCAGGAACTGGCCGGGCTGCTGCACCGCTACTACTCGGTCAACAAGGTCCTGGACGCCGCAGCCCCGGCCCTGACCGGCGCCCGCTTCGCCCTGCTCGAAGCGGTCGCCGCAACCATCAAGAGCGGCCTGGCGCTGCTCGGCGTCGAGGCCCCGGAGCGCATGTAGCATGTCGCAGGACAAGGCCAAGAAGAACGGCAACGGCGGGGAGAACGGCAAGGCCCCCCGCCGCGCGCTGACCATCGAGCTGGGCTTGGGCAAGGCCACGGCGCTCGGCGTGCTTGCCATCTTCGTCGTCGCCTGGGCCTTCGCGCTGGGCGTGATCATCGGCCGCGGCTACAAGCCCGAGAAGGCCGTGCCCGAGATCGCGCGCATCATGCCCACGCCGCCGCCTCCCGCGTCCGAGGGCGACACCGGCGTGCTCAAGCCGGAAGAGCTCCATTACATGGATTCCCTGACCAAGACCCCGGTCATGCCGCCCAAGGCGGCCGAGGCCGTGCAGGACTCCCACCGGGCCGAGCAGCAGAAGGCCGCGCAGCGGGCGCAGCAGAAGGCCGAGCAGAAGGCCGAACAGCAGAAGCCCGAGCCCCGGAAGACGACCACGCCGAGCATGGTCGCCCGGGTCGAGCCCGCGCCCACGGCCAGGAAGGAAGCCCCCGCGGCGCAGCAGAAGGCGCCCGCCCCGGCCCCGAAGCAGCCCCAGAAGCAGGCCGAGAAGCAGGCCCCGCAGACACAGGCCGCGGCCGAGGGGCGTTTCTCCTACATCTACCAGGTGGCCTCGTTCACGGACAAGACCCAGGCCGAGGCCATGGTCAAGCGCGTGAAGTCCACCGGACTCTGGGCCCAGACCGAGAGCACCGAGATCAAGGGCAAGACCTGGCACAGGGTCATCGTGCAGTTCCGCGGCACGCCCGACGAGACGAACGAGATGAAGTCCCGCCTGGGCAAGATCGGCATCACGCGCGTGATCATGCGCAGCAAGTCCCCGCTCTAGCCGCCGGATAGCCATACAACACACGGTACGCTCAAAACGTACATGCGGTTTCCGACGGGTGCATCCCGTTCATGCGCCCGCCGGGGACGCCCCCCGGCCCCTCCCTCCGGCCTTGCGCACCTGCCCTCCTCCGTTTAGAACACAGGCAACCGGCAATCGACCGCGCCGGACGTTCCGCGGGCGCCCAAAGGGGACCCGCTGACGTCCGGCGGACACCCCGCGACCGCAGCGTTCCAGGCGCGCGCCCGCGAAACCATCAGCCGCCCGCGGGCGAGCCCGCGCGACACGCCATGCCCCACGACCGAAACGATCCCATGTCCGGCACCGCGCCCCACACAGGGAACGACGACATGAGCGACGCCGAGCGCCCCTGGTTTGCCCACTACGATCCCGAGGTGCCCCACCACCTCGACTACGAGGACATCCCCCTCTTCACCTGGCTCGACCGCTCGGCCGACGCGCACCCCGACCGCACGGCGGTCATCTTCAAGAACACCACCCTGCGCTACGGCGAACTCAGGCGGCTGGCCGAGGTCATGGCCCACAACCTGCGGGAGCGCGGAGTGCGCCGGGGCGACCGCGTGGCCCTCATGCTGCCCAACCTGCCCCAGACCGTCATCGCCTACTGGGCGGTGCTCAAGGCAGGGGCCGTGGTGGTCATGGTCAATCCGCTGTCCATGGAACACGAGCTCGTGCACCAGATCCCGGACTCCGGCTCGCGGCACATGATCACCCTGGACCTGCTCTGGCCCAAGATCGCGCCGCTGCGCGACACGCTCGGGCTCGACACGATCCACGTCACGACCATCCCCGACGCCCTCTCCTTTCCCATGGACTGGCTGGCGCGCATAAAGCTCTGGCGCGAGAAGAAGCACGTGCACGTGCCCTACGACGGCAAGGCCACGGTGCGCTGGCGCGACCTCGTGAAGAGCAGCGGGCGCTACTCGGCCCCGAACATCCTGCCCCACACGGACCTGGCGCTCCTGCAGTACACGGGCGGCACCACGGGCCGGGCCAAGGGGTGCATGATCACCCACGCCAACCTGAACGCCAACGTCACCCAGATCCAGGGCATCCTGCACGCCGTGGGCCAGCATTCCGAGGTCTTCCTCGGCGTCCTGCCCTACTTCCACGTCTACGGCCTCACGGTCTGCCTGAACTTTCCCATCTCCGTGGGCGCCACCCTGGTGCCCTTCGCCCGCTTCGACCCGCGCGACGTGCTCGCGACGGTCAACCGCGTGCGTCCGACCATCTTCCCCGGCGCGCCGAGCGTGTACCTGGCGCTCATGCAGCAAAAGGAGTTCGCCGAGGCGGACTGGAGCGCGCTGCGCTACTGCGTCTCCGGCTCCGCGCCCATGCCCCACGAGCTCCTGCGCCGCTTCAAGGAGATCACCGGCGCGGAGATCCTCGAAGGCTACGGCCTGACCGAGGCCTCGCCCGTGACGCACCTGAATCCGCTGAACGGAGTGCGCAAGGAGGGCTCCATAGGCCTGCCCTTCCCGGACACGGACTCGCGCGTGGTGGACATGGACGGCGGGGGGCCCGAGCCCCTGCCGGCGGGCAAGGCGGGCGAGCTGGTCATCCGCGGGCCGCAGGTCATGAAGGGGTACTGGAACAGGCCGGACGAGACCGCCTCGACGCTCAGGAACGGCTGGCTGTACACCGGCGACATCGCGGTCATGGACGAGGAAGGCTACTTCAGCATCGTGGACCGCAAGAAGGACATGATCCTGGTCGGCGGCTACAACGTCTACCCGCGCGAGATCGACGAGGTCCTCTACGCGCACCCCAAGATCAAGGAAGCCGTGGCCGTGGGCATCCCCCACCGCACGCGCGGCGAGGCCATCAAGGCCTTCATCGTGCCCCACGAGGGCGAGGAGCTCACCCGCCACGAGGTCATCGCCTGGTGCAGGGAGAAGCTCGCGAGCTACAAAGTCCCGCGCGACGTGGAGTTCCGCGACGAGCTGCCCAAGACCCTGGTCGGCAAGGTGCTGCGGCGCGCGCTGCGCGACGAGGAAGTCGCCAGACGCGAGAAGAGCGGGGACTGAGAACCGTTCAGGAAACGGAGGCTACGGGCAGCGGCCGTACCAGAGGTCTATGGCCGGACAGGCCGAACGGCCGGGCAGCGTGCAGGTCGCCGCGGACGTGCCGAGCCCGGTCAGCTTCCCGCCCCGGATGGCGCACAGCGCCCTGGCCTCGCCCTCTGCCGTGCCGTCCAGATAGCCCGTGATCTTGCGCCCTCCGTAGGGGCACTCGCCCCGGAAGAAGGCCCACTCCTCGCACTGCCTGTTGTCCTCGAAGAGACAGACGCCGTACTGTCCGCCGTCGCCGCGCGTGCGGATGACGAGACGGCCGCCGTGCTCGGCGCAGTAGACCGAGGCCGGGTTGGCGATCCCGAGCGGGGACTCCTGCGGCGCGGGCCGGGCCGAAGTCTGCGCGGATGTCTGGGCGGATGTCCGGCCGGATGTATTGCCTGATGTCTGGGCGGATGTATTGGCGGCGGTCGTGCCCTGTCCGGCTCCGCAGGCGGCGGCAAGGCAGAGGGCCGCAGCGAGCAGGACGAGGCGTGCGGCGTGCAAACGAAGGCGCGTCATGGCGTGCTCCCCGGTTGTCACGGCCCGGGGCGCGCCCGGGCCGCAGGGTGTCCGGCGGCGTAAAAATCAGGCCTGAAGCAGCTCTTCCAGGGCGGCGCGGATGCCGTTCTTGTCGAGCCCGGTCTCGGCGCGCAGCTCCTTCTGGGTGCCGTGCTCCACGAAGTGGTCCGGCAGGCCGAGGCGCTTCACCCGCACCGAGGACAGATCGCCCTTGTCCGCGAGGAGCTCCAGCACGGCCGAGCCGAAGCCCCCGGCCAGGGCGTTCTCCTCCACGGTCAGTATCTTCGGGAAACGCGCGGCCAGGGCGAGGATGGCCTCCTCGTCGAGGGGCTTCACGAAGCGGGCGTTGAAGACCGCGACCTTCTTTCCGGCGGCCTGCTCCAGCTCCTCGGCGGCCTCGAGGGAGGGATGCACGCGGCTGCCCGCGGCCAGGATGCAGGCGTCCGCGAAATCCTCGCCGTCGCGCAGGAGCTCGCCCTTGCCCAGGGGCAGGACGCGCATGGGGCCGGAGATGTCCGCACCCACGCCCACGCCGCGCGGGTAGCGCACGGCCACCGGGCCTTCGTGGGCCAGGGCCGTGGCCAGCATGTCGCGTAGCTCGGCCTCGTCCTTGGGGGCCATGACCACCATGTTCGGCACGTGGCGCAGATAGGAGAGGTCGAAGACGCCGTGGTGCGTGGCCCCGTCCTCGCCCACCAGGCCGCCTCGGTCCAGGCAGAGGGTCACGGGCAGGTTCTGCAGGCAGACGTCGTGCACGATCTGGTCGTAGGAGCGCTGCAGGAAGGTGGAGTAGATGGCCACCACGGGCCTGTACCCCTCCTTGGCCAGCCCCGCCGCGAAGGTCACGGCGTGCTGCTCGCAGATGCCCACGTCCACGAAGCGGTCGGGGAACTCGTCGGCGAAGCGGGAGAGCCCGGTGCCCTCGGGCATGGCCGCGGTGATGGCCACGATGCGCTTCTCGCGCGCGGCCAGCTCGCACAGGGCCCGGCCGAAGACCTCGGTGTAGGACGGCAGGGAGCAGCCCGCGAACTTCACGGCCTTGCCCGTCTCGGGCTCGAAGCAGCCCACGCCGTGGAAATAGCTCGGGTTGCTCTCGGCGGGCTCGTAGCCCTTGCCCTTCTTGGTCAGCACGTGGACCAGGGTGGGGCCGGAGAGCTCCTTCACCTGCTCGAAGACGCTGATCATCTCGCGCAGGTCGTGGCCGTCGATGGGGCCGAGGTAGTTGAAGCCGAAGGACTGGAACAACGTGCCCGGGGTGAAGAAATGCTTGAAGGAATCCTCGCCGCGCCGGGCCAGGGCGGCAAGCTCCTCGCCGATGCGGCCGAAGGTGCGCAGCCGCTGCTCCACGTCCTTCTTCAGGCGCATCATCCACGGCGTGGAGAGGTTGCGCGAGAGGAAGGAGGAGAGCGCGCCCACGTTCTTGGAGATGGACATCTCGTTGTCGTTGAGCACGACGATGAGGTCGCGCTCCATGCCGCCCGCCTGGTTCAGCCCCTCGTAGGCCAGCCCGGCCGTCATGGAGCCGTCGCCGATGACCGCGAGCACCTTGTTGCGCCCGCCCGAGAGGTCGCGCGCCACGGCCATGCCGAGCGCAGCGGAGATGGAGGTGGAGGAGTGTCCCACGCCGAAATGGTCGTAGAGCGGGCTCTCCTCGGGCCGCGGGAAGCCGGACAGGCCGCCGTGGCGGCGCAGGGTGGCGAAGCGCGAGCGCCTGCCGGTGAGGATCTTGTGGGCGTAGGCCTGGTGTCCCACGTCCCAGACGAAGCGGTCGTTCTGGGGATCGAAGACATTGTAAAGGGCGAGGGTCAGCTCGACCACGCCGAGCCCGGGCGCGAGATGCCCGCCCGTGTGCGACACGGTGTCGATGATCAGCGCCCGGATCTCCTCGGCCAGCCGGGAAAGATCCTCCACGGAGAGGTCGCGCACGCCCTGGGGCAGGGCCACACTGTCCAGGAGCGGCTTCTTGGGCGCAGCGGGCCTGCCCGGGGCCTGCCCGGCGGGCTGTCCGCCGCCTTGCGCAACGGGCCGGACGGCGGCCGGACGGGCGGCGGGCTTCTTCTGCGGTTGCTCCGCCGCGGCGGCGGTCCCCATCTTGTTCAAAGCCTTGCTCACTGCACACGCTCCACGATGTACCGGGTCAGGCGGCGCAGAAAATCCGCGCGCGGCCCGTGAAAGGTCTCGAGGCAGGAGAGTGCGGCGGCCACCCGCTCCTCGGCCAGGCAGCGGCTGCGGTCCAGTCCCACGAGGCTCGGGTAGGTGTGCTTGCCCTGGGCCTCGTCGCTGCCCACGGGCTTGCCCAGCGCCTTCTCGTCGCCCACCACGTCCAGGATGTCGTCCACGATCTGGAACGCCGCGCCGAGATGGATGCCGAAGTCGCGCGCCAGGATGCGGCGCTCCTCGTCCGCTCCGGCCAGGACCGCGCCGGACTCGCAGGCCGCGCGGATGAGCGCGCCGGTCTTCATGGCGTGCATGCCCGAGAGCTGCGAAAGCTCGATGTCCGCGGCACCGGTGTACTCCATGTCCAGGGCCTGGCCGCCGACCATGCCGCCCGCGCCCGCGGCCACGGCCAGCAGCCGGGCGGCGTCGAGCACCCGTCCCGCCGGGATCTCCCGGGCGCTCTCGAACATGCAGGTGAAGGCCTCGGTGAGCAGGCCGTCTCCGGCCAGGATGGCCGTGGCCTCGCCGAAGACCTTGTGGTTCGAGGGCTTGCCGCGCCGAAGATCGTCGTCGTCCATGGCGGGCAGGTCGTCGTGGATCAGGGAATAGGTGTGGATCAGCTCGAAGGCGCAGGCGAAGGGCATGGCCGCCTCGACGCGCCCGCCGCACAGCTCGGTGAAGATCAGGCAGAGCACGGGACGCAGCCGCTTGCCGCCCGCGGCCAGGCTGTAGTCCATGGCCTCGCGCAGGCGCGGGGGAATCTTGCGCCCGGCCAGGCAGCCGGCCAGCCAGGTCTCGACCCTGGCCGCTTCCTGGGCCAGTTCCTCTTTCACGGAAAGCGTCACTCCCCTACCCCTCCTGCGCCCTCGGCCCCGGCCGAGTCGGCGTTTGCGAAATCCTTGAGCAGGCCGTCCTGGTAGATGCGCACCTCGTTCCTGGCCGCGTCCAGCTGTTCGCGGCAGGCCTTGGCCAGGGCCAGCCCCTCCTTGTACAGGGCCACGCCCTGCTCAAGGGGCAGCTCGCCCTGCTCCAGACGCTCGACGATGGCGCCGAGCCGCTCCAGGCGCTTCTCGAAATTCTCCGCGTTCTCGCTCATAGGTCCCCGATCCTCGTGTCTTTCCCGCGGGCGCGGCCTATTGCGCGGCCTGCCGCGTGTCGGAGGCTTTCTCCATGAGCGGCAGCGGGTCCACGCACCGGCCCTGCAGGCAGAGGCCGAAATGCAGATGCGGGCCGGTCACCCGGCCGGTGGCCCCGACCAGGCCCACGGCCTGTCCCCGGTCCACGACCTCGCCCTCGCGGACGAGCACCTTGGACAGATGGAAATACATGCTCACCACGCCCTCGCCGTGGTCCACGTAGACGCTTCGCCCCGCGAAGTAGTGCTCGCCGACCAGCACGACCCTGCCGGCGGCCACGGCATCGACACTCTGACCCTGGGGCGCGTGAAAGTCCACCCCTCTGTGGGGGGAGCGCGGCTTGCCGTTCAGCACGCGCCTGAGCCCGTAGACGCTGCCCGTGGAGCCGGGCACCGGCCGGACCAGGGGCAGGCTCCACAGGCGGCTGCGGGTCATGGTCGCCAGGGCCTCGTGCACCGCCTCGTGCTCGCGCTCGATGCGCGCCATGACCGATGAGGGCGGGCTGACCATCTTCTTGGGCAGGGTCAACGCCTCCACCGGGTAGTCGCGCTCCACCACGCTCACCTGGGCGCGCAGGGAGAAGGCCTTGGTCCCCTCCACGCCCGAAACCTCGATGCTCTGCACGCCCGCCGTGTCCTTGCCCACGTCCGTGCCGAGCAGGGCCTCGCCCAGCCAGCCGTCCCGGGCCTGGCGCACGTCCAGCGGCACCTCCTCGCCGAGCCAGCGCACGTGCACCGCCTCGAGCGGCGCGCGCGAGACGAGGCTCACCAGGAAGGGCTCGCCCAGGCCGATTCTGTCCGGTGCCTCCAGCACGGGCTGCGCACGGGCGGCGCTCGGCGCGCAGCAGAGCGTGCCGAGCAGCAGAAGGAAGGCGCAGAGAAAGGATGAAAAGCCGGTCAAGCGGCAGCGCGAAATGATCATGATTCCCGTCCGGTCGTGTCTTCGTCCCCCGAATCGTCCGCGGGCGCAACCACGGCCGCGACCTCGCCGTGCTGCACGCGGATGTCCAGCATCTCACCCGGCGCCACGTCGTCCGGCGCGCGCAGGAAGCGGCCGGTGCGCCGCACGCGCACGAGGCCGTAGCCGCGCGCGAGCGGCGCCTCGGGGCTTGCGGCGCGAAGGCGCGTCGCGAGTCCGTCGAGCGCCGCCTCGCGACCGGAGAGCCACGTCGCGGTCCCGCGCGCAAGGCGCTGGGAGAGGACCGAAAGCCGCTCCTCGCGGCGCTCCGTCTCCTGCGGCCCGAAGGCGCGCAGAAGCCGCGCGGCCAGGGCCTCCTGCGCGCCCGCGCGCGCGGCGAGAAATCCGTTCGCGGCCCTGGGCAGCCGCTGCTCGAGCTCGGCGAAGCGCTCGGCCAGCCGCTCGAGTGTCCGCGCGGGCGAGAGCCAGTAGAGCGCCCGCCGAAGCTCGGCATAGCGCCGTTCGCGCTCGGCCAGGAACGTGCCGCCCGTGGCCGTGAGGGCCTGCACGGCCTCGTCCAGGCGCTGCGCCAGCACCCGGCGCGGCGTCCACAACCCCTGCGCGGCGTGCGTGGGCGTGGCCGCGCGGCGGTCGGCCACCAGGTCCGCGATGGTCACGTCCACCTCGTGGCCCACGCCGCTCACCACGGGCAGGGTGCAGCGATGGACGGCGTCGGCCACCTCGCGCGTGTTGAAGGCCCAAAGATCCTCGAGCGAGCCGCCGCCGCGCAGCAGGCAGACCACTTCGGCCCAGCCCTCGTCCGCGGCCCGGTCCAGGGCGCGGGCGATCTGCGCGGGCGCCTGCTCGCCCTGCACGAGCACGGGCAGGATGCGTATCTCGGCCCCGGCCCCGCCCTCGGAGGCGATGCGCAGGAAGTCGCGCACAGCGGCCCCGCCCGGCGCGGTGATCAGCACCACGCGGCGCGGGTCGTGCGGCACGCGCATCTTGCGCTCCTCGTCGAAATACCCGAGCCCCGCGAGCTCGCGCTTCAGCGCCTCGAAGGCCACGGCGAGCCGCCCCACGCCCTGCTCCTCCACGAGCTCGGCCACCAGCTGATAGGCACCGCGCGGCGGGTAGACGGTCAGCCGCCCGGCCACGAGCACGGAGAGCCCGTCCGCAAGATTTGCGGGCCCGGCCTCGCAGACCTCGCCGGTCAGGGGGTGGATGCCGCCCGGGCGCGCGGCCTCGCGCGTCTGGCGGAACCAGACCACGGAGAGCACGGACTCGGCGTCCTTGAGCGTGAAATAGGTGTGTCCGGAGCCCGGCCGGGCCAGGTTGGCGATCTCGCCGCGCACCCAGACCAGGGGGAAGTTGCCCTCCACCACGTCGCGCAGGGCCTGGGTCAGTTCGCGGACCGTGAAGACGTGCGCCATGCGCGCCCCTCTCCGGCTCAGGGCCGGAGCATGACCCTGCCGATGACCTCGGCCAGGTCGGCCGTGTCGAAAGGCTTGCTGATGTAGTCGTTCATGCCCGCCTGCAGGAAGCGGTCGCGGTCGCCCTTCATGGCGTAGGCTGTCAGGGCGATGATGGGCACGTTCGGATCGAAGGCGCCGCTCGCGTCCGAGCGGATGAGGCGCGTGGCCTCCACGCCGTCGAGCTCGGGCATCTGGATGTCCATGAGCACGAGGTCGAAGGGGCCGCGACGCGTGAGAGCGGAAAGGGCCTCCTTGCCGCTTGAGGCGCAGACCACCTGATGGCCCTCCATCTCCAGGGCGCGGCGGGCGAAGACCTGGTTCACGCGGTTGTCCTCGGCCAGGAGGATGCGCAGGGACGGCAGCTTGATCCCGCCGAGCGCCGCCCCGGTGCCCGCGGCCAGGGGCGCGGGCCGGGCCAGCTCGAAGGCCGCGGTGAAGAAGAAGGTCGAGCCTTTTCCGGGCTCGCTCTCCACCCAGATCTCGCCGCCCATGAGGTCCACGAGGCGCTTGCAGATGGCGAGCCCGAGGCCCGCGCCCTGGTAGCGCCGCGAAAAGGAGGTGTCGGCCTGGGCGAAGGAGTCGAAGATGGAGGCCTGCAGCCCTTTCTCGATGCCGCAGCCCGTGTCGCGCACCTCGAAGAGCAGGCAGGCGCGGTTCTCGTGGTCGTCCGGGCAGGGCCAGGGCTTGGCCTCTATCTCCACCGCTCCGCTCTCCGTGAACTTGATGGCGTTGCCCACGAGATTGGCCAGCACCTGGCGCAGCCGCACCGGGTCTCCGTAGAGCTCCTGAGGCGTCTCGAGCGACTTCACGTAGCGCAGCTCCAGCCCCTTGGCCCGGCTCTCTATGGAGAACATGCGGGCCGTGGTGGAGAGCACCCGGTCGAGGTCGAAGAGCTCGGGCACGAGGCCCATCATGCCGGATTCGATCTTGGTGATGTCCAAAATGTCGTTGATGATCGTCAGCAGGTTGCGGCCGGAGTCGCGCACCATGCGCAGGTTCTCGCGCTGCACGTCCGTGAGCTCGGTCTTCAGCGTCAGCTCCAGGAGCCCCAGGATGCCGTTCAGCGGCGTGCGCATCTCGTGGCTCATGTTGGCCAGGAAGCGGTTCTTGGCGCGCGACGCCTCCTCGGCCTCGCGCCGGGCGCTGTCCAGCTCCTGCTCCAGGCGCTGCTGTTCGGTGAAGTCCACCAGGGCGCAGTGGTAGAGAAACTCGCCTTCCGCGGCGTCGGGCGGCAGGACCGTGGTGTGCATGCGCACGACCCGGTCCGCGGGGCCCGTCAGGGTCAGCACCTCCAGGGTCGGCCGCTCGCGCAGGCCCGCCGCCGCCAGATGGGCGGCGAGGCGCTCGCGGTCGCCCGCCACCAGGAGTTCGTCGAAGCGCCTGCCGATCAGCTCGGCGCCGGGGAGTCCGAGCAGCGCCGCCGCCTCGCGGCAGACGTCCCGTATCCTGCCCCCGGCCGAGAGCAGGACGAGGCCCACGGGCGCGTGCTCGAACACCGCCCGCGCCAGATCGACGCGCCGTCCGGACTCCTTCTCCACTGCGCTCTCCTATTCTCCCGGCCGCGCGAGCCCCCAGGACTTCCAGACGTCCGCCCTGAATTCGGCGAAGGCCTGGGCGAAGCCATCCAGGGGCAGTTCGGTCTTGGTGCCGGTCTTGCGGCACTTGGCTTCGATGACGCCGCGCTCGAGCCCCTTGCCGCCCAGCACGAGCTGGATGGGCAGGCCGATCAGGTCGGCATCCTTGAACTTCACGCCGGGGCGCTCGTCGCGGTCGTCGAGCAGCACCTGCAGGCTCGCGGCCTCGAGCTCGCGGCAGAGGTCCTCGGCCCGCGCGGCCACGGCCGCGTCCTTGCCCGCGAGGGCGATCAGCGCGACCTCGAAGGGCGCGATGGTCGGGGGCATCATGAGGCCGTCGTCGTCGTGGTTCTGCTCGATGGCCGCGGCCACGATGCGCGAGACGCCGATGCCGTAGCAGCCCATGACCATGACCCGTTCCTTGCCGTCCTCGTCGAGGAAGGTGGCGTTCATGGCCTTGGAGTACTTGAGGCCCAGCTTGAAGACGTGGCCGACCTCGATGCCCTTGGTCAGCGTCAGGGCCGTGCGGCAGCGGGGGCAGAGGTCGCCCTCGGTGACGCTGCGCAGGTCCGCGAAGAGGTCCACCTTCGCGTCGCGGGCGAGGTCCACGTCCACGAGGTGGGCGTCGGCCGCGTTTGCCCCGGCCACGAGGCCGGTGGCGCCGCACAGCTCGCGGTCCGCGACCAGGCGCGAGACGGAAAGGCCGACCGGCCCGGCGAAGCCCACGGGGGCCTTGGTCCAGGCCTCGACCTGCTCCGGGGTGGCGAGCCGCACGTCGGTCGCGCCCAGGGCGTTCTTCAGCTTGATCTCGTTCAGCTCGCGGTCGCCGCGCACCAGGGCGGCCACGGCCGCGCCGTCCACGTCGAAGAGCAGCGTCTTGAGTATCTTCGCGGCGGGCAGGCCGAGGAAGGCGGCCACCTCCTCCACCGTGTGCTGCCCGGGCGTGGGCACCAGGCGGTGCGGCGGGCAGGGCTCGGCGGCGGACGCCTCGGCGCAGACGGCCTCGGCCTTCTCCAGGTTGGCCGCGTAGTCGCAGCCCTCGGCCGTGCAGGCCGCGATGGTGTCCTCGCCGGTGGCGGCCAGGACCATGAATTCGTGCGAGAAGTTGCCGCCGATGGAGCCGCTGTCCGCCTCAACGGCCTTGAAGCGCAGCCCCAGGCGGCGGAAGGCGCGGGTGTAGGCGTCGTACATCCCCTTGTAGGAGACGTCCGCGCCCGCGTCGTCGCGGTCGAAGGAGTAGGCGTCCTTCATCACGAACTCGCGGCAGCGCATGAGGCCGAAGCGGGGCCTGATCTCGTCGCGGAACTTGGTTTGCACCTGGAAGAGGTTCAGGGGCAGCTGCCTGTAGGAGCGGACCTCGTTGCGCACGAGGTCGGTGATGACCTCCTCGTGCGTGGGACCGAGGCAGAACTCGGAGTCCTTGCGGTCATGGAAGCGCAGCAGCTCCTTGCCGTAGAACTCCCAGCGGCCGGTCTCCTTCCAGAGTTCGGAGGGCTGGACCATGGGCAGCAGGACCTCCTGGGCGCCCGCGCGGACCATCTCCTCGCGCACGATGTCCGCCACCTTGTTCAGGGCGCGCAGTCCCAGGGGCAGGAAGGTGTAGATGCCGCTGGTGAGCTGGCGGATGTAGCCGGCGCGGGCGAGCAGCTTGTGGCTGACCACCTCGGCGTCGCGGGGCGCCTCCTTGAGCGTGGGGGCGTAGAGCCTGCTGAAACGCATGAATGTCTCCTCGAGAATACCGCGTTAGATGCCGCTTTGTGTCCGTTCTTCCAGAAATCTGTCGAGCTCCGCCATGAATCCGGCCAGCAGGTCGTCGAAGGAGCCGCGCAGGCTCTTCACGACCTCGCCCTTGCGGAAGACCACCGCCTTGCCGCGTCCGCCCGCCACGCCGATGTCGGCCTCGCGGGCCTCGCCCGGGCCGTTGACCACGCAGCCCATGACCGCGACCTTGAAGACCTCGGGCACGGTGCGCAGCCGCTCCTCCACGGCCGAGGCCAGGGCGATGAGGTCTATCTCCGTGCGGCCGCAGGTGGGGCAGGAAATTATCTCCGGCCCGCGCGCCCGGATGTTCAGCGAGCGCAAGATCTCCCAGGCCACGTCCATCTCGGCCACCGGGTCGTGCGTCAGCGAGACGCGCAGCGTGTCGCCGATGCCGTCCGCGAGCAGCACGCCGAGCCCCACAGCCGACTTCACCGAGCCGCGAAGCAGGGTCCCGGCCTCGGTCACGCCTATGTGCAGCGGGTAGTCCGCGCGCGAGGACATGAGCCGGTAGGCGGCGATGGTGTCCGTGACCGAGGAGGACTTGAGCGAGATCTTTATCTCCGAGAAGCCCCGCCTCTCGAGCATGGCCACGTGGCCGAGCGCGCTCTCCACCATGGCCTCGGGCGTGGGGCCGCCGAAGCGGGCGAGGAGCGTCTTCTCCACCGAGCCGGAATTCACGCCGATGCGGATGGGCAGGCCGTGCGCGCGCGCCGCGGCCACCACGCGGTCCACCTTTTCCTCGCCGCCGATGTTGCCGGGGTTGATGCGCAGCCCCTTGACCCCGGCCTCCGCGGCCATGACCGCCAGGCGGTGGTCGAAGTGGATGTCCGCGACCAGGGGCACGTCGGTGGCGGCCACGATCTCGGCCAGGGCCTCGGCGGCCTGCTCGTCGATCACGGCCAGACGCACGATCTCGCAGCCGGCCGCGGCGAGGCGGGCGATCTGCGCCAGGGTGGCGGGCACGTCGCGCGTGTCGGTGTTGCACATCGACTGCACGCGTATGGGGTTGTCTCCGCCGATCAGATAGGGCCCGAGACGGACGGCTCGCGTGGGGCGACGGGTGGGAGCGGTGATAAGCATGGCCTCCGGGCTCGAATCACGCAATTTATGAGCCGTTGACCATAGCCGAAAACAAGCGCCAAGCCAAGTCCGCGCTCACGGTGCCGGTGCCTTCGCCGCATCGCCCGGAAGCGGCGCCGGGGCGGGCTGCCCGGCTTCCGCGTAGGGCACGAAGCCCAGGATGGTGCGCGGGTAGGTGTCCGTGGCCAGGAGAAAGCCCTTGCCCGGCAGCACGGCCAGCCCCTCCCAGTTGCGCGGCTCGGCCGCGGGCACGAGGTCCACGGGGGCGACGTTTGCGCGCTCGATGCCCTTCGGGCCGAGCTGCAGGCAGACCAGTCGCTCCACGGCCACGCCCGGGCCGGGGTCCTCGCCCGCGGCGGGCTTCAGCATGTCGCGCTCGCCCGGCCAGAGGTAGTTGATGACCCAGAAGCGACCCTGCGCGTCCGGGCGGCTCGCGTCGGTCAGGCGGTATTCCAGGGGCGCCAGCGGCAAGGTGCCGCGCGGCGCGAGGTCCGGCCCGAAGAGCCAGGCCTTGGGCGCGGGATTCACGTTGCGCCCGTTGGCCTCGTAGAAGGCGGCGATCTTCGTGCCGTCGAAGACCAGGGCCTCCACGCCCATATTGCGCAGGTTCACCTCCAGCGGCACCTCGGCCAGGGTCCCGGGCAGGATGCGCAGGGTGCGGCCCCCGGCGTCCAGCTCGGCCCTGACCAGCCGGCCGTGCATGCGCGGCGCGAGCGCGAAGTCGCCGTGCGACTCCACGGAGAGCACGGCCTCGCGCGCCGAGAGGAAGACGATGGACTCGAAGCCCTCGAAGCCGGGCACGAGGCCGCGCAGGTCAGCGCCCCGGACCTCGATCTCGCGCGGCCGGACCGGGGCGGGCGTCCTTCCCGCCAGGGCGTCGGCCACGGCCCGCTCCACCTCGGCGCGGGGGATGGCGAAGAGCACGCCGGGCTGCCCGGGCGCGCGCCAGTCCGGATACTGCGGCAGGAGCACCAGCTCGTCGCCGCGCCAGTCCATGCCCGATATCTCGGCCGAGCGTTCGGCGGCGGGCCCGGCCAGGGGGATTTCGTGGACCGGGACGGCCTGTCCCGCGCGGGCCGCGAGCGGCAGCAGGAGCACGGCGAGCAGCAGGAGCGGGAACACGGGGCGACGGGAATGCGGCAGACGTTTCGTCATGGCTAGAAATACCCCAGGGCGCGCAGCTCGGCCATGCGCGCCTCCTTGTCCGCGTCGCGGCCGGAGCGCTCGCCCCCGTCCGCGACATGGGTGCAGGGAGCGCAGCCGAGCGAGCGGTACCCCTCGTCGTAGAGGCTGCAATAGGGCAGCCGGGCCTGCATGATGTACGCCCAGACGTCCATCTCGCTCCAGGCCAGGATAGGATGGCCGCGCAGGTGGTCCGGGGCGGTGCGGGGCTCGAGCGGGCCGAGCCCGGCGCGGGCCGCGTGCTCGTCGTGGCGAAGCCCGGTGAGCAGCAGCGTGAGACCCAGGCCGCGCACCGAGGCGAGCAGGGGCTCGATCTTGCGCGCGCGGCAGCAGGCCTCGCGGCCGTCCCCGGGCCCCACGACACAGCCGGGCGCGGGCCGGGCGATCACCAGCCGCGCGCCGAAGGACGCGGCCATCTCGTCGCGCAGCCGCGTGACCTCGGGAAACTTGAGCCCGGTGTCCAGGGAGAGAGCCAGGAGGGGCGCGTCACCGGCGCGTCCGCCCCGTTCCTCGCGCAGGGCGCGGCGCCAGAGGTCCAGGACCACGCTCGAGTCCTTGCCGCCGGTGAAGGCCACGGCCGTGCGCGCGGGATCGTGCTCCCGGGCGAGGGTGCGCAGGAAGGCGAGGCTTCCGGCCACGAGCTCGTCCAGCGACTTTTGCGCCGAATCGCCTTTCCCTTGCCCCTGTCCGGAAATGTGCGCTACAGAAGAATCGGAGTCTTTTCGTTTCAGGGTCACCGCTTCAACCTTCACGAGGCCGTCATGCTCGAAACCATCCGCACGCTCATCCTCTCCAACGACACCTGTGCGCTGGCCACCGCATCCGACAACCAGCCCCACTGCTCGCTCATGTCCTACCTGCCCTCGGCCGACGTCGGAGAACTCTATCTCCTGACGTCGCGAAGCACCAAGAAGTACCGCAACTGCCTGCGCAATCCAAGCGTCTCCCTGCTCATCGACACGAGGTCCCGCAACGCGAACAGCGCCTGGGCCGTGTCCGCCCTGACGCTCGAGGGCGAGAGCCGCCAGCCCGCCACGAACGAGGAGCGCGAGCGCATCAAGCAGGAGATGGTGGAACGCCTGCCCCACCTGGCCAGGCTCGCGGGCCATCCGGACTCGGAAGTGCTCATCGTGCGCCTGCGCTCGGCCCTGCTCCTGGACGGCGTGGAGAACTCCCATTTCGAGGCGCTTTGAAATTTTTTTTCAGGGACGGCAAAGAAAATCGCTTGACGAAGGAGAGCAGCCTGCGTAGATACCTCTCCTCCGATGCGCCCGTAGCTCAGCTGGATAGAGTAGCAGACTACGAATCTGTTGGTCGCACGTTCGAATCGTGCCGGGCGCGCCAGAAAATACCGAGGGATCGGCTGGAATCACCAGCCGGTCCCTCTTTTGCTTTTGCGGCGATGCCGCGCTCTCCGAGGGGAGCGACCCGTGCCCGGAAGCCGCCCTTCCCTCCCCACCCCCTGCCGCTTCTGCGCGCCCCCCCTGGGCCGATCGCCTCAGGGGCATGGCCAATGGCCTGACCGCGGGTCGGCCGTCCTCGGGTGCTTGAAAACTCCCTTCCCGGCATGACAAAACAGGATGAAGGAGATGCGAGGGCATCCTCGATGCAGGCAGGAGACTTTCTCGCCGAAAAGAGCATATTCCCCTCGATCCCGGCTGAGTGCCCGATTTCGCGCCCGTTCTTCCGACCGGCCTTTCGCGAACACGGAGAGCCCCCGGCGAGGCAGGCGATGACGGCCGGGACCTTCAAATCTCAAAACGGCAGCAGGAGGCGCCGCACATGAACGACGAAGACACGAAAGCATCCGCCGACAAGACCCCGGGCCCCAGAAGAGCCCTCGACCATCTGCGGTTCCATAGCCCGTACGGCCACCTCGGCTCCGTTTTCGGCAACGACTGGTTCGCGCTGAAGGCCGAGGCGTTCGCCAGATTTTTCGGCACGCCCCTCTTCCTGGTGGCCCAGACGGTCATCGTCGGCATCTGGATACTCCTGAACGTCGTCGGCCCATACAAGTTCGACGTCTACCCGTTCATCCTCCTGAACCTGGCCTTCAGCCTCCAGGCCGCCTACGCGGCCCCGCTCATCCTCCTGGCGCAGACGCGGCAGGCCGACAGGGACAAGGCGCATGCCGAAGCGGACGCCCAGCACAGGGAGGATCTCGCCAACTCCATGGAAAAACGCCAGATGCAGATGTCCGTCCAGGCCGATCAGCTCTTGGAACTGCTGCGGCAGAACACCCAACTCACGGAGATGGTGAAGGACCTCAGCCAGCGCATCGAGGAGCTGACCCTCGAGATGCACGACAGGGTCGTAAAGCAGGAGTAGCGGCTCCCGGCTCCTCGCGCCGGGCCCAGGGCCTGCGCACCGGCAGCGTGGCCGCCGCCCGCCCGCTCAGAGGGCTTCCTTCTGGGGCGGCCCGGGCGACGCACCGGGTTCGACAGGCGTCAGGTCCTCCAGAGAGGACGGACCGGTCAGGACGAGCTTGCTGAATTTCCTGTATTCCCTGGTGGCGAAGAAGAACTCTCCGGTTCCGATATCCTTGCCGTTGATATTCAGCTTGGCGGAGAGCTTCGCGAAATTCGTCGGGTCCCGGAGCTCGAATCCGCTGATGAGCGCTTTGAATTCGTGCCTGCCGTTCCCGTCCGTGATGGTCATCGGGACGTTATCCTCGAGGATGGACAGCACGAGCACCTTCTGTCCGGAATGCTCGCCGTATCCGTCCACCTTGTAGCAGACAGGGCCCTCGACCTTGGCGTGGCGAAACAGCGTATCGCCGCGATAGCAGTGCGAGACGTCGCCCGACTTCAGCCTGTCTTTCTCGAGCCCTGTCCACGAATCGACGACCAGCTTGGCCGCCTCCTTGAATTCCGGGTTCTCGGAGCCGACGCCCGAGAGCGTCTCGCTTTGGCCGTCGTAGACGGCGCCGCGCGCGCCCATCCTGCCGGCGCGGTCCGTCAGGAAGGCCACGGATGGAAACGGCCCCAGATCTTCCCACATGGGGATCTTCCGTCCCAGCACGTGGGGCTGCGGTTCGGGGGCCACCCGCCAGAAGAGGGAGTTTTCGCCGTACGCCTCCACCGAGTAGACGACGGGCTCTGCCCATCTGAAGAACTTCTTCGCCTTCAGCCCCTCGGTCGAGACCGACACGGTGCCGGAGTCCGGTCCGTAGGAGACGGGGATGGGCTCGGTGATGGGCGTCACCGTTCCGGAGTACTGGACCATGTAGGGCGGCTCATGGCGGGAGGTCGAGCACGCGGCCAGTGCGCCGGACAGGAGAAGGAACGAAAGAAGGAGCGGAAACGTGCGCACCGGTCACCTCGACAGATTCTTATCGGCCCCTCTGATAGACCAGCCTATCGTTCTTCGCAAGCCGGAGCATAGCCTCTCCCGCTGGGGATTCCGGGCGGATGACAGCATAGCGGCAGGCGGGGCGGCGCGTGCGCGGGGTATCTCGAGCAGCACGCTCGGCACGAGTTTCTCCCCTTCTCTGTCTATGGACAGATGGCTGCTCAGCCCGCCCGGGCCGTCAGCAGGAACACAGTGAAATCGCGCACCACCTTGTCCGCGCCGGGCTTGGTCACGGTGGCGGCGGTCGTGTCGCGCACGTCGGCGAAGCCCGCGGCCTCGAGCATCGCGCGCAGCTCGGCGCGCTCGAAGCCGTCGTGCATGACGCCCGTGGCGTCGTCGTGGAACAGGCCGTGCTCGGAGTCCAGGTCGGCCAGGCAGATGCTGCCGCCGGGCGCGAGCGCCGGACGCAGCCGGGCGAGGAGCCCCGGGACGTCCTCCACGTGGTGCAGGACCATGCTGCTCACGATGAGGTCGTAGCGGCCGGGCACGGCCTCGCCCCGGGAGACGTCCACGAGCGCGGTGCGGACGTTCCCGATCCCGAGTTCCGCGACCTTTTCCTCGAGCCGGGCGAGCATGCCGGGCGAACTGTCCAGGCCGGTCACGCTGCCCACGTGGGGCTGCAGGCGCAGGGTCAAAAGCCCCGTGCCGCAGCCGAAGTCGAGGACATCCATGGACGGCGCGAGCGCCACGGCCTCGCGCACGGCCCGGGCCACGTCGTCGGCCAGCTTCACACGGGCCGGGACCTCGTCCCAGGCCGCGGCTTCCTTGTCGAAATCCTTCTTCGCGTTCTGCATCGTCTTCTCCCTGCTCTCTTCCGGGATGGTTCCCGGCATGGCCGCGCGGGCCCGGCAAGCGGATCCCGTGGCATCGCAGGGGAATAGCAGGGCCCGGCGGCAGCGGCAAGCGATCCGCGCGCCGGGTGCGGCATGTGCGAGCCTACCGGCGCGACCGTATTGACGATCCATGCCGGCTCGGGAATAAAGGTGGCGGACGAGGGACGGCCGCGGGCCGCTTCGGCGGTGCGGGCCATCCGGCGAGAAGCATCGGGCGAGAACCATCCGGCCGAAACCATCCGGCCCCGAACATCCGGGGCCCGAACATCCGGAAAACACCCAGCGGAGACCATGCATGGACGACAAGCGGACATTCAGCCCGGAAGAGCTGGCGCGCAACGACGGCAGCGAGGGGAAGCCCGTCTACGTCGCCGTGGACGGCAAGGTCGTTGACCTGAGCGAGAGCAAGCTGTGGAAGAACGGCAGGCACATGAACCGCCACACCGCGGGTGGGAACATGAGCGAGGAGATCAAGGCCGCGCCGCACGGACCGGAGCTTTTGGAACGCTTCCCTCAGATAGGGGTCATGCAGGAGGAGGGGCAGGCCGCCCCGAAAAAACGGGAGACGAAGCAGAACGAGGCGGACGACCAAGGACTCCCTGCCATCGTGCGCCGCTTCCCCATCCTCAAGCGCCATCCGCACCCCATGACCGTGCACTTCCCCATAGTCTTCTCCCTGGCGGCCGCGGGCTTCACCCTGCTCTACCTGCTCACCGGGGCCAAGACCTTCGACGCGGGCGCGCTCGACTGCCTGGGCGCCAACGTGCTCTTCACGCCCGTGGCCATCTTCACCGGCCTGGCCACCTGGCGCTTCAACTACGGCACGCGCTTCATCCGGCCCGTGCTGGTCAAGCTGGTGCTCTCCCCCCTGCTCTTCCTGGCGTCGCTCTCGGCCTTCATCTGGCGGCTCGGCGTGCCGGACATCCTGGAGGCGGGCGCACCGGGCCATCTCACGTACGTCTGGCTCGTCCTGGCCCTGGCTCCGGTGGTCTCGATCATCGGCTGGTTCGGAGCGGGACTGACCTTCCCGTCCGAGAAGTAGCGGGGGGCCGGGCGCTCCCCGGCCCGCGGCGCAGGCCCCGGCGTCAGCCGCGCGGCGGCAGGCTGTACAGGTCCTGGTAGTAGCGCATGTCGCGCGTTCCCCGGGCGATGGCCTCGCGCATGCGGCCGTCGCGGCTCTTGGATGAGCCCTTCAGGGGGACGTGCACGTGGCGGACCATCTCTCCGTGGCGGAAGGACACTCGCCACCATTCGGTTCCGGCGTCGGCACCGGGGGCAGGATTGAGGCGACAGCAGGAGATGAGGTCCACGGCTTCCTCCTTGGCGGCAGCGTGCTCTGGCCCGACTGGCCAGGAGATAAAAGCACGCGGATACGTATCGCTCTATTATTTTTTCCCCGCGCCTACGCATGGTGCCATCCCCTCTTGGCAAGAGGCATGCCCTTTGTGCCGATCAGGTTTCCTCACGGCAAAGAATCATTGCAAAAAACCCCTGCATGGGTGAACATCGTTCCATCAGCCACGAATGTCCCGGCACCGGGCCTACTCCAAAAGGGGAAGCTCACATGAGCGGGTGTCTGTCGGAATTGCGCAAGTTCGTCGCCCCTGAGTTCGTCTTCGGCCAGGGGGCAAGCGAGCTGACGGCCCGCTATGCCCTGAATTTCGAGGCCAGACGCGTGCTGCTCGTCTCGGACCCCGGCATCATGGAAGCGGGCTGGACCGCAAAGGTGGCAGACAACCTGCGCGGCGCGGGGGTGGAGTCGGTGCTGTTCGACGCCGTATCCGCGAACCCGCGCGACACGGAGGTCATGGCCGGGGCCGACGTCTACCGCGGCCGCCGCTGCGAGGCCATCGTGGCCGTGGGCGGCGGCAGCGCCATGGACTGCGCCAAGGGCATCGGCGTGGTCACCACCAACAAGGCCCACATCCTCTCGCTCGAGGGGGTGGACAAGGTCCCGGTGCCCGGGCCGCCGCTCATCTGCCTGCCCACCACCGCGGGCAGCGCGGCCGAAGTCTCCCAGTTCGCCATCATCACCGACACCACGCGCAAGGTGAAGATCGCCATCGTCAGCAAGACCATGATCCCGGACACGGCGCTGCTCGATCCGGAGCTGACCGCGAGCATGCCGCCCTACCTCACCGCATGCACCGGCCTGGACGCCCTGACCCACGCCATAGAGGCCTACGTCTCCAACGCCAGCTTCGCCATCACCGACCATTTCGCCCTGGCCTCCATGCGCCGCGTGGCCGCGAACCTGCTGCAGGCCATAGCGAAGCCGCAGGATCTGACCGCGCGCAGCGAGATGCTCCTGGCGAGCCTCGAGGCCGGGCTGGCCTTTTCCAACGCCATCCTGGGCGCGGTCCACGCCATGGCCCACTCCCTGGGCGGCCTGTTCAACCTGCCGCACGGCGAATGCAACGCCCTGCTCCTGCCCCACGTGGTGGGCTACAACTTCTCCGCCTGCCCGAAACGATTCAGGGACGTGGGCGAGGCGCTCGGGCTGTCCCTGACCGGCCTTCCGGACGAGGAAGCGCGCGCGGTGCTCGTTGCAGGCATCGAGGAGATCAGGCGGGCCGCGGGCGTCACGCGGACGCTCTCGGACATCGGCGTGCGCCGCTCCGATCTCGCCCAGCTCGCGGCCAACGCGGCCTGCGATCCGTGCCTGCTCACGAACCCGCGCAAGGCCTCGGCGAAGGACCTCGAACGCATCTATGAAGAAGCGCTCTGATCGCCCAGCGGAAAACGATCGCCTGAGGCTCATCGGGCTCGGGGAACGCTCCCTGCACAAGAGCTATTTCCCCGAGCTCAAGAAACGGCTCGAGGAGCTCGAACGCTTCCGTGCCCTGCTCGACAATTCGAGCGACATGCTCTTCCTGGTGGATGCGGCCAGCGGCCGCATAGAGGACGCCAACGAGACGGCCTGCGCCCGCTTGGGCCGCACGCGCGCCGAGCTGCTGCGCATGACCATGGGCGACATATCCGAGGGCGCGGGCGGCGGATTCTGCCTGCAGCCGCGCGCGGACCGGGAGGCCCCGTTCGAGACCGCCTTCCACACCTCCTCCATGGAACTCATCCCGGTGGAGATGACCTTCAACTTCACCCGCGAGGCCGAGGGGGCCGATGACACGACGGCGGAAGGACAGGACGAGCTGCGCCACTGCGTCATCGTGGCCCGCGACGTCACCAGGCGCAAGGCCATGGAGGACGCCCTTCGCCTGACCCAGCACACCATGGACTCGAGCAACACGCCCATCTTCTGGCTGCGCCAGGACGGCAGCCTGACCTACGTCAACGAGGCCGCCTGCCGCCATCTGGGCTACACGCGCGCCGAACTGCTGGCCCTGAACCTCGACGAGATCGATCCCGACCGTCCGGTCCATCACTGGGGCGAAGGCGAGTGGAACAGGATGCGCGCCATGGGCAGGCGCACCTTCGAAGCGCGGCACAGGCGCAAGGACGGCAGCATCGTCCCTGTGGAGGTGCAGTCCGACCCCGTGTCCTTCGCGGGGGAGGAGTACCACTGCGCCTTCGTCACGGACATCACCGAGCGCAAGCAGGCCGAGCAGCGCCTGCAGGACTCCCTGCGCGAGAAGGAGACCCTGCTCAAGGAGGTCCACCACCGCGTCAAGAACAACCTGCAGATCGTGGTCAGCCTGCTGAACCTGCAGATGCGCGACCTCACTGACCAGACGATCCTCGAGCCGCTGCGCGAGAGCGCGAGCCGCGTTGCGGCCATGGCCCTGGTGCACGAACAGATATACCGCAGCGACACGCTCTCGCGCGTGGCCCTGGACGACTACCTGGGACGGCTGGCCACGCAGATACTGAAGACCTTCAAGAGCGCCACGGTGGTGAGCCTCGAGGTGCGGATCCCCTCCGTGGACGTGAGCCTGGACAAGGCCATTCCCCTGGGCCTTCTGGTCAACGAGGTGCTCACGAACTCCCTCAAGCACGGCTTCGTCGGACGGGACACGGGCGCCATCACCATCCGGCTCGCCGTGCGCGGCGGCATCATACGCCTGACCATGTCCGACGACGGCGTGGGACTGCCGCGCGGGATCAGGCCAGACAGACTCAGCAGCCTGGGACTGCAGCTCGTCTTCAGCCTGGCCCGGCAGCTGGACGGAAGCATCGCCCTCAAGCGTTCGGGCGGCACGACGTTCTCCCTCACCTTCCCCGCCGAGGTCGACGCCTCGTTCTGATCCCCCGCCCTTCCCCGGGCCTCTCCTTCCTCTCGACAACCGGCGGCCCTGTCTCTATATCCTGCCCACGGATCGTCGAAACGGCCGCCGGATCGTGACGGACGTTCCGGTCCCCCGCTCCCGCGCGCACGCGGGAAGTGCATCGTGCAACGCCTTTGCTGGAGGATTTCATGCGGCACATCCCTGCCCGACTTGCTTCGCTCACGTCCATCGTCGTCCCGGCCGTGGCCCTGGCCCTGGCCCTGCTCGCCTTCCCCGGCCCGGCCAAGGCCCAGAGCGGCATTCGCCTGAACTCCCTGGGCAGCAACATCTTCGAGGTCGCCGACCTGGAGCTCGACAAGTCCGCGGGCTACGAGTGGAAGTATTCCGTGGAGCCCGCAGGCGCCGTCCGGCTGGCCGACCAGTCGCTCAAATGCCCGGGCGGCGTGAACAACGCCTGCCAGCTGGGCATGCTCTTCGCGGTGGAGAAGCGCGTGCCCTCCATCCTCACCCTGCGCTACGTGAAGCCCGGCGGCGCGACCATGAAGACCATCCGCCTGAGCGTGACCTTCCTGCCCGAGGGATCGAGCGTGATCAAGGAACTGCCCTAGCCCGCCGCTCCCCGGTCACCGTCCGAAAAAACCGCGCGAGAAGCGCGGCCGACATGCCCCCACCCTGGTCTTCGCCGTAATTCTGCGCTAGGATGGGGGTATGTCGTATTTTCCAAAGGACGGGCCATGACCACGAGCCCCTTCGGCCATGTGCGCATTCCCTTCAAGCGCATCCATCTCGAGCTGACCAACGTCTGCGACTTCAACTGCCTGTTCTGCCCGAAGTCCCTGATGACGCGCGGATACGGCTACATGGACGAGGCGCTCGCGCGCCGGGCCATCGACGAGATCAGCCGAAAGGGGCTGGCCGAGAAGATCACCTTTCACGTCATGGGCGAGCCCACCCTGCACCCGAAGTTCTTCGACATCCTCGCCTACGCCCGGGACGCGGGCATGCCCGTGGGGCTGACCACGAACGGCGGCGGCCTGGGCGGCGAGGCCGGAAAGCGGCTGCTCGACTACGAGCTCAAGCAGGTGGACGTCTCGCTGCAGACCCCGGACGAGGAATCCTTCAAGCTGCGCAGGGCGGGCCGCCTGGACTTCGACGGGTTCCTCACCGGCATCGTGGACTTCTTCGCGGCCTACAGGGAGCGCTGGCCGGAGACGATCTTCAAGTTCCGCTTCCTGAACACCACCTTCCGGCCGAAATCGATCGAGGAGAGGCAGGGCCCCATGCGGGTCATCTCGTCGACGCAGGAGCTGCGCGACACCTTCTCCGCGTGGGTCGAGCGCATCTACGAACTCATGGACCTGGGGGCGGAGGAGCGCAGGACAGCGCTCGACCGGCTCCGAAAGCTCAAGTCCTGGAAATGGAACGTGGTCGAGATCCTGCCGAACACCTTCTTCGAGACCTACATGCTCGGGGACTGGGGCAACGCCTTTTCGGACGACGCGGTGCGCGAGGCCTGGGCAGGCTACTGCTTCGGCATGCGCGACCACTTCGCCGTGCTCTGGAACGGCGACGTGGTCCTGTGCTGCATCGACTTCGACGGCAAGACCCGGGTCGGCAGCATCGCGGACAGGAGCATCGAGGACGTGCTGAAGAGCCCGGCCCTGGGCAAGGTGATGGCGGGCTTCAGGCGCTTCCGCCCGGTGCTGCCCGCCTGCCGCCGCTGCCTGGGCGCGCGCTCGGCGCTCTCCTGGCTGGTCAAGCCGTTCCTGCAGGTGGGCGGGCTCTCGCTGCTCAAGCCCTATTTTCACAAGAAGAGCAGGCTGTTCGACGACACGAAGGCGGCCTCCTAGACCGCCCGTGACATACCCAAGACGGCGCATACCCAAGGAGGATGCCATGCGTATCGCAGCCCTTACCCTCGTCCTGGCCCTGTTCGGCCTCACCGCCGTGGCCCTGGCCCAGATAGGCGACCCCGCCGCGGGCGAGGCCGTGGCCAAGCGCTGCACCTGCCACACGGCCAAGCACGACCTCGACGGAAAGAGCGCCGACTGGATCGCGCAGAAGATGCGCGACTACAGGAACGGCCAGGGCACGCCCTACTCCATGGTGGTGATGTCCAAGAACCTCACCGACCAGCAGATCAACGACGTGGCCAGCTACTTCGCGTCGCAGCCCAAGCCCTAGCAGGGCAGGCTCCCCCGCTCCCGAGGGGCCGTCCGGCTCGGCGTCCGATTGCCGACGCCGGGCGGCCCTGCCGGACGGACCTGGCGACCGCCCCCCCTCGCCGGGGCCTGCCTGCCGTGCCCTGGCACGCTTCGTGCTTCGGCAGCCCCCATGCGCGAGACGATCCAGAATCTGCCGCCCGCCCCGCCGCTCTCCGAGCTCTGCGCGCGCCTCCTGCACCGTCCGGCGCTCGGCGCGCCGCTGCTCGCGGACGAGGACTATTCCGACCGCCCCCTCCTGGCCGAGATGGAACGCCTGGCCGCTCCGGGAACCGAGATCGCGGACAGCGACCTCCTGCGGCTGCTGGCGAAATTCTTCCACGCCTACGTGCACGACTCGGCCGCGCAGAGCGTCCCGCTTCCCGCGCTCGGCCTGCTCTTCGACCAGTTCCACAACCGCCGCCGGGGCGCGGAAAGCCTGGACGGGCGGGACGAACTGCGCGCCCGCCTGCTGTGCCGCGGCTTCGCCCTGTGCATGGTGGCGGACCTGCCCAAGAGCGCCCACATCCTGCGCGAAATACTGCGCGTTCCCCTGCCTGCGCCGCGGGAGAAAGGCACCCCGTTCCTGGGCCTGGACATCGGCACGGGCACGGGCGTGCTCATGCTGGCCATGTACCTGGCCGCCCGGCGCGCAGGCTACGCGAACATCCGCCTGGTGGGCGTGGAGCGCGACCGGCCGACCTGGGAGCGCACCGCCGCCTTCTGCAGGGGCCTCGGCATCGGGCTCGCCCTGCTCGGCGACGCCAAGGCGCCCGAGACGTACGCGGCCCTGCCCGAGGGAAAGCTCTCCTTCGTCTGCAACGAGACCCTGCCGAGCCTGGGCCGCCGCCTGTGGAAAGAGGATTTCGTGCCCATCGGCCAGGCCATGCTCAAAGCCCTGGGCGAGCGGCTGGACGGGACGCGCCACTTCCCTGCCGCGCTCTGGGCGCACGACGGCCGGGGCTTTGCCGTGCGCCTCGCGCCGGACAACGGCTTCAATCCGGAGGCCTCGGTGCCCCTTACCCTCCTGCGCGCCGCGGCCATAGAGATGGGCGGCGCGCCCGTGCCGCTCGACCGCATCGGCGAGCCCTTCGCCTCCCTGATCCATCCGGACTGGCTGCCCCGACTCGCGCATCGCTGGTAACTTTACAGTCCGCCCTTCTCTCTGCTATTCGCGCTCCCTCACACATGGAACCGGACTAGCGCCGAACCGGAGCGAATGCGACATGACCGCCCGCGAACTCATTCCCTATCTCGTCGGCCCCGTCATCTGCGGCCTCATCGGCTGGGTGACCAACTGGCTGGCCGTGAAGATGCTCTTCCACCCCCGCCTGCCCCTGCGCATCGGCCCCCTGACCATCCAGGGCGTCTTCCCCAAGCGGCAGGAGGCCCTGGCCGCGCGGCTCGGCGCGCTCATCGAGCGCGAGCTGGTGAACATGGAGGAGATAGCGGACGCGCTGCGCCAGCAGGATCTGGCCGCGCGCTTCCGCGGCACGATCGAGCAGGAGGTCGAGCGCATCCTCACGGAGCGTCTGGTGCAGGCCGTGCCCATGGCGGGCATGTTCCTGACCGGAGCGGTGCTCGACAAGGTCAAGAACATCATCGTCCCGGAGATCGAGAAGCTGATCCCGCTCTTCGTGGACAAGGCGGCGGCCGAACTGACGGCCTGCTACGACGTGGAGTGCGTGGTCCGGGAGAAGGTGGCGGCCTTCCCGGTGGAGAAGCTGGAGGAGATCCTCTTCGCCATCATGCGCAGCGAGTTCCGTTTCATCGAACTCACCGGCGGCGTGCTCGGCTTCCTCATCGGCGCGGTCCAGTCCCTGGGGCTCTGGCTGCTGCGCTAGGCCCGGCGGCCGCTGCGCGCGGCCGAAAGTCGTCCGGCCGCCCGGGGACCACGAACGAGTCGTGATCGCCCGGACGGCCGCGCAAAACGACGGGGCCCCCCTCGATCCGCTAGAACTTCTTCCCGGCGCTGTTCAGGGACTTCTTGAGCTCGCCCAGGGCCGAGTCCACCCCCTTCCTCAGCTCGCCCAGGGCATCCGCTCCGCCGCGGCGCAGCAGGTCGAGCCTGTAGCGCGCGTTCTCCAGAAGCTCCCTGGCCTGTCCCAGGTTGCGCTCGTAGGCAGACCTGGCATCCTGCGGCAGCGAGCCCGCCTGCTTCAGGTAGGCGCCCATGCGGCCGCGCAGCTCGTCGAACTGCTCCGTGGCCTTGCGCACCGCGTCGCGGCGCTCGAGCCAGGCCTTGCCCTTGCCCTTGTCCAGGGCCTCGGTGGTCCTGCGCAGCTCCTCGCCGGGCAGGAAGACGGGCACGGTGCGCGGGGGAATGGGCACCGCCTCGCCGGTGGAGGGGTTGCGGCCGGTGCGCGCGGCGCGATTGCGCACCGCGAAGGTGCCGAAGGGGCGCAGAACGACCTTTTCGCCGCTCGCCAGAGCGATGCCGATCTCCTCGAGGATCGCCTCGTAGCACTGCTCTGCCTGACGGTTGGTTTCGAGCCCGGCGCGCGTCTTCATGTATGCGGTAAGATAGTCTTTCGCCATGGGAGCCTCCCGGCTTGACGTTCGGTAAAAAGGAGTTACCTATTGCCTTCAATAACACAGCCCGCAGGGTTTTTCCACGCCCCGCGCGCAAAAAGGCGGGAAAAATGAACGATTGCTACGAAAAATTGCAGCAGACGCTGGAACAGTGCGAGTCCTGGCCGTGCGACTACTGCTTCAAGTTCATCGTGCCGACGCCGCATCTTCCCGTGCTTCTTGAGCTTTTCCAAGGCTTCGAGGTCAGCACGCGCGAAAGCGCAAACGGCCGCTACACGAGCATCACGGCCAACGCCAGCATGGAGGAAGCCACCGCGGTGGTGGCGGTCTACCGTCAGGCCGCGACCATTCCCGGCGTCATCAGCCTCTAGTCCTCCAGGCCGTCCCCCCGGCTTGGCCAGCGAAATCCGCAAGCAATCCGAGGCCCCGGTTCACGGGGCCTTCTTTCTTCCCTCCCCGCAACATCACTTGGCGCCCCCGGCCGCCTGCCCGGCCGCCTGGCGGTAGAAGCCGCGCGCATCCGAGAGCAGCGCGGCGCGGGCCGCGGCGTGCGTGTACATCATGTGCCCGCCGTCGTAGTAGTCCGTGGTCAGGTTCCTGCCGAGCCCGCCCGGAAGGAAGAGGTGGCCGATGGTATGGCGCGCCGCGAAATAGGGCGTGGCCAGGTCGTAGCGGCCCATGGCCCAGAAGACCTTCAGGTGCGGGTTCAGCACCAGGGCGCGGCGCAGCGCCCGCGAGACGTCCACGAAGCCCTGTCCGTCGTCCAGCCCGCTCTGGAAGTCCCAGGCGCTGTTCACCTTGCCGGACAGCGGCTCGTAGATCATGTCCGAGGAGAACTTCAGCTCCTCGCGCAGATAGGCGTTGACGGCCCCGGCGAACGGACCGGAGAGGGAGTCGAGCGAGGGGTCGTAGGTCGGCCAGGGCGAGGCGGGGTCAGGGTCCGGTCCGGTCACCGTGGTGTCCATGCGTCCGAGCACGAGTCCCTTGTCGCGCAGAAGCTCCTTGCAGAACCGCCCCGGCCCCACGCGACCGTGCAGTCGGGACACCAGCTCCTCGGGCAGCCCGGTGTACTCCGCCTCCCGCTTGAAGACCGCGTCGCGCTCGGCCGCGGGCGCCTCCTCCCCCTCGTAGAGCACGCGCAGGAAATCGTGCGTGCAGAAGGATTCGACCTCGGCCAGCAGCTGCGGAAGCGGCAGGGCCTGTAGCCGCGCGGAGAGCCGCCCGTGCTTCCAGGCCGTGGCCGCATAGGTCGGCAGGGCCACCACGTAGGGCAGGTCGTTTCCTTCCGTCCGCAGGACCGTGGCGTAGTCGAGGATGGGTGAGAGCAGCACGAGGCCCGAGAGCTCCGCGCCGTACGCCTCGTAGAGATGGGCCGAGAGGGCCGCGGCGCGCAGCGTGCCGTAGCTCTCGCCTGCCAGGAACTTGGGCGAGAGCCAGCGGTTGTTGCGCGACAGCCACAGGCGGACGAACTCGCCCATGGAGGAGAGGTCCTGCTTCACGCCCCAGAACTTGCGCTCGGCCGCGGCATCGTCCGGAATGCCGCGCGAGAAGCCCGTGCCCACGGGGTCCACGAAGACGAGGTCGGTGAAGGCGAGCCACGTCTCGGGGTTGTCCGCGAGGCGGGCCGGGGGCGGGGGGGCCGAGCCGTCGCCCGGCAGGACCACGCGGCGCGGGCCGAGCACGCCGAGGTGCAGCCAGACCGAGGAGGAACCCGGGCCGCCGTTGAAGGCGAAGGTCACGGGACGGTCGGCCGGGCGCGCGCCGTCGAGGACGTAGGAGACGGAAAAGATGCGCGCCTTGGCCTTCTGCCCGGGCAGATCCACGTTCAGGAAGCACGCCGTGGCCGTATAGCGCAGCTTGCCCGCGGGCGTGTCCACCACGTGGTGGGTGACGGAGCGCGTCTCCTCGGGCAGGGCGGACTGGGCCTCGCCCTTGGCGGAACCGCCCTGCTCCGCCTTGTCGGCGTGGCCGCCCGGAGCGGCCTCGGCGGCCGAACCCTCGACAGGAGCGGCGAAGAGGCACAGGGCGATGAGGAAGGCGACGAGCAGGACCACGACGGGCAGGGCGAAGGGCGCGTCCGGACGGCGCGGCATGGCTGTTCTCCTTGGGGCCGCGTCCGGATGGACGGGCGTTGCATGAGCAGGCGCTTCATGGCGGATGTTCTGCACGGACCGGAGGTTCCCGTCCGGCAGGAAGGACAAGGCGTGTCGGTGGACATGCCTTCAGTATGTGCCGCGAAACAGCGGCGATGGCAAGGCGGGGGTGGCGAGCGGATGCTGACCGGACAGCGGTCAGGAGGCGGCTCCGGAGAGGATGGCGAGGGACGACGAGCAGCCCAGGCGGTCGGCCCCGGCCTCGAGCATGGCCCTGGCGTCCTCGAAGGTGCGGATGCCGCCCGAGGCCTTGACCGACACGTCCGGCCCGACCACGGCGCGCAGGAGTTCGACGTCCCCGACCGTGGCGCCGCCAGGGCCGAAGCCCGTGGAGGTCTTGACGAAGGCCGCGCCAGCCGCCTTGGCCAGGGCGGCCCCGATGATCTTCTCGTCGCGCGAGAGCGCGGCGGTCTCGAGGATGACCTTGACCGCGAAGGGAGCGGCCGCCGCGACCACGGCCCCGATGTCCCGGGCCACGGCCGCGTGATCGCGGCCGCGAAGCGCGGCGAGGTTCACGACCATGTCCAGCTCGCGCGCCCCGGCGCCCACGGCCGCCAGGGCCTGGGACACCTTCTCGGACGTGGGCTCGAGCCCGGTGGGAAAGCCCACCACGGCCGCGACCAGCACCGGGCTGCCCGCAAGGAGCTTCGCGGCCCGGGCCACGTGCACGGGATAGACGCAGACCGCCTTGAAGCCGTGTTCGAGCGCCTCGCGGCAGAGCTTCTCGATGGCCGCGGGCGAGGCCGAGAGGTCGAGCAGGGTGTGGTCGATACGGGCCGCGAGCGCGCGCGGGGTGAGGTCCTTCTGGTCCATGCCCTCTCCTTACGCGCCGCGCCGTGCCTTGCCAAGCGGGGTCGATGTGATATGCTCCGGACAGCCGTGGCCTGTGCCGCGGCGACTTGCGGAAAAAACGAACCACCCGCCGGAGGTTTCCATGCGGTCCTTCACTGCCACCGTTTCCGCGCGCGTTCCCGCCTGGGCGCGCTTCCTCGCCGTCGCCATGCTGGCGCTCGCCTGCGTCTCCTGCGCCCAGAAGCTCACCCTCTTCCCGGACTACACCGAGCCGCTGCAGGAATTCACCCTGCAGGGCGAGGGACAGGACAAGGTGCTGCTCGTTCCCGTGCGCGGCTTCATCGGCGAGGAGCCGGACAAGGGGGTCTTCGTCACCCGGCCCTCCACGGTGCAGGAGGTCGCCTCGCAGCTTCAGAAGGCGGAAAAGGACAAGGACGTGAAGGCCGTGATCCTGGTGGTCGACTCGCCGGGCGGATCGACCACGGCCTCGGACATCGTCTACCACGAGCTCGCGCAGTTCAAGGCGAAGACCGGCGACAAGGTCGTCTCCTGCATGATGGGGCTCGCGGCCTCGGGCGGCTATTACGTCTCGCTCGCGGCCGACCGCATCGTGGCCCATCCGACCACGATCACGGGTTCCGTGGGGACCATCTTCCTGCAGCCGCGCATCTCCGGGCTCATGGACAAGATCGGCGTGGAGGTCGAGGCCTACAAGTCCGGCAAGGAGAAGGACATGGGCTCGCCCTTCCGCCCCGCCACGGCCGAGGAGAAGAAGCTCTTCCAGGAGCTCATCGACGACATGAACTCGCGCTTCCTGGCCCTGGTCAAGGACCGCCGCCATCTGACGGACGAACAGCTGGCCTTCGTCGCCGACGCGCACGTCATGACCGCCTCGCAGGCCAAGGCCGCCGGGCTCGTGGACTCCATCGGCTTCATGCAGGACGCCATCGCCCAGGCCAAGTCGCTCGCCGGGCTGCCCGAGGACGCCAGGGTCGTGGCCTACCGCCGCACCGCCTACGCCGACGACAGCATCTACAACCCGGCCACCTCCTCGGTTCCGACCGGAAACATGAAGCTCGTGGACCTCGGCGCGGCGCAGGCCGCCCTGTCCATGCGGCCGGGCTTCTACTGGCTCTGGCTGCCCGAGACGCGCTAGCTCGGACCGCGCACCACACGAAGCACCACACGGCGCACCACACGGCGCGAAGCGAAGCGAGGAGCCGCATGGGAATCTTTTCCAAGGACGATCCGAAGAACGACCCCAAAGACAACCCCAAGGGCGAACCCAAAAGCGGGCCCAAGAGCGGGAAGAAGCACCAGGCGCACGCGGGCAAAGGAGCGGGCAAGGGCGCGGCCGAGGCGGCAGGCGGGGACGACGAGTGGTTCATCCCCGAGGAGAGCCGCACCTACCTGGAGAAGCTCTTCGCCGGGCTGCGCTCGCCCGTGGCGCTTTGGCTCTTCACCAAGAAGGGACTGAACGACGAGTACAACGAGTTCACGCACAAGTTCACCCGCGACCTCGCCCGTCTCACGGACAAGATCGAGATCACCGAGTTCGACCTCGGCGACACGGAGGCGAAGGAGCGGGGCATCGAGGAATCGCCCACCCTGCTCGTGGCCCCGGACCGCTACGACATCCGTTTCACCGGCGCGCCCGCGGGCGAGGAAGGCCGCTCCCTCATCGAGGCCGTCGTCCTCTGCTCGCTCGGCGAGAGCGGCCTGCGCAAGACCTCGCGCGACCTGCTCGCCGAGCTGGACGAGAAGCGCCAAGTGCGCGTCTTCGTCAGCCCCACCTGCCCCTACTGCCCGGGCCAGGTGGGCACGGCCGTGCGCACGGCCGTGGAGCGGCCGGAGCTCATAAGCGTGCAGGTGGTGGAGATCACCGAGAACCAGGGGCTCGCCCGGCGCTTCAACGTGGGCAGCGTGCCGCATACCGTGATCAACGACACCCTGCCCGTGCTGGGCCTCGAGCCCGAGGAGCGCTTCGTGGTCGAGCTGACCTCGCTCACCCCGGCCGAGGAGCTGCTGCTCTCGATCGGCCGCAAGGGCACAGGGGCGCCCGGAGGCCAGGAGGCCGTGGAGCGCGACGTGGTCATCGTGGGCGGCGGCCCGGCCGGGCTCACCGCGGCCATCTACGCCGAACGCGCCGGGCTGCGCTCCGTGGTGCTCGAGAAGAAGACCGTGGGCGGCCAGATCGCGGTCACGCCCATTGTGGAGAACTATCCCGGGATCATCGCCACGGCGGGCGGCAAGCTCGTGGAGCTCCTCTCCCAGCACGCGCGGGAGTACGTGGACATCCACGAGTTCGAGGAGGTCACGGAGATCAAGGTCGGCCGCAGCGTGGAAGTGGTCACGCCGCGCGCCCTGTACCGCTGCCGGGCGCTGATCCTGGCCACGGGCGCGCAGTGGAAGATGCTCGGCGTGCCCGGCGAGAAGGAATTCTACGGCAACGGCGTGTCGCACTGCGCCACCTGCGACGCCGCGCTCTACAAGGGCGGCAAGGTGGCCGTGGTGGGCGGCGGCAACACCGCCCTGACCGACGCGCTGTATCTCAGGAACCTCGGCGTGGACGTGACCATCGTGCACCGCCGCGCGGCCTTCCGGGCCCAGGAGTACCTGCAGAAGTCCGTGCAGCGCGAGTCCGTCCCCGTGCTCTGGAACACCCGGGTCACGTCCATGATGGGCAAGGAGAAGTTCGAGGGCCTGCGCCTGGAGAACACCCTGAGCGGCGAGACGAGCGAATTTTCGTGCGACGGGGTCTTCCTGGCCATCGGCGAGCGCTCCAACACGGTGCTGGCGCGCCAGGTCGGCCTCAGGATCGACGAGGACGGCAACATCGACGTGGACCGCGCCATGCGCACGAGCATCCCGCGCGTCTACGCGGCGGGCGACGTGACCGGCGGCCTCCGCCAGATCGTCACGGCCGTGGGCGCGGGCGCCACGGCGGCCATGACCGCCTTCGAGGACCTGAAACGCTTCGAGACCGAGGAGCAGGAGGCGGAAAGCGCACCGGCCTGAACGGAGACGGCGCCCTCCGAACCACGAGGACCACGGGGTCCGCAAGGCCCCCCAAGGAAAGACGAACGATGATCGAGGCCTATTCCTTCGGCTCCATGACCGTGGACGGCCGCGTCCTGCGGCGCGACCTGCTGCTCGTGGGCGGACGGGTTGTCGAGAACTGGTGGCGCGGCGAGGGGCATCTGCTGACCATCGGCGACCTCGGCGCGATCCTCGATGCGCCGGGCCCCTTGCCCGAGGTGCTGGTCGTCGGCACCGGCGCCCAGGGCGTCATGCGGCTGGCAAAGGGGCTGGCCGAGGAGCTTGGGGCGCGCGGCATGGAACTCGTGGCCGAGCCCACGGGCCAGGCGTGGAAGACCTACGATTCCCTGCTCCGGGCCGGACGCTCCGTGGCCGGGGCCTTCCACCTCACCTGCTGAGCGGCTCGGCCGCGCCGTCCTCGGCCCTGACCCCACGCGGACAGCCGGATAGCCCGCTCCTCGCGCGAACCGGCGCCGGTCGGCCCCGAGAGGAGCCCTCCACGCGATGGGGGCCGTCCCTCATCGAGCAGCGTTTCGATCTCGCTCGGGACTGAAGACGAAACAAGGCCGCGCGGCGTTCCGCGCGGCCTTGCCGCTTTCCTCGGTATCCACCGCCCGCTAGGACTGCATTTCCTCGATGAGTTCCTTGAGCTTCCCGGCCTGCTCGGCCAGGTTCTGGATGGCCTCGGAGGCCTGGATCATGCCCTGGCTGGTCTCGGCCGTGATCTGGCTGATGTCCTCGATGGCCCGGCTGATCTCCTCGCTGGCCGCGGACTGCTGCTCCGCCGCCGTGGCGATGGAGCGCACGCCGTCCGTGGTCCCGCCCACGAAGCTGACGATCTCCTTCAGCGCCTGGCCCGAGGCGTTGGCGAGGCCGGTGGCGTCCTCGATGGTCTTGCCCGCCTCCTCCACGCTCTGGATGCTGCGCCGCGCCCCGCCCTGGATGGCGTCGATGGACTGGCCCACCTCCTTGGTCGCGGCCATGGTCTTCTCGGCCAGCTTGCGCACCTCGTCGGCCACCACGGCGAAGCCGCGCCCGGCGTCTCCCGCCCGCGCCGCCTCGATCGCCGCGTTCAGCGCCAGGAGGTTGGTCTGGTCCGCGATGTCCGAAATGACGTCGAGGATGCGGCTGATGTCCTCGGCCTGCTTGCCCAGGCCCTGCATCTCGCCCTTGAGCGACTGGGCCTGCTCGTAGACGCGCTGGATGGCCTCCACGGCCCGGGCCACGACACTGGCCCCTTCGTTCGCCTTGGCACTGGCCTGGTCGGCGGTCTCCGCGGCCTTGCCGGAATTCTGCGCCACCTCGAGCACCGTGGCGTTCATCTCCTCCATGGCCGTGGCCGTCTCCGCGGTGCGGCGGCTCTGCACCTCCGCGCCCCGGCTCACGCTGTCCACCTGCCCGGCCAGGGCGGTGGCCGCATCGGCCACGGTCTCGGCCACGCCCCGGGCATCCGCCGCCACGTGGGTCAGCCGCGCCAGAAGCTCCTTGACCTTCCCTTCCTGCTCCCTGGCCGCGGCCAGGGCGTCCTCGGCCTGCTCCTTGGCGCGCGCGGCCTCCTCGCCCTTGCCCTTGGTCTCGAGCATCTTGCCGCGCAGGTTGCCGACCATGGACTCGATGGCGTCCTTCATCTCGCCGACCTCGGCCACGGAATCGCAGGCGCAGACCGCGTCCAGGTCGCCCTCGGCCACCTTCTCGGCGTAGCTCTTGACCCTGAGCAGCGGGCCGATCACGGCCCTGTTCGCGATGAGCCAGCCCACGACGATGCACAGCGCGAGGATAGCGGCGCTCACCCCGCCCGCCCTGAGCTCGGCGGCGGCGATATCCTGCTTGGCCCCGGCCAGGCTGTAGGTGATCTTGAACGCGCCGTGGCGCTCGCCCACCTTCCAGCCCTCCTTGATCCCGCCCGTAATGTCGCGCGCGCCCCTGGGGTCGCCGTGGCAGGTCAGGCATTCCTTGGTCAGCTTGATGGAGCGGTAGTAGGTCACCGCGTCGTCGCTCACGATCAGCTTCTCGCCGATGTCCTTATCCCGGAACTCCTCGAGCACGGCCCTCTCCGCGGGCGTGGGCTCGTCGCGAGGATTGCGCGGGCTGATCTTGGGCACCCGGAAGGTGTAGCCGGCCTTCTCGGCCTGCATCTCGGCCATCTGGATGGCCGTGATAACCGGAATGGCCTCGATGATCTGGTCGGGGGGAATCTGGTCGAAGGGCTTGATGACGCCGAGCTCGAGCTTCTGGGCCATCTTCTCGCGCGCGGCCTCGGCCATGAGCACGATGGCCTTGCTCTTCTGGGTAATGGCCTCGATGCTCTGCCGCTTGATGGTCCGGTTCTCGAAGACCCCGGCGGCCACGGCCACCAGGAACGGCCCGAGCGCTGCGATGAGCAGGATCTTCCACTTGAGGCTCAGCTTCTTGAACATGCTCTGCCCCCGGTCACACGCCCCGGCCGTGCGACCCGGCGAGCGCCATCTGCGTCACGGCCGGGGACGATCCTCCGGCCGCGGGATAAGGGGACCCCCGGCAAGATGCGGCGCCGGGGATAATCCCCATCCCCCCGCGGATATTTCTACGCAGGAAGCAGAGCCGGACAATTATAGTTTGTCATGAGGAAGCGGGGGCGGGGCACCCGGGCGGCTGCCCCAGCAGAGGCCTCTACACGGCGAGAAGCCCGGCGTAGAGCGCGGCGTGGTCCGCGACCATGCGCGGCAGGGAGAAGCGGGCCCGGCCGTGGGCGAAGACGCCGACGCGCGCGCGGCGAAGGTCCGACGGCGCCGCCAGGATCCGTGAGGCCCGCTCGGCCATGCCCCGCCAGTCGCCCGGCCGCACGAGAAAGCCGCTTTTGCCGTCCACTATCTGCTCCACGATGCCGCCCACGGCGAAGGAGAGCGTGGGCAGTCCCTCCGCCATGGCCTCGAGCACGATGAGCGGATGGTTGTCCGCCAAGGTGGGATAGAGCATGAGGTCGGCCGCGCGCATGAGCCGGGAGAGCCGCTCGGGCGGCAGGTAGGGCAGGCGCAGCAGGCCGTCCTCGCGGGCCACCTCCTCGCCCCCGGCCTGCACGAAAAGCGTGCCCGGCAGCCTCTGCGCCACGGCGGCGCGAAGCTCGGCCCAGCGGTGGCCGCCCTTGTACTGCGCCGCCTCGGCGCCGTGCGCCGCGAACAGGACCACGCGCGCGTCGTGCTCGATGCCGAAGGCGCGGCGGGCCTCGGCCCGCTCGGCCGGGCCGGGCGGGCTCGCGGGAAAGGGGACGCCGTTCGGCAGCACCCGGATGGCGAGCCCGTCCCCCAGGGATTCGAGGAACGGCGCGGCAAGGTCGCGCATCCAGCGCGAGGGCGCGAGCAGGAGGGGCGAGAGCCCGGCCAGGGCGGAAAGCTGCGCGGCCCGACGCGCCGTGCTGTCCGGGAAACCGCGCGGGCAGGGATCGGGGCAGCCCGAGTCGAGCCCGGCGCAGCCCAGGGGATAGGGGCAGCCGCCCGTGAACAGGCGGCAGTCGTGCAGCGTGAGGACGGCGCGCCCTCCCGCCCCGGCGCGGCCGAGGGCCGCGAGCAGCCCCGCCCAGTCGAGGCTCGCGTGCAGGTGGACGAGGGATCCGGCGGCGGCCGCCTCCGCGGCCTCCTGCGCCCCCGGACGCTCGGCCAGGCGGGCCGCGCCCGCCTCGCTCTCGGCCAGCTCGAAGGTGCGGCGGCACCTGGCGCCCTGCGCGGCGATTCCCCCGCAGAGGAGGTCTGCCACGCGCGCCGCGCCGCCCCTGGATTCCAGGAGGCTGTGCTGGACGATGCAAACCCCGGCGGGCAGGGAGGCGCTCACGAGAACTCCAGGAAACCCTGCTTCAGCGCCCAGAGCACCAGGGCCTCGGCCTCCTCGGCCGGGAGCGAAAGCCGCTTTGCCGCGCGCAGCGAAAGCTCCGCCCCCTCCAGGGGCGCGCGGGCCAGGACCAGCAGTCCGTGCAGCCGCTCCGGCGTCACGACGTGGCTCACGCCCGCGTAGATGAGCGGATGCTCCTGGCCGCGCCAGGCGGCCTCGCCCGAGCGGCTGCGGCGGATCGTCAGGCCCGAGAGCCCGGAGCGCGTGGGATGCCCGGCAAAGGCGCGGGCGAAGTGCGGCTGCAGGGGGTGTTCGCCCGCGGGATTTCCAGCGGGCTCTTCCCACAGCCGCTCCCAGAGCGAGAGGTGCCCGCGGACCACGCCGTCCCAGGTAAAGCGTTCCTCGATCCGGGCGCGGGCAGCGGCGCCCATGCGCGCCCTGAGATCCGCGTCGCACGCGAGCCGCACGAGCCCGTCGGCCAGGGCGGCAACGTCCACGGCCGTACGCTGGGCCAGGAGCAGATGGTACTGGTTGTCCGCCACCAGGCGGGAGAGGGCGTCCACCCCGGCGGTGTCCGAGGGGCCCACCGTGGGCGCGAGCAGCCCGGTCTCGCCGTGGACCACGATGTCCCGGTAGCCGTCCCAGTCCGAGGCCAGCACCGGCAGGCCGCTGGCCCCGGCCTCGAGCAGGGTCAGGCCGAAGGTCTCCTGGCAGTTGTCCGAGGGGCTTACGAGCACGTCGGCCGCGGCCAGGAGCCGCAGCTTGCGGTCCTGTGCGGGCTTCAGCACCACGGAGAGGCGAAGCCCCAGGTTCGCGGCCAGGGCGCGCACGATGCGCACGATCTCGTCGTCCTCCTCCGCCCACCCCGCCAGGACCAGATGCGCGGCGGCCTGCGCGAGGCCGCTCGCGAAGGCCCGCTGGAAGGCGCGCAGGAGCGGCAGGAGGTCCATCTTGGAATGATGTTCGAGCCGCCCGAGGGCCAGGAAGACCGTCTCGCCCTCCCCTGCGCCGATCTCGGCGCGGGCCGCGGCGCGCGCCTCGGGCGTGGCAGGGCGCAGCGCGGAGGCGTCCACGCCGAGGGGGATGAGCTCCAGGCGCGGGTCCGGCAGCCGCGCGGGGTCGAGCCCGAGCCCCCGGCGCAGGTCGTCCAGCATGGCCCGCACCGTGGCCCGCCCGGCCGTGGAGGTGCAGACGACGGCGTCGCGCGGGCAGACGCCCGGCCAGAAGTGCTGCGCGAAGGCGAGCGGGGTGTCCGAACGCGACAGCGAATGGATGCCCCCGGTCACGGGGAAGCGCTCGGGCGCGTGCAGGCTGCGCAGCCGCGCAAGGTGCGGCTGGGAGAGCAGGCAGTCCGAGAGGTGGAAGCAGTGGTAGCGCGTCGTCTGGAGCATTTGCGGGAGCTCCAGGCGGTGCAGCACGGCCACGCGGCCCGAGGCCACGAGGTCCGGGAAGTCGCGCGAGAGGTCGCGGCGCAGCACCCCGGCCACGGTCTCGCTCGGGGGAAAGAAATGGTAGGCGGCAAAGGGATCGGCCGCGAGCAGGGCCTTCAGGAAGGCGGCGTTGGCCACCTTGCGGCCCATGACGTCGCCGCCCTCGTAGAACGGATCGAGTGTTCCGAATATCCCGGTTTCGCGCATGGACGGGATAGGACACGAAGCGGCCCTCCCTGTCAATTCGGCGTTTCGGGTCACGGCGGCCGGTCGCGGAACTGGGCAAGCTTTTCCTACCGGCAGCCAGAAGATTGGCAGGAGACGGCAGCAATAAATCCTGTTTTTTCGGATAGAAAAGACTTCCACCAAGTGGCCCGCCTCTTGCATTGCCCCCAGCGGGAATCCCCCAAGAGACGACAGGAGACGGGAAATGCAACGTGGCGAACAGCCTGAGCTGATGTGGGGACTCGGCCTGACCGGCCAAGAGGAGAAGATCATCCGTGCCGCGGCCGGAAAGGGCTTCCCCCTGCGCGTGTGGAACGAGACGGAGATTCCGGGCGGAAACCCCGGCGAGCGTCAGGAGCCTTTCCTGATCTGGATACCGCAGCGCGTGTGGCAGGCCATGCGGCCCGAGACGCGCGAGTTCTACGAGGGATGGGAAGAGCCGCAGCGCGTGCTCATCCTCGAGGAGGACGCGGACGAGATGGAGTTCGAGCATCTCGTGAAGCGCGGCTTCCTCACCGCCGTGCGCGCTCCCCTGAGCAAGACGGGCGTGCAGGAGGTGCTGCACCGCGCCAACGAGATCAGGAGCCTGTACGCGGACATCTTCCGCATGACCCGCGAGATCTTCCTCGAGCGGGAACTCCTGGCCCGCAAGACCGACCAGCTCCTGTTCCTCAACCAGATCTTGACGCGGGCCACTGAATCGCTCGACGCGGGCACCATCCTGGCCAATGCGCGCGAGGACATGAACACCCTCTTCCCGGTCAGCGCCGTGCAGGCCGCCCTGTGGACCACCACCGAGGGCGACGCCGTGGGCGCGCACCTGCTGCTCTGCCCCCTGTCCAAGGGCGGGAACCGCGAGGCCTGGGTCGAATATTTCCTGGAGAACGCCGCCAAGCTCGCGGCCACCCCGGTCAAGGACTTCCAGGTGGAGCTCTTGCCCGGCTACCCCGAGGACGGCGAGCTTTCCGCGCCCGAGGCCGGACGGACCATCCTCCTGCCGTTGCGCTCGGGCTTCGAGTACTTCGGCTGCCTGGCCCTCACCGCGGCCGAGAAGCCGAACCTGGCCAAGGACCAGATCCAGACCGTGCGCGCCGCGGTCAACCATTTGGCGCTGGCCCTGCGCAACGCCATGATCTACTCCCAGGTCAAGACGCGCGCCGAGTACGACGGCCTGACCCGCATCCACAACCGCTCGAGCTTCGACGAGCGGCTCCTGGAGGAGCTGAAGCGCCACCAGCGCTACCGCCACCCGCTCTCGCTCCTGCTGCTGGACCTGGACCACTTCAAGTCCATCAACGACGACCACGGCCACAAGGCGGGCGACGCGGTGCTGCGCACCATCGGCCGCATCCTCTCGCAGAACCTGCGCGCCACGGACTTCTCCGCCCGCTACGGAGGCGAGGAGTTCGTCGTGCTCCTGCCCCAGACCAACGAGGACGAGGCCTGGCTCCTGGCCGACCGCCTGCGCGCCGAGATCGCGCGCCAGTCCTTCACCTTCCAGGGCAAGACCTTCGGCGTGACCACGAGCATCGGCGTGGCCTCCATGAAGCCCGGCGCCCTGGCCAAGGTCCGCGACCTGGTGCAGGAGGCGGACACGGCGCTGTACATGGCCAAGTCCGCGGGCCGGAACATGGTCTGCCTCTCCGAGCATTGCGACGGCACCCACGTGCGCCAGTAGCCGCCCGGCAACCCCGCCGACGGCCGCCGCGGCGGCGGCCCGGCGAAAGAGACACCCCAGGCCCCGGACACTGTCCGGGGCTTTTTTTCGGCCCGCAGGGCGCATTGTCGGCCTTCGGGAAATGGGCTAGAAAAAACGTAACCGGCTCGCCTCACGGACGAATCGCAGGCCGCTCACAAAAGGCGGCGAAGCGTCCCGGCAGGCCGGGGGAGCCACCTCCGGCACGCCCGAGGGGAAGCAGCGGCCCGGCGCCGGACCGGGCAAAGGAAGGACGAGCAGACATGGAAGCCCAGGCCGAAGCGCAAACCAACGCGCAAACCGAAGCGCGGATCGAGGCACCCGAGAAATCGCCCGAGGAGCCGACAGCCGACCGGGTACGCGGGGCCCTGCTCGAGGGCATCCGCAACAGGAACGAGCCCCGCGTCGCGGCCCTGCTGCCCGTCGTGCTGGACGAGTTCCCCGGCTACGAGCCCTCGCCCCTGGAGGTCCAGGACATCTACGCCCTGGCCCTGAACCTTCTGCCCCCGCGCTACGCGCAGAGCTTCTCCTTCGTCATCCGCGAGGAAGTGAGCGACGACGACATCCGCGAGCAGCTGCGCGCAGCCGCGGAGCGGGTGCGCACCCACCCGAAGGCCGACCAGTACTGAGCCCGCCGCCCTCCCCGGCCGGGCTCCTGCGGGATCGTCAAGGGACGTGCGCTCGCCGCCGCGACGTGCTATCATCCATCCTCACGACCCACACCGCAAAGGGAGGCGCTCCATGACCGACACCGCCACGTCCGTCGAACTGTGCATCGTCGGGGCCGGACCGGCCGGAATCTCCGCGGCCATCTACGCGGGCCGCGCCGGGATATCCGCCGCGCTCATCGGCTGCACGCCCAAGTTCGCGGGCGACTACGAGATCGACAACTACTTCGGCTTCCCCGAGACCATCACCGGCCGCGAGCTCGAGGAACGCGGGCTGCGCCAGGCCGCACGCTTCGGCATTGCGGCCGAGTGCCGGCAGGTGCTGAACGTGCACGCCCAGGAGAACGGCCGCTTCGAGATCCGCACGGCCGACCGCGCCATCGACGCCTGCGCCCTGATCCTGGCCACGGGCGTGACCCGCGGCCATCCGAACATCCCGGGACTTGCGGACTTCGAGGGCAAGGGCGTGTCCTACTGCGTGAGCTGCGACGGCTATTTCGTGCGCGGCAAGCCCGTGGTCGTGGTCGGCGAGGGCAATTTCGCGGCCAACCAGGCCCTGGACCTGCTGACCTACACCCACCAGGTCACCCTCTGCCTGCACGGCAAGCCCTCGGGCATGGACGCCGGATTCACCGAACGCCTGGCCCGCGAGGGGATTTCCGTGGTCGGCCAAGCCGTGGCGAAGCTCGAGGGCGGCTCCGGGCTCGAGCGCGTGGTCCTGAGCGACGGCACCGCCCTGCCCGCCTTCGGCCTCTTCGTGGCCATGGGCGAGGCCAGCAGCGGCGACTTCGCCCAGACCCTTGGCCTCGTGCGCGAGGGCAACTTCATCGCCGTGGACCGCGAGCAGACGACCAACGTGCCTGGCGTCTTCGCCGCGGGCGACTGCACGGGCGGCTTCCTGCAGATCAGCAAGGCCGTGGGCGAAGGGGCGGTCGCCGCACGCTCGGCCATCGCCTACGTCAAGAAGCAGTGCCGCAAGGACCCGGCCGGGGCCGCGGCCAAGGGTTCTTGACATGGGCCGCTTCCGGGTATAAGTAGGCCGACTTCGCATGACATCGGATGGTGTCATGGGCCAATAGCTCAGTTGGCAGAGCCACCGGCTCATAACCGGTTCGTCCCAGGTTCGAATCCTGGTTGGCCCACCACTTGAAAGGGAACGTGTTGAACGCCGCGTCGTTTGAGACTCAGAGCCGGGCCGACAGGGCCGTCAGAATACCGAAGGTGCTTCCCGAGGGCCATCGCCCCGGCAAGCACCTTCGCATTTTGAAGGGATGATGAAGGCACAGGAAATCATCCGCCGCATCGAACGGTCGGCTCCGCTCCATCTCCAGGAAGACTGGGACAAGAGCGGGGTACAGATCGCAGGAGACAGGGAGGACGTGCATCGTCTGGCCCTGAGCCTGGACCCCACCCCCGCCTTCGTCACCGCCGCCCTCGCCTGGGGCGCGGACTTCCTCTTAAGCCACCACCCCCTGACCCTCGCCCCGAGGCTGCCCGCGGCGCACGACTCCTACCGCGAGACGCTGCGCCTCGTGCTCTGCTCCGGGGCCTGGCTCTACGCCGCCCACACCTCCCTGGACAGCATGACCGGCGGACCGGTGAGCTGGCTGGCGGACGAGCTTTCCCTGCGAAACCTCGCGCCGCTCGTGCCCTCTGCGGCCGATCCGGCCGTGGGGCTGGGCTTCGTGGGCGACCTGCCCGAGCCCGAGGACGCGAAAGGCTTCCTTGCCCGACTGCAGGGGCTCACGGGGCGCGGCTTCGCCACGCTGTGCGGCCCCGAGGCCGGACGCGACGGGGGAAGCATCCGCCGCGTGGCCTGCTGTCCGGGCTCCGGGGCCTCGCTCATGGAGCGCGCCGCGGCGGTTCACGCCGACGTCTTCGTGACCGGCGACGTCAAGTACCACCAGGCCCAGGAAGCCCCCCTGCCCGTCGTGGACGTGGGGCATTTCTGCCTGGAGGAGGAAATGATGCGGCGCCTGTGCGCCGCCATGGCCGACGATCTCGGCGCCCTGGGCGTCGAGGTGCGCTTTTTCCCGGGCGTCGAGCCGATCAGGCTGCTTTCGGGCGGCCCGCGCGGCGTCCGAAACGGGGACTGACGCCCCGCAGAACGTTGTTTACCAAGCGTCCACGGGCCCGAGTCCCGCCGGACGGAAGCGAACGAGGGAGAGCATGTACCAGAAACAGATCGAACAGCTTGTCATCCTCCAGCACATCGACCAGGAGATCCTGGTCCTCGAAAAGGAGCTGGAGCTGGCGCCCCAGGAGCTCGCCGAGCTCGAGAGCCGCCACCAGGCCGAACTGGACCAGCAGAACCAGGTCCGCGAGAAGATCGAATTCCTCAAGGCCCAGCAGAAGCGCCTCGGCTCCGAGATCGAAGAGGATTCCCTCAAGATCAAGAAGAGCAAGAACAAGCTGATGATGGCCTCCAACACGCGCGAATACCACGCCATGATGCGCGAGATGGACAACATGGAGAAGCTGAACAGGCTTCGCGAGGAAGAGCACGTGACCCTGACCGAGGAGCTGTCCCGGCAGGAGGAGGCCCTCTCCGACCTGCTCAAGGGCGCGGAAAGCCTCTCCGAGGAGCTGGCGGGCAAGCGCGAGAACCTCGACAAGCGCCTCTCCAAGGCCAACGACCAGCTGGCCAAGTTCCAGAAGGACCGCTCCGCGGCGGGCAAGATCATCCCCGCGCCGATCCTGGCCCGCTACGAGTTCATCCGCTCGCGCCTGCGCACCCCGGTCATCGTGCCCGTGCAGGACGGCATCTGCTCCGGCTGCCACATCTCCATCCCGCCCCAGACCTACAACGAGCTGCAGCGCGGCAAGCAGATCCACAGCTGCCCCAACTGCCAGCGTCTGATCTACTGGGAGCATCACCTGCCCAAGTCGGCCCTGGAGAAGCTGCCCGGCGCCACCAAGACCGCCGACGTGCCCGTGCCGGACAACACCCCGATCGCCGCGCCGTCCAAGGTCACGATCGACTAGCGTGATGTCCGCAAAATACGCAAAGCCGTATTTTGCGGAAGATCGCTGCGCCGAAAACGTGGTTTTCGGCTTACTCACGCCGCCGTCGGCGGCGGAACCGTGCATTCGCCCGGTTCATGTGTCGTGTACGACCACTGTGTAGCGTATCGACCTTTTTCATGGACGCGACACGGGCACGCTCCCGCCGCCGCGCCGTCCGGCCCGCATCGCGGGGTGCATGGACAGGCGCGCGGCCGGGCGTTACTCTTTATCAGAGAGCCTCCCGCCTCCGGGCGGGTGCAGATATCTGGAGTCGGACGAGCCGCCGCCGCGAACGCGAGTTCGGGGAGGAAAGTCCGGGCTCCGCAGGGCAGGACGCTGGGCAACTCCCAGGGGGAGCGATCCCCGGAAAGCGCCACAGAAAACAGACCGCCCGGTTCGCCGGGTAAGGGTGAAAAGGTGGGGCAAGAGCCCACCAGCGGGCGTGGCGACACGTCCGGCTAGGCAAGCCCCGTCCGGAGAAAGGCCAAATAGGAGCGCGCTCGAGGTCGGCCCGACCGAAGCGCTCGGGTAGGCTGCTCGAGGCGCGGAGCAATCCGCGCCCTAGAGGAATGGCGGCATAGAACAGAACCCGGCTTACGGTCCGGCTCCAGGTTTCGCGCGGCGCGGCGGGCACTGTCCGCCGCGCCGCATTTTTCTCCTCTCTCCGTCGGAAAAACACCTGCCGCGCGCAGGGCTCGGCAGGCGAGACATCCCGCGGCTTGACCCCGGCCGGGGTTTGCCGCATGGTGCGCGCATGTCACTGTGGTCCATCATCCTCGCGGCGGGCAGCGGCTCTCGGCTGGCCGCGGCCGGTCTTTCCGTGCGCAAGCAGTTCCTGCACTACCGCGGGGCGCCGCTCTTCTGGCATTCGGCGCGCACCCTCTCCCGCCTGCCCGAGCTTTCCGGCATCGTGCTCGTCTTTCCGGCCGAGGCGCTGGACGAGAGCGAGGACATGCTGCGCGACCTGGCCTCCCGCGAGCCGCTGGACGTGCCGCTGCGCGCCGTGGCCGGAGGGGCCAGGAGGCAGGACTCCGTGGCCGCGGGCCTGGCCGCGCTGCCGCGCGACGCCCGCGCCGTGCTCGTGCACGACGCGGCCCGCCCCTTCCTGAGCGTGGCCCTGGCCGCGCGCCTGGCCGACGCCCTGTCGGACGGAGCGCGCGCCGCCATCCCCGGCCTCGCCGTGACGGACACCATCAAGATCGTCACCCCGGACGGCACGGTGGCGGACACGCCCGAGCGCGCCTTTCTCCGCGCCGTGCAGACGCCGCAGGCCTTCGACCTGGCGCTTCTGCGCTCGGCCCACACCCGGGCCGAGGCCGAGGGCTGGGACGTGACCGACGACGCCATGCTCGTGGAACGGCTCGGCGAGCCGGTCCTGGTCATCGAGGGCGAGCCGGGCAACGTCAAGATCACCACCCCCGAGGACCTGCTCCTGCTGGCCCCGCGCCCGGGGGAATCGGGCGAATTCGCCCCACAGGAGGATCCGCGCATGCGGACAACGGAGCACCCCACTCCCGAGACGGACGGCGCGGCCGCCGAGGCCAAGGGCCGCGCGCGCATGCCCGTGCGCCAGGCCGTGACCGGCTTCGGCTACGACGTGCACAAGTTCGGCCCGGGCAGGCCCTTCGTGCTCGGCACCGTGCCCTTTCCCGGCGCGCCGGAGATCGTGGCCCACTCGGACGGCGACGTCCTGCTGCACGCGCTCATGGACGCCATCCTCGGCTGCATGGGCAAGGGCGACATCGGCAAGCTCTTTCCGGACAGCGACGCCTCCTTCGACAACGCCTCCTCGGCCGTGCTCCTCGACGAGGTGCTGGAGCTCGCGCGCTCCAAGGGCTACGAGCTGGTGCACGCGGACCTGACCGTGATCTCGCAGATTCCCAAGGTCGGCCCGCACCGCGAGCGCATCCAGGAGGCCGTGGCCCGCCTGCTGGGGCTGCCGCCCGAACGCGTGGGCATCAAGGCGACCACCGAGGAAGGCCTCGGCTTCACGGGCGAGAAGAAGGGCATCAAGTGCGTGGCCGTGGTCACGGCCCTGCTTCCGGCCCGCTGAGCCCAGCGCCCTGAACCGCCGCCCGGCCGCCCTCTCCGCCGGGCTTGCGCGCCGCGCCGCATCACGGTAACAGGAGCGCTCCCGTTTCACGCGCCGCAGCGCTGCCGGGCCCCCGGGCCGGACGCTTCCGGCGCATCGAACCAATCGCGACCCATCGGAGCCACCATGCAGCTCTACAATACGCTCACCCGCAGCAAGGAAGCCTTCACCCCGGCGCAGCCCGGCCGTGTCGGCATGTACGTCTGCGGCATCACGGCCTACGACTTCTGCCACATCGGCCACGCCCGCTCGTCCGTGGTCTTCGACGTGCTCGTGCGCTACCTGCGCCGCACCGGGCTCGACGTGACCTTCGTGCGCAACTTCACGGACATCGACGACAAGATCATCAAGCGCGCCAACGAGGAGGGCTCCACCTCCGAGGAAGTGGCCGAGCGCAACATCCGCTATTTCTACGAGGACATGGACCGGCTGAACATCCTGCGCGCGGACATCGAGCCGCGCTGCACGGAGCACGTGCCGGAGATGATCTCGCTCACCGGGCGCCTCATCGAGAAGGGCCACGCCTACCCCACCCCCTCGGGCGACGTGTACTTCCGCGTGCGTTCCTTCAAGGACTACGGCAAGCTCTCGGGCCGCGACGTCGAGGAGCTGGAGGCCGGGGCGCGCATCGCTCCGGGCGAGGAGAAGGAAGACCCGCTGGACTTCGCCCTGTGGAAGGCCGCCAAGCCCGGCGAGCCCTCCTGGGACAGCCCCTGGGGCAAGGGACGGCCCGGCTGGCACATCGAGTGCTCGGCCATGAGCGAGAAGCACCTGCACCTGCCGCTCGACATCCACGGCGGCGGCCAGGACCTCATCTTCCCGCACCACGAGAACGAGGTGGCCCAGACCGAGGCCGCGCTCGGCAAGCCGTTCTCCCGCTTCTGGGTGCACAACGGCTTCGTGCAGATCAACCACGAGAAGATGTCCAAGTCGCTCGGCAACTTCTTCACCATCCGCGAGATCCTGGCCAAGTTCCTGCCCGAGGTCCTGCGCTTCTTCCTCCTGACCATGCACTACAGAAGCCCGCTGGACTTCTCGGACGAGGCCATGGAGGAGGCGGAAAAGGGGCTTCGCCGCATCTACGCCGGACTGGAGCAGGTGCGGGCGGCCGTGGCCGCGCCCGTGGAGTGGAAGAAGGGGCCGCTGCCCAAGGAGATCGTCGAGGAGCTCGACGCCGTCGCCGCCAAGTGGACCGAGGCCATGGAGGACGACCTGAACACGGCCGCGGCCATCGGCCACGTCTTCGGCCTGGTGCGCCTCGCGGGCCGCGTGCTGGAGAACAAGGGCTGGCGGAAGCTCGAGGGCGGCAAGGCCTTCTTCGAGAAGGCGCTCGGCCTGATGGAAGGCTGGGGCGAAGTGCTCGGCCTCTTCGGCCGGGAGCCCGCCGAATTCCTCGCCGAGCTCCGCGCGAGCCGCGCCGCGCGCAAGGGCATCGACCCCGACAAGGTGATCGCCCTGCTCGCCGAGCGCGCCGCTGCCCGCACGAACAAGGATTTCGCCCGCTCGGACGGCGTACGCGACGAGCTCGCCGCCATGGGCGTCGAAGTCAAGGACACGCCCCAGGGACAGACCTGGGACGTGGCGTAGCCACCCGGACCATTTTGCGCGCACGGGCCGGACGCCTCGCACAGGCGTCCGGTCCGGCCCGCCGCCCGCCTGACCACGCCGTTTCGCAACGATTCACCAGGGCCCTTCCCTCCCCCTCGGGCCCGTCCGGCAGCACATGAAGATCGAAACCACTCCCCTGCTTCTGCGTCGCCTCATCCAGACCGTCTTTCTCGGGCTCAGCGTCCTCGTCTGGGTAGAGCTCTACCGTTTCTGCCTCTGGGCCGTGGGGCTCGGCACCCCGGCCGCGCGGCCCTCGGCCCAGGAGGCCTTCCTGCCCATCAGCGCGCTATTGGGCCTCAAGCGCCTCGTGCTCACCGGCCGGTACGACCCGGTGCATCCGGCCGGGCTCACCTTCCTCATCGCGGCCCTGCTCACGGCCTTCCTGCTGCGCCGGGGATTCTGCGCCTTCGTCTGCCCGCTGGGGCTGCTCTCGGATCTCTGTTCCGCGCTCGGCAGGAAGCTCGGGCTGGAACGCCGCGTGCCGCGCCGCCTGGACAAGACCCTGCGCGGCCTCAAGTTCATCTTCCTCGCGCTCTGCCTGTCCCTCTTCCTGCTCGTGGGCGGGAGCAACATGCAGGGCTTCATGATGAGCCCCTTCAACATCACGGCGGACGCGCACCTGCTGCTCTTCTTCCTCTCACCCTCGGGCACGGTGCTCACGGTCGCGGCGGCCCTGGCCGCCGTCTCGCTCGTGGCGCGCAACGCCTGGTGCCGCTGGCTCTGCCCCTACGGCGCGCTGCTCGGCCTCGCGGCCGTTCTCGGCCCCACGCGCGTGCGCCGCGAGGACGACGCCTGCACCCGCTGCGGCCGCTGCGAACGCGCCTGCCCCTCCGCCATCCGCATCCGCGAGAAGGCGGAGATGAAGGGGCCGGAGTGCTTCGGCTGCGCGCAGTGCGTGGGCGCATGCCCGGAAAAGGGCGCCATCGCCCTGCGCGCGGCGGGCAGGCCCATCCCCTGGCGCATGGCCGGGGCTGCCGTGTGCGTGGTGCTGGTGGGATTCTGCGTGGTCGCGGCCCTCTCCGGGCACTGGACCACCAGGCTTCCCGCGGTCATGCTCAAGGCCTTCTACGCCAGGGCGTTCATGGGGGCGTAGGGCCCGCAGGCACGTCGTTCACGGCTTCGTCCCCGGCTTCGGCCCCGGCCCCGGCCGCAGGCCTCAGATGTCCTCGTCGAAGAAGAGCTTCCAGGCCGACTTGTAGGCCACGATCTCGCGCACTTCGGGCGGCAGGCCGGCCATGAAGTGCCGCTCGTTGGCGGCCTTCTCCGGCAGGTCGTCCATGCGGTCGCCGCCGATGTCGAAGGCGGCCACGAAGTGCCAGGGGTAGGCCGAGACGAGGTCCACCCATTCCTTCTTCACCCCTCCGTTCTCGCGGTCCCAGACGTGGGCCTGGTGCTCGCCGCTCACGGGATACTTGGCGTCCGGCGTGCCGAAGGCGAGGTCGAAGTAGATGTTCGGGTGGTTCTCGATGAGCTTGCGCACGAACTGCGGACCGTAGTCCCTCGCCCTGTCCGAGAAGCGGATCTGGGCCAGATGGCACCAGATGACCTTGGCCCCCGGGTAGGCGGAAAGCATCTTCTCCAGGGGCGGCAGGAGCTGGTCCTCGATCTCGTAGTGGATCTGGAACGACAGCCCCGTGCGCTCGGAAAAGGCGAACAATGTCTTGCCCGCGGGCGAGTCAATGGGGATGTTCACGTCGCGGAACATCTCGCCGCGCTTGTACTCCCGGGGCGAGGGGTAGTGGCGGAACTCGAACTCCCCGAGCAGCGGATAGCCGTCCTCCACCGCCTTTTTCATGGTCACGTCCAGGAAGCGCTCCGGCTCCTCGGTCCAGGCGGGATAGATGCCTGCCGTGGTCACGGGCAGATAGCGCCAGGGATCGGCCGCCACCAGTCGCCGCACGTCGTCGCTCCAGAGGGTGCCGTGCTTCTCGTACTCCTTCTTGCCGATCTGCGGCGAGAAGGCCACCAGGGCCACGCCGTTGTCGTCCATCTGCCGCGCGAAGCGCGGCATGTCGAGCTTCTTCGGCGTGTAGCTCGACTCCACGTCTATGATCGGCACCTGGCCCGAGGCCTTGATGGCCGCGATGCGCTTGCGCCACATGGCCTTGAGCGCGGAGATGTCGAAGGGCACGGGGGCCAGCGGCGCGTCGTCCAGCCCCACGTCTCCGGGCAGCGGCCCGAACTCCTGCCCGGATGCGGCGTGCGGCGCGCAAAGCGCGGCGGAAAACGCGAAGACGACGAGGAAGACGACGGGGAAGGCGGCCGAAACGCGGCGGGAAACGGACCTGGCGGAACGTGCGGGCTGCATCGCTGGCGATCCTTTGCCGCGAGAAGCGGCGCTTGGAGGACGATTCCCCTTCCCTAGCGGAAGCCGGGACAGGCCGCAATCGGAGCGTGATCGGCCTGAGAGGTCAGGCGCCGCAGCTGCGGCCGAGCAGCTCCATGTAGTCGAGCTCCATTGCCACCATCTCGGAATCCCCTTTGCGCAGCCACTCGGAGAGCCAGGCGAAGCGGGAGGCGAGGATGGCCGCGGGAAGGAGCGGACGCAGGCTCGCGGGCAGGAGTCCCTCGGCGGCCAGGCGGCGCAGCATGGCCGCGCCCGCGCCGCGGCGGAAGGTGTCCGGATTCTCGATGCCCAGGCAGCCGAGCGTGTTGGCGATGTCGTAGAGCGCGTGGCGCAAGCCCGCGAATTCCCAGTCGATGACCGCGAGGATGCGGCCGCCGCGCCAGACGGCGTTTTGCGGGTGCAGGTCGCCGTGGCAGAGGACGCGCGGAAGCTCCGGCTCCTGGTCGAGGAAGGGCCGGACGGCAACGGCCAGGGCGGCCGCGCGGACGTGGATGTCCGGGGCATGGCGGCGCACGTCCGAAAGGAGCTTGTCCACGTACGCGGCCGGGGAGAATGCGCCCAGATCCTCCGGCATGGTCCCCATGTCCCCGGAAGCCGATGCCGCCTGCGCGGCCCGAGCGAGACGCGCAAGGACGTCCGCCAGCTCCTCGCCCGGCAGGTCCTGCGCGGTGTAGCCTGGCGCGTCCAGCGGCTCGCCCGCGACAAAGGGAGAGATCTGCCATAGCGCGCCCCCGTCTCCGTCGTCGCGCGCGACGTATCTGCCGCCGTTGAATCCGTCGGTGAATCCGGCTGTGAATCCGTCGGCGCACGGCCTGTAGGCGCAGGCCTGCGCAAGCCCGGCCGCCGCAAGCGCGGCCAGCAGGCGCCCTAGAGCCTCGCGCCGCGCGGCCTGCCCGGGCGCAATGCGCTCGAGCACCCACAGCCCCCCGCCCGCATCCTCCACCACGCGCCGCGCGATGCAGCGCTCCGGGCTGCCGGGGATGAAGAGGTCCGGCCGCTCGCGGCCGAACCCGAGATTCCAGGGGGCGAGAGGATCGTTCATGCGCGTCGTGCCCTTCCCGCGTCTTCATGCCTCGACACGAGGGCGGAGGAGTTCGCCGATCATGCAGGCGGCTCAAAAAGCGTCAGATGCAAGGCGCACAAAAAATCCGAGTCCGAAGCGTATCATGACATACGCGAGGGCTCGGATTTCTTGCAGCAACGCGGCAGACGGTGCTTCTTCAGCGGTCCGCGCCTAGCAGTCTTCCTTGGCGATGGTGCGCCGCAGCCACTCCTTGATCTCCTCGGTGGGCTCGAGGATGCCGCGCACCCGGCCGCGCTGCGTGTAGAAGCCTTCGAGGTACTTCTCGGGCACCTTCTTCTCGCACAGGGTCTCGCTGCCCCACTTGTTCATCTTCATGAGCACGGCCTTGGGCTCCGGGCCCCAGGTGTCGATGACGAAGTAGATGGAGTATTCGTCGGACAGGGTCACGGGACGGCGCAGGTCGTCGCGGTAGTTGTTGTTGCCCCATTCCAGGTAGCGCGTCACCGCGTCCTCCTGGATCATGTCCCATTCGACCTCGTCCAGCCATGCCTTGCAGTTGCCTTCGGCCATGCGACCCTCCTGTTTCTCGATGTGGCCCCACTTTACGCCAGATGCGGCCCCGGTATCAAGTCGCTCGCGGGGTTCAGCCTTCCTCGCCGGGGGCGTCGGACGTGCTTGACGGCATGTCGGACTCGCCCTTTCGGGCGTGCGCGGCCTTGGTCCGGGCCGCGGCCCTGTCCGTGGCGGCGCGGCCGGAGCCGAAGAGCGCGGCCTGGAAGTCCGAGAGGCGCTTCACGCCCTTCTTGCCCGAGCCCGGGTGCATGATGGGCCCGTAGCCGAGCCGCTTGGCCTGCTTGTAGCGGATCTCGTGGCCCTGGCAGGGGCGGATCTGCCCGTTCAGGTCCACCTCGCCCCAGAAGACCGCGCCCTCGGGCAGGGGCAGGTCATAGTGGGACGAGAGCACCGCGGCCACGAGGCCGAGGTCGAGCCCGGGCTCGGAGAGCGTGAGCCCGCCGCCGATCTTGGCGTAGATGTCCGACTGGCCGAAGTTGAGCTTCAGGTGCTTTTCCAGCACCGCGAGCAGCAGGTGCAGCCGGTTGGCCGGAAAGCCCATGGCCGCGCGGCGCGGGATGGAGAGGAAGGACTGTCCGGCCAGGGCCTGGACCTCCACGGCGAAGGGCTTCTGCCCGTCCATGGCCATGACCACGGCCGTGCCGGAGAGCGAGGCGTCGCGCGCGCCGAGGAAGAACGTCGAGGGGTCGGGCACCACGGCGAGCCCCTGCTCGCCCATGCTGAAGACGATGAGCTCGTCCGAGGGGCCGAAGCGGTTCTTGAGCACGCGCAGGATGCGGAAGACGTGGCGGCGGTCGCCCTCGAGATAGAGCACCGTGTCCACCATGTGCTCCATGAGCTTCGGCCCCGCGATCTGGCCGTCCTTGGTCACGTGGCCGACCAGCACCAGGGCCGTGTCGCCCTTCTTGGCCTCCTCCACCAGCTGCGCGGACACGGCGCGCACCTGCGAGACGCTGCCGGGCAGTCCGTCCGCGAGCGAGGAGGCCATGGTCTGCACCGAGTCGATGACCGCGAGCGCGGGCTTGTCCGCGCGCATGGCGGCCGCGGCCTCGTCCGCGCTGTTGGAGGCCAGCGCCAGGAGCGAGGGCGCGAGCGTGCCCAGGCGCTCCGCCCTGCCCTTCAGCTGCGGCAGGGACTCCTCGCCCGTGACGTAGAGCACGCGCTGGTCCTGGTCCGCGATGAGGCCGCAGAGCTGCAGCAGGAAGGTGGACTTGCCGATGCCCGGCTCACCGCCGAGCAGGATGGCCCCGCCCGGCACGAGCCCCTTGCCCAGGAAGCGGTCGAGCTCGGCCATGCCCGTGGGCCTGGCCGCGTGCGGCGAGGCGTCGAGCCCGGCCAGGGACTGCGCCTTGCCCGGGGCGAGCGGCGCGGCGCCCTTGCCCTTGGCGGGCGCGGCCACGACCTCCTCGGTCAGGCAGTTCCACTCCTTGCAGGTGGGGCACTGCCCGGCCCAGCGCGTGGACTGCGCCCCGCAGGACGTGCAGACGTAGATGGTGCGCGTCTTCATGAAGCCTCGACGGTTTTTCGGGGTCGGTCCCGGAAAGAGAAGACGGGCCTGCGGCCCGTCCTGATCGGCGACAAACCCCATTTCCTGGGCCGCTCAAAAAGCGCCGGATGCAAGGCGCAAGAGAAATTCAATCCCGACGCGTAGTCTTACCTACGCGAGGGGTTGAATTTTTCGCGGCAACGCAGCAGACGACGCTTTTTCAGCGGCCCAGGGTCAATTTTTGCCCTGGTCCTGCACGTCGATGACCTTGACCCCGTACTCGGCCACGTCCTTGGGCGGGTCGAAGAACACGGCCATGAAGGGCGTGCCCGCTCCGGTCTCGAGGTTGCTGTTGTTGTTCAGCACGCCCACCTCGTTGCCCAGGCCCGCCTCGATCTCGGCGCGCGAGAGCACCTGGAGCTGGAAATAGGAGAGGATGTTGCCGCACAGGAGCTGGCGCGAGGTCAGGGCCTTGCCCTTGGCGTCGAACAGCGTGACCTCGATCTTGACGAATTCCTTGGGCGTCTCGAACTGGTTCACGGCCTTGCCCTCGATGACGAAGAGCTGCCCGGCCTTCTCGTTGTTGACGTAGTACTGGCGGACGTTCTCGAGCACGATGTGCTTGACCTTGGAGACGGCCTCGCCCTGCTCCGCCGTGGCGGCGGTCTTGCCGCCGGTGAACCTGGCGAGCAGGCCGGAATACCAGAGCCCGGCGCCCGCGCCCGCGAGCAGCAGGAGCACCACGGCCAGGATCACGACGCGCTTGCGGCCGCCGCCCGCCCCGGCCTTCTTCTTGGCCTTGGCCGGCTTCTTGCCCGCGTCGCCGAAATCGAAGGAGAGGTCGTCGTCCCCGCCGGTCAGGCCGGAAAAGGCGTCGTCGCCGGAACGTCCGGAGGCCGAGGCCTCCTCGTCACCGGCGTTCAGGAGATCGTCCAGGTCCTCGTCGCCCGGCGCGTGGACGTGGAAGACCTGGGCGCACTGCGAGCAGCGCACCTTCGCCCCCTCCGCGGGGATCTTCTCGTCCGGGAGGTTGTACTTGGCGTTGCATTTGGGGCACTGGACGATCATTTCCTCACCTTGGTCCGCATGTCGGCCTGCACTCTGGCCCCCGCGTTCAGCTTCTGAAAACCACCTCGGCCACGTAGGGCAGCTCGCGGTACTGCTCCGCCCAGTCCAGACCGTAGCCCACTACGAAACCTTCATTCAGCGTAAAGCCGGGAAAGTCAACCGTGACCGGGACCTCGCGGCGTTCCCGCTTGTCGATCAGGGCGGCCAGGGCCAGGGACTTGGGACCCCGGTTGCCGAGCACGCCCATGAGGTATTCCATGGACCTGCCGCTGTCCACGATGTCCTCGACCACGAGCACGTGCTTGCCGTCCACGGGCACGTCCATGTCCTTGCGGAAGACCACGCGGCCGCTGCTGCACGTCCCCGTGCCGTAGCTGGCGAGCTGCAGGAAGTCCAGCTCCGGGGCGCAGGTCAGATGGCGCACGAGGTCCGCGAAGAAGGGGAAGGCGCCCTTGAGCACGCAGACGGCGACCAGGGGCTCCCCGGCGTAGCGGGCGCTGATCTCCGCGCCGAGCTCGGCCGTGCGCCTCGCTATCTGCTCGGCGGAGAGGACGGTCTTCAGGTCGTGGGGGTCGAGGGCCTCGCGCCCGCATGCGGGCCGCACGGGGCTCATGCGCCCGCCTCCGCGGGCTGCGGCGCCTCCACGCCCGTCTCGATGAGCATGGCGGTCTCGTCGCAGTCAGGGAACTTGGGACAGTTCAGGCAGTCGGTCCAGACCTTCTGCGGCAGGTCGTTCTTCTCCACCTGGCGGTAGCCCAGGCGGGTGAAGAAGGCGACCTCGTAGGTCAGGGCGAAGACGCGGCGCAGTCCGAGCTCGCGCGCCTCGTCCAGGCAGGCGGTGACCAGGGCGCGGCCGATGCCGTGGCCCCTGTGCGCCTCGGCCACGGCCAGGGAACGGATCTCGGCCAGGTCCTCCCAGCAGATGGACAGGGCGCAGCAGCCGAGGAGCTCGCCGTTCTCGTTCTCGGCCACGTAGAAGTCGCGCAGGGCGGCGTAGACGCTGCTGTAGGAGCGCGCCAGGAGCTGGCCCCGCTGCGCGCAGCCGTAGAGCAGCTTGTGGATGTACTTGACGTCGGCCATGCGGGCCTTGCGGACGGTCACGCTCACTTGGTCCCTCCGGCCATGGCGTCGTCCACGACCTTGCGCAGCACCTCGGGCTCCACGTAGCCCTCGTGGTCCATCACCTGGCGGCCGGTCTTGTCGTAGACCACGACGCGGGGAATGCCGCTGACGCGAAAGCCGGTGATCACGTCCTGGCTGCCGTGGTAGACGGCGTAGTTGAGCTTGCGCTGGGCCGTGAAGGCGGCCAGGGCCGAGGTGTCCTGATCCAGGGACACGGCCATGAGGTACATCTTGGACGCGGGCACGTCGCTGCGCAGCTTCATGAGGTTCGGGACCTCCATGACGCAGGGCGGGCACCACGTGGCCCAGAAGACGAGGACCACGACCTGCCCCTTGTGCTGGGACACGGTCGAGAGGACGCCGTTGTAGTCGATGGGCGTGAAGGGCCTGTCCGCGGAGACGCCCGCCTGGGCGGCGGAGACGTTGCCGGGGACGGCCGCGAAGGCCGCGGCGCAGAGAAGCGCGGCAAGGCAGCAAAGAGCGATGGTGCGTTTGAACATGTTTTCCTCGATAGCGGGAGTATCATGCCTTTCTACGGCATTCCCGAAACAATGACAAAGGCCGGGCGACGGACGTCCGGGCAAGTCACCCTAGACCGACTCCCTGGACAGCTCCTTGGCGAGACGCACGGCGGACACGGCGTCCGTGGAGCAGCCGTCCGCGCCGATGCTCTTGGCGAAGGCCTCGGTGACCACGGCCCCGCCGATCATGACGCGGGCGGAGACGCCCTCCTCGCGCACCAGGCGCACGGTGTCCTCCATGCGCACCATGGTCGTGGTCATGAGCGCCGAGAGCCCGATGAGCTTCGCGCCGTGCTCCTTGGCCGCGTCCACGATGGCGCGGGCGGGCACGTCCTTGCCCAGGTCGATGACCTCGAAGCCGTGGTTCTTGAGCATCAGGCAGACGATGTTCTTGCCGATGTCGTGGATGTCGCCCTCCACCGTGGCCATGACGATCCTCGGGCGCGCGGCCGCGGCCTGCTCCTTGGCGAGGAGCGGCTCGAGGCGCGCCATGGCCCGCTGCATGGTCTCCGCGGAGAGGAGCAGCTGGGGCAGGAAGTATTCCTTGCGCTCGTACTTGTCGCCCACCTCCATGATCCCGGGGATGAGCTCCTCGTTGACCAGGGCGAAGGGCGCGCGGCCCTTGGCGAGCTCGGCCTCCACGAGGTCCAGCACGGCGTCGCGCGCCCCGGCCACCACGGCGTCACGCGCCGTGGACACGGCCTTGGACGCGCCGCCCGAGCCGCCCGCGGCCGCGCCGCCCTCGCCGGGCTTCCAGCCGGCGTAGCCCGCGATGAAGTTCGCGGCCTGGGCGTCGCGCGCGAGCAGCACCTCGGCCGCGGCGTGCGCCTCGCGCAGGCGCGACGAGCTCGGGTTGGCGATGAACGAGGTGAGCCCGGCGGCCAGGCACATGGCCAGGAAGGTGGAGTTCACCAGCTCGCGCGCGGGCAGGCCGAAGGAGATGTTGGACAGCCCCATGGTCGTGGCCAGGCCGAGCCTCTCCGTGCAGTGGCGGACGGTCTCGAGGCAGGCCAGGGCGGACTCGGGCTTGGAGGAGACGGTCAGCACCAGGGCGTCCACCACGATCAGGCGGCGCGGGATGCCGAGCGCTTCGGCCTTCTCCACCAGCGCCTCGACGATGCGGATGCGGTCCGCCGCCGTGACCGGCAGCTTGCGCCCCTCGAGCGGCAGCAGGATGAAGGGCGCGCCGAGGCGCGCGCACAGCGGTCCCAGCTCCTCCATGCGTCCCGGCTCGCCGGAGATGGAGTTGAGCAGCGGGGAGCCCGGGTAGTCCCACAGGCACTCGGTCACGGCCTCGATCTTGGTCGAGTCCAGGCACAGGGGCAGCGGGAAGCGCGAGAGGAGCGTGCGCGAGAGCGCGGGCAGAAGCTCCTCCTCCTTGACCATGGGAGCGCCCACGTTGACGTCGAGCACGCCCGCGCCGAGCTCGATCTGCTCGTGGGCCAGCATCTGGGCGTAGGTGAAGTCCCCGGCCTGCAGCTCGGCGGTCAGGCGCTCCTTGCCCGTGGGGTTGATGCGCTCGCCGATGCACACGGCCGCGTGCCCCCGGCCGAGCGGCACGGAGCGGGCGCGCGAGGTGAGCACCGTGGCAGCCGGGCGGGCCGGGACGTTTGGCGTGTGGCCGAGCCCGGCAACGGCCCCGGCCAGGGCGCGGATGTGGTCCGGCGTGGTGCCGCAGCAGCCGCCCGTGATCTTCACGCCGGGCTCGGCCGCGAGCTCGGCCGTGCGGGCCGCGAACTCGTCCGGACCGAGGCGGAAGACGGTGCGGCCGTCAACCAGCTCGGGCAGTCCCGCGTTGGGCTGTACGTGCAGCGGAGTCTCCAGCCGCTCCTGCATGGCGCGCACGGTGGAAAGCATCTCCACCGGCCCGGCGGAGCAGTTCACGCCCACGACGTCCACGCCGAGGTTCTGCATGGTGTCCAGGAAGGTCAGCGGCGAGGAGCCGGTCAGGGAGGCCGCGCCCTCGAAGGTCATGGAGACGAGCACGGGCAGGTCGCAGACCGCGCGCGCGGCCACGACCACGGCCTTGGCCTCGGCGAGGTCGAAGTGCGTCTCGGCCTTGATCAGGTCGCAGCCGCCCGCGACCAGGCCGCGGATCTGAAGCGTGAAGATCTCCACCAGCTCGCGGAAGGAGAGCGGCCCGAGCGGGCGCACGAAGAGCCCCGTGGGGCCGACGCTGCCCGCCACGAAGACGCGGTCCCCGGCGACCTCGCGGGTCAGGGAGGCCATGCGGCGGTTGAAATCCGTGACGTCCACCCCGAGGCCGAGCTTGGGCCCGGTGCCGCCGAAGGTGTTCGTGGTCAGGATGCGGGCACCGGCAGCCAGGTAGTCGGCGTGGGCGCCCTTGATGACCTCGGGCTTCTCGAGGCCCCAGAGTTCCGGGGACATGCCCGCGGGCAGGCCGCGGGACATGAGCAGCGTTCCGTAGCCGCCGTCACAGACGAGGATCGATCCGTCCTTGAGGGCCGTTCTGAAATCGGGCACAGTGGATACTCCTGAAGATTTCGGCGGCCCGGCGCGGGCCGGGCACGCGCGCCAGTTGATGTACTGAAAAACATTGAAAGAGACAAATAAAAACTCTATATCTACAGATTCCACGAACAGCCGCAAGGCTCATCGGAGAAACGCATTGCGGGACGACGACCAAGACACGAAGACGCGGGCAGCCAAGGCCGGGAAGAAGAAGACCACCCGGAAGAAGCCCGCTTCCGGCGCTTCCCGCCACGCCGGGGACGTCCGCAAGGACGCCGCCGGGACCGGTCCTGCGCCCGACGAAAAATCGCCCGAGCTCCTGTCTCCCGAGGACGTCTCCGAGGAGACGGACGAGATGGCGGACGTGGACCTGGACGCCCTGGACGACGAGGACATCGTGCTGGAAGGCGCGGAGGACGAGGACGGCCAAGAGCCGGACCTCTCCTCGCTCGGTTCCGACGCCGAGGGTCCCGACGATTCCGACGACTCCGGCGATTCCGACGAGGCCGACGGCAACGGCAACGGCGGGAAGCGGAACGGACGTCCGTCGCGCGCCGCCTACCTGCCCTCCACGCGCGGCCGCGGCACGGACGCCCTGCACCTCTATCTGCGCGAGGTCTCGCGCTTCCCCATGCTGAAGCCCGAGGAGGAGACCGCCCTGGCCCGGGCCGTGCGCGACCACGGCGACCAGGACGCCGCCTTCCGCCTCGTGACCTCCCACCTGCGCCTGGTGGTCAAGATCGCCATGGATTTCCAGCGCCGCTGGATGCAGAACGTGCTCGACCTCATCCAGGAGGGCAACGTCGGCCTCATGCGCGCGGTGCAGAAGTTCGACCCCGAGAAGGGCATCAAGTTTTCCTACTACGCCGCCTTCTGGATCAAGGCCTACATCCTGAAATTCATCATGGACAACTGGCGCCTGGTCAAGATCGGCACCACCCAGACCCAGAGAAAGCTCTTCTACAACCTGGGCAAGGAGCGCCAGCGGCTCGTCTCCCTGGGCTTCGACCCCACGACCACGGCGCTGTCCGAGGCGCTCGGCGTCTCGCCCGAGGACATCACCCAGATGGACCAGCGCCTGGCGCGCGGGGACATGTCCCTGGACGTGACGCTCGGCGACGACACCACGGCCACGCGCCTCGACTTCCTGCCCGCCCTCGGCCCCGGCGTGGAGGAGACGCTTGCCGACGACGAGGTCGCGGGGCTGCTCGAACGGCACGTGCAGGACCTCGTGCCCGAACTGTCGGACAAGGAACGGGACATCCTGGAGCACCGCCTGCTCACGGACGACCCGGTGACCCTGCGCGAGATCGGCGAGAAGTACGGCATCACGCGGGAGCGCGTGCGCCAGCTCGAGTCCCGACTGCTGGACAAGCTGCGCGCGCACCTCTCGAAGAGGATTCCCGACTTCTCGCCCGAATGGATCCGCAAGGAAGAGTAGCCCGGGAAGCCACGCCATGAGCAGCCCTCTCAAGCAATTCCGCGACGTCGCGGCCCGCCTCGCCGCCCCTCTGCCCCGCCCGGCCTTCTACACCGGCTACGCCATGGAGCTCGAGGGCGCCCGCACGGCCTTCTTCGAGGAGCCGCTGCTGCGCCGCCTGCGGGACGACTCGCTGACCTTTCTCTACGACGATTTCGGCTTCGGCATCGAGCACTCGAAGACCGTGGCCGTGGAGGCAGCGGCCATCGTGGCCGCCGAGACGGCCTCCCACGGGCGCGAGGAATCGCGCCGCATGGTCCTCATGGCGCTCCTGGCCGGTCTCCTGCACGACGCCACGCGCCTGGAGCAGGACGCGGCCGCGCGCGCGGCCGACCTCTCCCTCTCCGTGCTGGCCTCCTATGCCCTCGCGGACGAGGAGCGGGAGATGATCGCCGGGGCCATCGCGGCCCACGAGACGCCCACCGGCTGGACGCCGCCCGCCGACCCGCGCGCCGCCCTGCTCGCCGGGGCACTGTACGACGCCGATAAATTCCGTTATGGGCCCGACGTCTACGTGACCTCCCTCTGGGAGCACTGCGACTACGAGGAACTTCCCCTGTCCGACGCCCCCCATTGCCTCGCTCTGGCCGAAAAGCGCATTCCGGCGCTTCGCGGCACCTTCCGAACCAATCCGGGACGCCTCCATGGAGAAAGCTTCCTTGCGGTGGGCCAACGCCTCCTGCCCGTTCTCGCCGGGGAGCTCGAAAGCTTCCTGGCCGAAGCGGAGGCGACCAAGGACTCTTCACCCGCAACCAGGCGCGCCAGAACATGATGCTTCCTGACACCACAGGCCGCGTGCGCGGCAATGCCACGGCTCCCCTCGTCCTCACCGTCATCCTCGCGGCGCTGCTCGCGGGCTGCGCGGCCCGCCAGCCCCAGGCCGGAGGCGAAGGGCACAAGCCCGTGCAGTGGACCATGACCGAGGACGGGGCCTCCATCTACTACTACATGCTCTACCTCGACGAGCGCGGCCAGGGCCACTTCGCGAACGCCCAGGCGGCGCTCGACAAGGCCATCGAGCTCGATCCCTCGTCCCGGCTCTACGAGGAGGCCGCCGAGTTCCAGTGGCGGCTCGGCCACCCGGCCGAGGCCCGGGAGTACATCAAGAAGGCCCTGGCGAAGAATCCCGATGACCGCCTGATGGTCATGCGCCTGGCCGACTCCTACGCCGCCGAGCGGCGCTTCGACGACGCCATGGGCACCCTGCAGGACTGGCTGCGCACCCACCCGGGCGACGCCACCGCGCTCCTGCGCATGGCCGACATCCAGGTCGAGGCCCGCCGCTACCCCGAGGCGCTGCAGACCCTCGCCTCCATCCAGGCCAAGGACAAGGGGCCGGAGACGAGCTACCTCGAGGCCAAGGCCTACGCGGGGCTCGGCAAGCGCCGCAAGGCCATCGACATCCTGAAGAAGCTGTCCGACAAGTACCAGGACAACGTGCTCTACACCGCGGAGCTGGCCTACCAGTACGAGCTGGCCAAGGACTACGTGGCCGCGGAGGAGACCTACTCGCGCATCCTGGAGATGGGCGAGGCGGGCGAGGAGGTCTGGCTCAGGCTCATTTCGCTGAACCTGAAGCTCAACAACCCCGAGCGGGCCATGACCCTGGTCCAGGAAGGGCCGCAGACCCCGGACTTCGTCATGGAGGCCGCGCGCACCTTCCTCTCCGAGGGCTTCCCGGAGGAGGCGGCGCAGCTCCTCGAGCCCCTGACGCACGAGAAGGACGTCGATCCCAAGCTCTACTTCTACCTTGCCCTGCTCTCCTACGAGAACGGCAAGAACCCGCAGAAGGCCCTGGACTACCTGGACAAGATCCCGGCCGACAACGAGCTGGCCGGACAGGCCATGGGCTTCAAGGCGCGCATGCTCGTCCTCCTCGGCAAGAGCGACGAGGCCATGCGCCTGGTGCGCCAGGGCAAGCGCGACTACCCCGAGATCAAGGACTTCTGGGACATCCAGGCCATGATCCTCGAGGACCGCGGCCAGCTCGACGAGGCCAAGGCCGTGATCGACCAGGCGCTCTCGCAGTGGCCCGGCGACGCGGGGCTGCTCTACCACCTCGGTCTTCTGCAGCAGCGCATGGGCAAACCGGACGCGGCCATCGCGACCATGGAACGCATCATCGCCGACGATCCGACCAACGCCGACGCGCTGAACTTCGTGGGCTACCTCCTGGCCGACCAGGACCGCGACCTCGAGCGCGCCCTGGTGCTGGTCAAGGAGGCCCTGGACCAGAAGCCGGGCAGCGGCTACATCGTCGACTCCCTGGCCTGGGTCTACTTCCACATGGGCAAGCTGCCCGAGGCCTTCGACTCCATCAAGCAGGCGGTCGAGCTGACGCCGGGGGACCCCACCATCTGGGAGCACTACGGCGACATCGCCGCGGCCATGGGCAAGCGCGCCGAGGCCCGCAAGGCCTACCGGAAGTCCCTGGACCTGGGCCACGACAAGCCCGAGACCATCAGACAGAAGCTCGACAAGCTGGAGAAGGCCCCCGCGCCGGAGAAGCAATGATGCCGCGCACGCTCCGCGCCGCCCTGATCCTCCTCTGCTGTCTGGGCGCCGCAGCCTGCGCCGTCCGCCGCGCCGGTCCGCCGCCCGATCCCTCGCAGGTCTGGGCCGCCTACCTCGCGCGCGAGAAGCAGCTGCAGGCCGCGCCGCCCGAGATCCAGCTCAGGGCCAGCCTCTGGTACACCACGCCCAAGCGCTCGAACCGCACCCTGGTCAACCTCTGGGGGAGCCTCGACGGCCCCCTGCGCGTGGACCTCAACGCGTCCATGGGCGCGTCCATCGGGCTCTTCCGCGAGGACGACGCGGGCTGGACCGCCTACTATCCCCAGTCGAACGAGGCCTTCGTCTCCGTCTCCGCGAACGGGACGGCGAGCGGTTTCGCGAACGGACACGAGGGCGCCGGAAGCGGCGTGCTCGGCGCGCGCGTGCCCTTCAGCCTGCACGACGTGGCCCGGCTGCTCACGGGCAGGGTGCTGCCGCTGACCGGGAGCACGGCGCGCTCCGCCGCGCCGGGCGAGGACGGCCTCACCGTCTTCACCCTCGATGCCTCTGCCGCGGCCAAGAGCCTGACGCTCGATCCCGACGGCAGGCCGGTGGCGCTCTCCGGCGGCACCACCGAGCCGTGGTCCATCGCCTTCAAGGACTACGGCGACCCGGTGGCGGACCTGCCGGGCGAGGTCGTCATGGACCTGTCCGAGGGGCGCTTCGCGAGGCTGATCCTCAAGTCCTTCTCGCGTCCGGCCAAGCCCTGGACCGAAAGCGCCATGCGCCTGGAGATCCCGCCGGACGTCGTCGTGAAGCCTGCCCAACCCTGATTTTCCCTGGAAATTTTCCTCCCTTCGGTGTACGTGCAGAGTCTCGGCAACAACAGAGGTCAGCGACGATGAAATCCCCTGCCCCAGGTCTTTTCGGCACCCTCCTTCTCGGCCTGCGCGTCCTTGCGAGCGAGCTCTCGTGGATCGTCGTGCGCGTCATGCGCCGCGCGGAGATGCGCCAGCTCGAGAAGCGCCTGGATCAGGAACGCACCACGCTGACGGGACTCGCGTCCGGCGGCGAGCCCCGCGCGCCCGAGCGCGAGCTCTCCGAGAAGCAGATCGCCTTCCTCGAGGAGGAGATCGACTTCCTCGCGCGCGAGATGGCGGCCAAGCGCGCCGACATGGTCGCCCGGCGCACCGCGGCCTGGGGCCTGGAATAATACCGGCGGCCGAACAGGAATCGAGGATGACGACACAGAGCATGGAGACGATTTTCGTAGCTTCCGACCACGGCGGATTCGAGCTGAAGAAGTCCGTGGTCGGCCACCTCGCCGCCAAGGGCCGCGACGTCCGGGACCTGGGCCCGGAAACGGCGGAATCCACCGACTACCCCCTCCATGCCGCCGCGCTCTGCAAGAGCGTGCTGGCCACCCCCGGCAGCCTCGGCATCCTCATCTGCGGCACCGGCATCGGCATGTCCATCACCGCGAACCGCTTCGCGGGCATCCGCGCCGCCCTGTGCCACAACGAATTCACCGCCCGCATGACCCGCGCCCACAACGACGCCAACGTGCTCTGCCTGGGCGAACGCGTGCTGGGCAAAGGCCTTGCGCTGGACATCGTGGACGTCTTCGTGACGTCCGCGTTCGAGGGCGAACGGCACAAGCGCCGCATCGACCTCATCGAGGAGATCGCGGCCGGACGCTAGGCCGCGCCTCTCCCGCGCCCGCCCGCCCGTTGCGTTCGGGGGAAGGGCGCGGGGACATCCCTACCTTAAATGGAAGGACCAACATGGACACCACCGCGCTCGTCAACGTCGTCAAAGGCCTGGTCATGGACGCCCCCCGCAAGGCCAACTCGGGCCATTCCGGCGGGGCCATGTCCTCCGCGGACTACGCCGTCATCCTTTTCAGCGAGTTCCTGAAATACAACCCGGACGACCCGACCTGGGCCGACCGCGACCGCTTCGTGCTCTCCGCGGGCCACGAGTCCGCCCTGCTCTACAGCCTGCTGCACCTGGCGGGCTTCCTCCCCATGGAGGAGCTGAAGAACTTCCGCCAGTTCGGCTCCAAGACCCCGGGCCACCCCGAGTGCGACCTGACCCCGGGCGTGGAGGCCACCACCGGCCCCCTCGGCCAGGGCTTCGCCATGGCCGTGGGCATGGCCGCTGCGGAGGCCCACCAGCGCGCCGTGCTGGGCGAGGACGTCTGCAACCACTACGTCTACGCCCTGGCTTCCGACGGCGACATGCAGGAGCCCATCTCCTTCGGCGCCTCGAGCCTGGCCGCGGTCTGGGGCCTGGGCCACCTGATCGTCTACTTCGACGCAAACAGCGCCCAGCTCGCCGGCCCGACCTCGCGCGCGGACGCCACCGACTACCGCGCGGTCTACGAGGGCAACGGCTGGCACGTCATCGAGATCGACGGCAACGACCACGCCCAGATCCGTCAGGCCATCCGCGACGGCCAGGCCGAGACCGGACGGCCCACGCTGATCATCGGCCACTCGCTCATCGCCAAGGGCTCGGTTTCCATGGAAGGCAGCTTCAAGACCCACGGCGAGCCCCTGCCGCCCGAGGAGATCGCGGCCACCAAGAAGGCCCTGGGCCTGCCGCCGGACGAGACCTTCCGGTGCCCGGCCGAGGCCGTGTCCGCCTTCCAGGAGCGCTTCCCGCAGCTGCGCGCCGCGGTCCACGCCTGGCAGGCCGGACTCGAGGCCAAGCTCGCGAACGATCCCGACTTCCGCAGCGCCTGGAACGTCTGCACGCGCGAGCGCGAGAGCCTGACCTTCAAGTGGCCCTCGTTCAAGCCGGGCGAGAAGATGGCCACGCGCAAGGCCTGGGGCTCCTGCCTCGATACGCTCGTCGAACAGCTGCCCAACTTCGTGGGCGGCTCGGCCGACCTCGACCCCTCCAACCAGACGGCGGGGTTCCGCGACACCGTGGGCATCTTCGACAAGGACAACCAGGCCGGGCGCGGCATGTGCTTCGGCGTGCGCGAGTTCCCCATGGGCGCCATCGCCAACGGCATCGCCCTGCACGGCGGACTCATCCCCTTCACGGCCACCTTCCTGACCTTCTCGGACTACATGCGCAACTCCGTGCGCATGTCCGCGCTGCAGAAGCTCGGCGTGCTGCACGTCTACACCCACGACTCGTTCTACCTCGGCGAGGACGGCCCCACGCACCAGTCCATCGAGCACGTGGCCAGCCTGCGCCTGATCCCGGACCTCTTCGTCCTGCGTCCGGCCGACGCCCATGAGACGGCGGCCTGCCTCGAGATCGCGCTCACGCGCGGCGAAGGGCCCTGCTGCCTGTGCCTGACGCGCCAGGGGCTGCCGACCATGGACCCGGCCAAGCTGCCCGCGCTGAAGGACGGTCCGAAAAAGGGCGGCTACGTGCTCTCCGACTGCGAGGGCACGCCCGACGTGATCATCATCGCCACCGGCTCCGAGGTTTCGCTGGCCGTCGAGGCCGCGTCGCAGCTCGAGGGCCTCAAGACGCGCATCGTCTCCATGCCCTGCGTGGAGCTCTTCGAGAAGCAGGACGCCGCCTACAAGGCCTCGGTCATTCCGGACGGCGCCAGGCTCTACGTCGCGGCCGAGGCCGGACGTCCCGAAGGCTGGTACCGCTACGTGGGCAAGGACGGACTCATCCTCGGCATCGACCACTTCGGCCACAGCGCCCCGGGCAACGTCCTGGCCGAGAAGTACGGCTTCACCCCCGCGAACCTGGCCCGACTGATCCGCGAGCGCCTCGCCTAAACCTGCCCCAAGGAGTCCGACGAACATGGAAGCCCCGACAAAGAACCTGGCCCTCGATCTCGTGCGCGTGACCGAGGCCGCCGCCCTCGCCTCGGCCCGCTGGCTGGGCAGGGGTGACAAGGAGTCCGGCGACAAAGCCGCCGTGGACGCCATGCGCAAGAGCTTCGCCGCCCTGGACATCCAGGGCACGGTGATCATCGGCGAGGGCGAGAAGGACGACGCGCCGATGCTCTACAACGGGGAAAAGCTCGGCAGCGGCACCGGCGCCCGCGTGGACGTGGCCGTGGACCCGGTCGAAGGCACCAACCTCCTGGCCTACGGCCGCCCCAACGCCATCTCCGTGGTCGGCGTGGCGCCCGCGGGCGCGATGTTCAACCCCGGGCCGAGCTTCTACATGAAGAAGCTGGTGGCGCCCTGGGAGGCCCGCAACGCCATCGACATCGAGGCCCCGGTCAAGGACAACCTGCTGAAGATCAGCAAGGCGCTCGGCAAGGACGTGGACGACCTCACGGTCTTTATCCTGGACAAGCCGCGCCACGCCAAGATCATCCAGGAGATCCGCGCCGCGGGCGCGCGCATCGCCCTGCACACGGACGGCGACATCACCGGCTCGCTCATGGCCGTGGACCCGCGCAACGAGATCGACGTGATGATGGGCACGGGCGGCACGCCCGAGGGCGTGCTCTCGGCCGTGGCCATCCGCATCATGGGCGGCGCCATGCAGGCCAAGCTCGACCCGCAGAAGGCCGACGAGAAGGCCGCGATCATCGAGGCCGGCATCGACACGCGGCCGGTCTACTCGGTCACCGATCTGGTCAAGAGCGACGACCTCTTCTTCGCGGCCACGGGCATCACCGGCGGGTCGTTCCTCGGCGCGGTGAAGTTCTCCGGACGCGGCGCGACCACGCACTCCCTGTCCATGCGCGGCCTGACCGGCACGGTGCGCTACATCGACGCGGTGCATGACTTCACCCGGCTGATGAAGGTCTCCAACGTCCCCTACGATTAGAAAGACCAGAAAGCGTACGCGACCGGAACGGTCCGGACGTTCTGCGGCCCGCGCCCCGACCACTCGTCAGGGGCGCGGGCCGCTCGATTTTCAGCCGCCGCCGTCCAGGTTGATTTCAGCCGGGCCTTCCAGTAGGCTCGCAACGAATCCGTAACATCCCCCCTGAACCAGGCGCGGCACAGCCCATGGACACCACGACCGGCATCCTCGTCTTCACCGAGCACCCGCAGTCCGGCTCCATCCTCGCCGCCGTCCTGCGCAAGCTCGGCTTCTCCCGCATCTTCGTCTCCGCCTCCCCCACGGAGGCCGTGAAGACCCTGGCCACCGGAGGCACGGGGCTCGTGGTCGTGGACCACGCCCCGGGCTCCTCGCAGTCCGTGTGGCTGATAAAGGCCCTGCGCGACGCGGAGCGTTTCCGTGCCCTGCCCCTGCTGATCCTGGCCGAGCCCGGCGAAAAGGGCCTGACCGCCTTCGCGGCCAAGGACCCGCACTGCGTCTTCGTGGCCAAGCCCCTGGCGGCCAAGGCCTTTGCCGCGGGCGTGGTCGAGCTTCTGTCCGGCCGCCCGGGCGAGCAGCGCACGGCAGCGCCGCGCCAGGCCGCCGCGGCACCGGCCGGGATGCCCGGCAGCGCGAAGGGCGGCCCGGCAGGCAGCCCAACAGGCAGCATTGACGGGCTGGACCCGGCGCACGCGGGCGTGGCCGACATCGCCCGGCTCATCCAGGAGGAGCGCCCTGCGGACGCCGCCGCCCTGGCCGAGGCCATGCTCGAGAAGGACGGCCCGCGGCCCGAGATATGCCTCGGTCTGGCCCTGGCCCGGCAGATACTGGGCGACGCCGCAGCGGCCATGGCCGCCGTGCACATGGTCACCCCGGCGGATGCCGACGCCCCCGCGCCCGCGGCCGAAAAACCGGAGTCCGACAGGAAGCTGCACGGCGTCTGGTCCACCCTGCCCCCGGCTGAACGGCGGCAGAAGGCCTTCGAGCATTTCACGCCCACGCACGACAAGCGCAGCGCCTTCCGCCTCTTCGTCCCGGACTGGGGGCTCGGCATCGCGGGACAGGCCGCGCGGCTGCAGGTGGTGGACCTGTCCTTCGGCGGCATCTGCTTCGAGGCCCCGCGTCCGCCGCTGGAACGCGGCGCGACGCTCACGGCGGACGTCTACCAGGGCCAGGAGAAGGTCCTCGGCGGCGTGTCGCTCACGGTGCTGCGCGTGGAATCCGAGGTCGTAGGCTGCAAATTCGGGGAACTGGACCGGCGCCAGGAGACCCTCCTCAACCAGAAGCTGCGCGAGGAGCAGACCAAGGGCGCCCCCGCGACCAGCGATACGGACAGGACGGGCAAGGGCGAGAAGAAGGTCATCAAGCTTTCGTTCTAGCGTTCTCTCCGCGCCCTCCCGCCAACGCCTCCCGCCAACGAAAAGGCCGCCCCGAGGCGGCCTTTCGCGTTCCGGATTTCCAGCTCCGGCGCTACTTGATCGCGTCCAGCCGTTCGAGCAGCTTCTCCAGCTTCGGCCGGGCGTTGATGTCGTAGACCTCGATGGAGCGGATGATGCCCTTCTTGTCCACGATGATCTCGGCGCGATCGGCCGTGCCGTTGCTGCGCAGCACGCCGTACTTCGCGGCCGTGGCGCCCTGGGGGTGGAAGTCCGAGCCCACGGGGAACCAGACCCCGCCCATCTCCCTGGTCCAGGCGAAGAGCGAGGGCACGTTGTCCGAGCTGATGCCGATGATCACGGCGCCGCGCTTCTCGATCTCCTCGCGCCCCAGGTTGTAGGCGGGCCACTGCGCCGAGCAGACCGGCGTGAAGGCCGCGGGCACGAAGGAGATGACCACGATCTTGCGGCCCCTGAACTGCGAGAGGCTGACCGTGCCGCCCATGATCGAGGGCAGGGTGAAGTCCGGCGCCGGCTCGCCCACGTGCACCTTGAGGGTGCTGTCCGTGGGCTTGAGGTGGCCGGGGTCGTAGATCTCTTCCTTGTTCACGTGGCCCGTCGCCTGGGCCGCGGCGGGCCCGGCGGCAAGACAGCACAGGCACAGGGCCAGGAGGCACACGGGGCCGAAAAACGCGCGCAGCAGTCGATTCATCTTTTCTTCCTTTCTCACTTGTCGGCGTCCATCGCGGCGCGCAGCGTCTTCAGGAACTGCGCCTCGTCGTCGAAGCGCCCTTCCTGCTCGAAGACCACCACCGGCTTCTCGCCCTTCTTGCGCGGATTGCGCACCAGCACATAGGACGGCGTGCCCGGCTCGCCCATGCACTTGTGCACGGCGTAGTCGGCGTCCGTGCTCATGGGCAGGGTCAGCTTGTACTTGTCGCGGAAGAGCTTGACCTCGAAGGGCGTGTTGCCCATGCCCACGGCCAGGATCTTGAGCCTGTCGCGCAGCGCCCCGCGGCTGACCTCGAGGAACAGCTTCTCGAGGTCCGGCGCCTCGGCCTGGCAGTGCGGGCAGTAGGCGTTGAAGAGCTGCACCAGCACGTAGGGGGAGTGCACGTCCTCGATGTGGAACGTCTTGGCGTCGGCCGGAATGCCGAGGTAGGCGGCCGCGCCCGGCCCCTGGGGCTCGGCGATGGCCATCTCCGGCAGGGGGCTGCCCGCCGGGGGCAGGGCCAGGGCAGGCGCGGCGCACAGGACGGACAGGAGCGTGAGGGCGAGGAACGCGGGGATGGCGGGGAGTCGTCTAGCCATAGGAGTGCATCACCTTGTCGAGGGTTTGAAGATCGGGAACGCGCGTGGCCAGAGGCTCGCCCCGCATGGTCGGCAGCCTGGAGGCGAAGGGCTCGATCTCGTCGTTGCGCCAGAGCACGCCGATGGGAATGGTCTCGCCCATCTCGAAGGCCTTGTTCATGGCGGCCTGCCAGTCCGTGGGGTCGTGCTCCTCGTCGAGCTTCCGCACCCGCTCCTTGTACCAGGCGTAGGTGTTCAGCTTGTTGAAGGAGACGCAGGGCTGGAACACGTCCACCAGGGAGAAGCCCGGATGGCGCACGGCGGCCTCTATGAGCCCGGCGAGATGGTCGATCTCGCCCGCGAAGCCCCGCGCCACGAAGCCCGCGCGCATGGCCACGGCCACGCCCACGGGATTGAAGGGCATGGAGGGCGCGCCGAAGGGCTGGGCCTTGGTCTTCATGCCCAAAAGGCTCGTGGGGCTGGCCTGGCCCTTGGTCAGGCCGTAGATCTGGTTGTCGTGGGCCACCAGGGTGATGTCCATGTTGCGGCGCACGGCGGCCAGGAAGTGGTTGCCGCCCTCGCCGTAGGAGCAGCCGTCGCCTGACTCGGCGATGACCGTGAGCTTCGGGTTGGCCATCTTGATGGCCTGGGCAGGCGGCAGGGCGCGGCCGTGCAGGCCGTTGAAAGCGTTGCAGCGCAGGTAGTGCGGGGCCTTGGCCGCCTGGCCGATGCCCGAGACCAGGCAGACCTGGTGCGGGGCCAGCCCGAGCCCCGCGAGCGCCTTCTTCATCGCCTTGAGGATGGAGAAGTTGCCGCAGCCCGGGCACCACGCGGTCTCGAACTCGCCGTAATCGTCTGTCGTGACCATCTCGCCTCCCTCAGGCCAGCTCGCGCAGCCCGGCCAGGATGTACTCGGCGGTGAAGGGCAGGCCGTCGTAGCGCAGGAGCAGCCTGTCCGTCCTGTAGCCGCTCTCGCGTTCGATGAGCTTCGCGAACTGCCCGCCGTAGTTGCCCTCCACGCAGACCACCTCTCCCGCCTTCTCGAAGAAGGGCATGAAGTGGGCCGGGTTCAGCGGGTAGACCTGGGAGAAGTGCAGCACGGCCGAGCGCCTGCCCTCGTCGCGCAGCCGCGAGGCGGCCTCGAGCGCCGCGCCCCGCGTGGAGCCCCAGCAGACGAGAAGCAGTTCCGGAGCCGCGTCGCCCGTGTACTCGGGCGGCTCGATCTCCGCGAACAGTCCGCAGAGCTTCATGTTGCGCTTGTTGTTCATGCGCACGCGCACGGCGTGGTCCTCGGTGATGTGCCCGTCCGGCGTGTGCTCGTCCGAATCCACCACCACCAGGGCCTCGGAGAGGCCGGGCACGGCCCGCTCCGAGACGCCGCTCTCCGGGTTCCAGGCGAAGCGCTCGTAGGACGCGGGGTCCTCGGGCGCGAGCACCGGCCCGGGCAGCTCCGGCAGGGCGGAGAGGTCGAAGGGCTCCACGGCCCGGGCGCAATCCGCCTGGTACTGGTCCGTGAGCACGAAGACCGGCCCCTGCCACTTCTCGGCCAGGCCGAAGGCCCTGTGCGTGAGGGAGAAGCACTGCTCCACCGAGCCGGGAGCGAGGATCGCGCGGGGGAATTCGCCGTGTCCGGCATGGAGGACCAGGTTCAGGTCCGCCTGCTCGGTGCGCGTGGGCAGGCCCGTGGCCGGTCCCGGCCGCATGGCCACGACCACCACCAGGGGCTGCTCGATCATCCCGCACAGCGAGATGCCCTCGCACATCAGCGACAACCCGCCGCCCGAGGTCGCGGTCATGGCCCTGGCCCCCGCGTAAGAGGCGCCGAGCGCCATGTTCACGGCCGCCAGCTCGTCCTCCGCCTGCTCCACGACCACGCCGGTCTCCGCGCTGTGGGCGATGAGGCCGAGAACCACGGAGGTGGCCGGGGTCATGGGATAGAAGGAGCAGAACGAGCAGCCCGCGGCCATGGCGCCGAGCGCCACGGCCTCGTTGCCGTTCATGGTCAGGCGGCCGCGCCTGCCCTCGGCCGGCTCGGGGCATTCGAAGAGCGAGCCCTGCTTGTCCTTCCAGGCGAAGGCGCGGCGCAGGATCTCCACGTTCTCGGCCACCACCTCATCGCCCTTCTTGTGGAAGGTGTCGGCCATGAGCTCCTCGAGCAGCCCCATGTCCAGACAGATGGCCGAGGCCAGGATGCCGAGCGCCACGGTGTTCTCGTACAGGGGCTTGTCCGCCAGTTCGCGCCAGGGCACGCGGAAGACGCGCGGCCAGTCCACGCCCATGTCGTCTCCCGCCACGACCACGGCGCGGGGCGAGAGCTTCTCGCGGAAGAGATGGTAGGTCTCGGGCGCCAGGCAGACGAGCACGTCCACCTCCTCGCGCGGAGCGAGGATCTCGCCGGGACCGAAGCGGATGCGGTATGTGTTGTGCCCCCCGCGGACGCGCGAGAGGTAGTCCTGCTGGACGTTGATGGAGTAGCCCGAACGGACCAGGGCCTTGGCCGCGAGGCTGCCGACCGTGACCAGCCCCTGCCCCGCCTCGCCGCCGATGCAGATGTTGACGTCGGACATGGCTCCGACTCCTCCCTGCGGCGCGGCGGCCGCTCGGCCGCCGCGGCTCTCCGGGGAGCGGGCGGCCGCTCCCCGGGGAATGCGCGATCAGGCCTGAGTGTCCGCCGCGGCAGGCCAGGTGAAGACCCGGGTGGCCAGCTCCTTGTCGAGCATGTAGAGGGCGCTTCCGTCGCCCACCAGCTCGAGCTTGTTGACCACGTCGGAAAAGCTCGCCTCCTCCTCCACCTGCTCGGCCACGAACCACTGCAGGAAATTGCTCGTGGCGTGGTCCTTGTGCTTCACGGCCGTGTCCACCAGGGCGTTGATGCGCGCCGTGACCTCGCCCTCGTGCGCGAGGCCGGTCTTCAGGGCGTCCAGCACGGACTTCCATTCGGAAGGCGGCGCATCGACCGTCTGCAGCACGGCATGGCCGCCGCGCTCATTGACATAGTCGAACATCTTCATGGCGTGGAACAACTCCTCGCCGCTCTGGTTCTTCATCCAGCCCGCGAAGCCCGCGAGCCCCTTGGAGGCGAACCACGAACTCATGGAGAGGTAGAGGTAGCCGGACCAGAACTCCCACTTGATCTGATCGTTGATGGCCTTTTCGATGTCCTTGTGCAGCATGGGTCACTCCTTCATTGTGTACCAAGCGCGCGTCCGCGGGGCTGCGACGCCGCCCCCCCCGGCGCCCCCGGCGCATCTCCCGAGCGTTTCGGGGTATGCGCGGCGGGAAGGCCCGGAAAAGATCTATGCGGACGGACTCCTTGCTTAACTAGAAACCACTTCCCGCGATTTTTCGCAAGGGGAAAGGCCTTGCGCACGGCCCGGCCCCTGGGCGCCGGGCCATGAAAAAGGGCGGCGGCTCCGCACTGGAAGCCGCCGCCCGATGGTTCAGGCGAAATGCTGCGCCGGAGCGCCTATTCCATGCCCATGCGCTTCTTGATCGCGGGCATGGCGGTCTTGATGAGATCCTGCAGGGCATCCTGCAGGATGTCGGAGCTGTTGCTGCTGCCCGGCGTGGTGGTCTTGCTCACGTTGCTGTAGAGATTCTCCTCGTAGACCTTGGTGCCGCCGCGCGTGAGCACCACGTTCACGGCCATGCGCGCGGAGTAGTCGGTGAGGCTGGACTCCTTGAGCCAGATATCCTTGATCGTGCCCGTGAGCTTGTACTCGGTGTCGGAGTTGAAGTCCTGCTCGCTCCAGTTCATGGCGCAGCCGGTCTTCTTCAGCTCCTCGAAGAAGGCCTTGCTGACCCACTCGCCCACCGGCTGCACGGAATAGTAGTACGTGCCGTCGGACTTCTGGCCGATCATGTCCTTGCCGCGGGCGTCCGCGAACTTGATCACCGTCACCGAACCGTTGCAGGTTCCGGCCTCGCTGACGGGCTTGTACTTGAGGTTGACCATGTTGGCCGTGCTGCATCCGGCAAGGACCAGGGCCAAGCCCAGAACGCACAGAACCCTGTAGACAGTACGCATGATCGTATTCTCCTTACGTTTCGTCGCCTCACGGCATCCCACGCTCGACCTCTTAGCAAAGAGCCCCGCTCTTGGACAGTCCCAACTTGCGCTTCGCATATCCCTACCCGCCAGGTCAAAAAAAGTCGCCCCATCCCCTTCCGCATGCGGGACAAGGGTGCTATCCTTCCACTTCCGCCACGCGCGGAGGGCCTACCCGGCACATCATTCAGGAGGACAAGCCATGTGGGAATACACCGATAAGGTCCGCGAACACTTTCTGCACCCGCGCAACGTGGGCGAGATTCCCGACGCCAACGCGGTGGGCGAGGTCGGCAGCCTGGCCTGCGGCGACGCGCTCAAGCTCCACCTCAAGATAAACGACCAGGGCGTCATCGAGGACGCCCGCTTCCAGACCTTCGGCTGCGCCAGCGCCATCGCCTCGAGCTCCATGCTCACGGAGATGCTCAAGGGCAAGACCGTGGAGCAGGCCAAGAAGATCAGCAACCGCGACATCGCCAACATGCTCGGCGGCCTGCCCAAGGAGAAGATGCACTGCTCCGTCATGGGCCAGGAGGCGCTCGAGGTCGCGCTCAAGAACTATTTCGGCGAGCCCGTGGAGGCCGAGGTGCCCGAGGGCGAGCTGGTCTGCAAGTGCTTCGGCGTCACGGACGAGCAGATCCGCCACGCCATCCGCGAGAACGACCTGAAGACGGTCGAGGACATCACCAACTACACCAAGGCGGGCGGCGGCTGCGGCGACTGCCTGGAGCGGCTGGGCGAGATCCTGGCCGAGGAGCGCGGACAGCAGAAGCCCGCTGCCAAGGCGCCCGTGCAGGAAAAGAAGCTGACCAACCTGCAGCGCATGCAGCTGGTGACCAAGGTCGTGGACGAGGAGATCCGCCCGACCCTGCGCAAGGACGGCGGCGACATCGAGCTTCTGGACATCGACGGCGCCACGGTCCTGGTGGCCCTGCGCGGCGCCTGCACCGGCTGCCCGTCCAGCAGGCTGACGCTGAAGAACCTCGTCGAACAGCGGCTGCGCGACGCCGTGGACCCGGCCATCGTGGTCAAGCAGGGCTAGGAGGCGGCCATGAGCAAAGAGATCTATCTGGACAACAACGCCACCACGCGCGTGGCGGACGAAGTCTTCGAGGAGATGCTGCCCTTCTTCAGGGACATGTACGGCAACCCCTCCAGCATGCACGCCTTCGGCGGGCAGGTGGGCCGCCACATCACCCAGGCGCGCGAGCGCGCGGCCGCGACGCTCGGCTGCCTGCCGACCGAGATCATCTTCACCTCGTGCGGCTCCGAGGGCGACAACACGGCCATCAACTCCGCGCTGACCGCCCAGCCCGACAAGCGCCACGTCATCACCACCAAGGTCGAGCATCCGGCCGTGCTCTCCTACTGCAAGCACCTGGAGACGCGCGGCTACGACGTGACCTACCTCGGCGTGGACAAGGAGGGGAACCTCTCCCTGGACGAATTCCGCGACTCGCTGCGCGACGACACGGCCATCGTCTCGGTGATGTACGCCAACAACGAGACCGGCGTGGTCTTCCCCATCCCCGAGATCGCGGCCATCTGCCGCGAGCGCGGCGTGACCATGCACACGGACGCGGTGCAGGCCGTGGGCAAGGTGCCCATCAACCTGGCCGAGCTGCCCGTGGACTATCTGGTCCTCTCCGGCCACAAGCTGCACGCGCCCAAGGGCGTGGGCGTGCTCTACGTGCGCCGCGGCACGCCCTACCGCCCCTTCCTCATCGGCGGGCACCAGGAGCGCGGCCGCCGCGCGGGCACGGAGAACACGGCCTCCATCGTGGCCCTCGGCAAGGCCATGGAGCTGGCCGGGGCCAACATCGGCGACGAGAACACCCGCGTGAAGGCGCTGCGCGACAAGCTCGAGAAGGGACTCCTCGAGACCATTCCCGAGGCACGGCGCAACGGCGCCAAGGAGCCGCGCCTGCCCAACACGCTGAACATCTCCTTCAAGTACATCGAGGGCGAGGCCATCCTGCTCATGCTCGACCAGTACGAGATCTGCGCCTCCTCGGGCTCCGCCTGCACCTCGGGCAGCCTCGAGCCGTCGCACGTGCTGCGCGCCATGGGCGTGCCCTTCACCTTCGCCCACGGCTCGGTGCGCTTCTCGCTCTCGCGCTACACCACCGAGGACGAGATCGACACCGTGCTGCGCGAGATGCCGCCGATCATCGAGCGGCTGCGCCAGATGTCCCCCTTCAGGGGCGACGAGGACGAGGCGGCCCTGGCCGCGGGTGCGCACTCCTGCGCCTGCAGCACGGACGACTACTAGCCGGACGGCGATCCCAGAGGTCCGCAAAAGACGAGGACGAGGCGCATGAACATCCACGAGAACATGCTCGAGATCATCGGGAAAACGCCCATGGTCCGGCTCGGCCGCATGGCGGCCGGGCTGCCGGGCGTCGTGGTCGGCAAGCTCGAATGCATGAACCCCTGCTCGTCCGTGAAGGACCGCATCGGCGAGGCCATGCTGCGCGCGGCCGAGCGGGACGGGCGCCTCGCGCCCGGCGGCACCGTGGTCGAGCCGACCTCGGGCAACACCGGCATCGGCCTGGCCTTCGCCGCCGCGGTCATGGGGTACAAGGTCATCCTGACCATGCCGGAGTCCATGAGCATCGAGCGGCGCAAGATGCTCGCGGGGCTCGGGGCCGAGCTCGTGCTCACCCCGGCCGCCAAGGGCATGAAGGGGGCCATCGACAAGGCCGAGGAGCTGACCGCCGAGCTCGGCGCCTTCATGCCCATGCAGTTCGCCAACCCGGCCAACCCGGAGATCCACCGCCGGACCACGGCCGAGGAGATCTGGCGCGACACGGACGGCAAGGTGGACTTCTTCGTGGCGGGCGTTGGCACGGGCGGCACGCTGACCGGCGTGGGCGAGTTCCTGAAGGAGCAGAAGCCCCAGGCGCGGATCGTGGCCGTGGAGCCCGACGCCTCGCCCGTGCTCTCGGGCGGGCAGCCCGGGCCGCACACCATCCAGGGCATCGGCGCGGGCTTCGTGCCGAAGGTGTTGAAGACCGAGCTGATCGACGAGATCGTGCGCGTGAAGGGCGACGACGCCATGGCCACGGCGCGCCGCCTGATGCGCGAGGAAGGCATCGTCTGCGGCATCTCGAGCGGCGCCAACGCCTGGGCCGCCATGCAGATCGCCGCGCGGCCCGAGAACGAGGGCAAGCTCGTGGTCTTCGTGGTCTGCGACACGGGCGAGCGCTACCTCTCCACGCCGCTTTTCGACAACGACTGATCCGCCGCGCGCCCCGCGCGGCACCGACACGGACACGACGGACATGAAGGACACGACCAAGGACGGCGCGGGCATAGGCGTCGCCCCAAAGGCAGGCGCCGCGAAGAACGGCAACGGGAGCAACGGCTACGGCCCGGCCATCGAGCGGGTGGCCACCTCGCTGTGCGATCCCTGCTCCTACGAGGGCGTCTACCATCAGCCGCAGCACGAGCAGCCCATGCCCTCGCTCGCGGCCCTCGAGGACATCATGGAGCGGCTGAAGGCCGTGCTCTTCCCGGGCTACTTCGGCGACTCCGAGATCAGGCCCGAGACCATGCGCTTCCACATCGGCGCGCACCTGGACGCCATCAGCCGCCTGCTCTGCGAGCAGATCAAGCGCGGCTTCTGCTTCGTCTGCCCGCGCGACGAGACGCACCGCACCTGCGAGGAGTGCGAGCAGCGCGCCCACAGCATGTCCGTGCGCTTCCTGGAGCAGCTGCCTGAGATCCGCCGCCTGCTGGCCACGGACGTGGACGCGGCGTTCCGCGGCGACCCGGCGGCCAAGAGCCCGGGCGAGACCATCTTCTGCTACCCCTCGATCATGGCGCTGACGCACCACCGCGTGGCGCACGAGCTGCACAAGCTCGGCGTGTCCATCATCCCGCGCATCATCACGGAGATGGCCCACTCGCGCACGGGCATCGACATCCACCCGGGCGCGCAGATCGGCGAGCACTTCTTCATCGACCACGGCACCGGCGTGGTCATCGGCGAGACCTGCGTCATCGGCAACGGCGTGCGCCTCTACCAGGGCGTCACCCTCGGGGCCAAGTCCTTCCCCAAGGACGACACCGGCATGCTGGTCAAGGGACAGCCGCGCCACCCCGTGGTCGAGGACGACGTGACCATCTACTCCGGCGCCACCATCCTCGGCCGCGTGACGCTGGGCAAGGGCGCGGTCATCGGCGGCAACGTCTGGCTCATGCGCTCCGTGCCCGCCGGGTCCAGGGTCATGCAGCCCCCGGGACAGCGCGAGGCCTACGTGGAAGGGCTGGACATCTAGTCTTCCTCCCCGACGACTCGAAAGGCCCCGGTCGCGCTGCGCGTCCGGGGCCTTTTTTCATCCTGAAACAGGTCATAATTACGGATGGTTGCCTTTTCGAAAAAGCGGTCCTAGAAGAGAAATGAGGGAAAACCCCCGAACCGAAATGAGGAGGTGCGCCATGTCGAGCTTCACCGAGGCCGATCTGCCGGTCAGCATCGATCACGAGGAATGGGTCACCCTGTCCGGCGGCACGACCGTCCGCTTCGAGACCAACGGCGAGGCCAAGGACATCTACCTGCACGGCGAATTCACGCCGGTCATCCAGCTCTTCCCGGACTGCGAGTACTGCTTCGAGGACAACGGCAAGACGTACCGTCTCCGGGCCATGTTCGAGGACCGCCTGGTCGTCGAGCGGGCCTGATCCGGGGCTGCCCCCCGGCCCGTGCCCTTGCCGGACGCCGCCTGGAGGGAGGCGCGCGTCCGGCCCGTCTCACCTGCTCCACCTGCCTAGCGCCTTCCGGCGCCCGCGCTGTGCCTGTAGGCCGACTGACAGGTGACCGCTGTAACCCTATCGGAGAGCTACCCGGCCCGCGTGGCCGCGAAGAACCTGTTGCGTTCCTTTTCCCTGGCGATGGTCGTCTCGCGGCCGTGGCCCGGGTAGACCTCGGTGGCGTCGGGCAGGAGGAAGAGGCGTTCCGCGATGGTGCGCACCAGGAGATCGCCGTCGCCGAAGGCGTGGTCCGTACGGCCCACTGTGCCGCGAAACAGCGTGTCGCCGGTGAAGAGCGACTCCATGGCCGGGAAGTAGAAGCAGAGGCTGCCCGGCGAGTGGCCCGGCACCTCTATGGCCAGGCAGGGCTGGCCGAGCACGGTCAGCCGTCCGGGCGCCAGGGGGGTGAAGTCGAAGTCGCGCACGCGCGGCAGGCCCCACTTGCCGCCCCGGGTCAGGGGCTCGTCCCCGATCGCCAAATCCTTGTCGCTGGCGAGGACTGCCGTGCCGTCCGCGCCGCACGCGTCCAGGAGGTCGGCCACGCCGAGCACGTGGTCGACGTGCAGGTGGGTCAGCAGGATGCTCTCGAGGCTGAAACCGAAACGGCGCAGGTACTCGACCACGGACTCGGGCGCGAGGCCGGGGTCGATGACCGAGGCCGTCCGCGTCGCCTTGTCCGCGATGACGTAGCAGTTGTTGGCCAGGGGGCCGAGGATGAAGGAATGGAGGATCATCGTCTTTTTCCGTGCTGGCACGGGCTCTGCAGGTCCCGTGCCGGAAGTGTTCGCGAAATGGACGCGCGGCCCGAGGCCGCGCACCCGGAGGTCCTAGCCCATGATCGCCCTGCTCGGCAACTGCCAGACCGAATTCCTCGCGACCGCCCTCGGCGCCAAGGGGATCGACGCCCGCCACTTCTGGCAGGCCTCGCCCTCCACCCTGCTGCGCTCGCCCGGCCGCGTGCCCGGCGAACTCTCCCGCTTCCTGGACGCGCCGGACCTCGGTCAGCATCTTGACGGCCGCGAGCTGACGCACCAGTTCCTGGGCCTGCCGCCGGACCGGCTCCAGGGCCGCTCCCGCCCCGAACTCCTGGTGGTCAACCTGTTCCACGAGGCCGAGCCCCTGTTCGCCCACCGCGAGGAGGGCTGGGCCTTCCACGTGAACGGACAGGCCATGGCCGGGAGCCGGGAGTTCGACGCCTGGATGCGGGCGCACTGCGTGCTCCTGAAGAGCGATCCCTTGAGCTATTTCCAGCGCTTCGGCGGCTGGCTCGCCAGGCTGCGCGAGGCATGTCCGGGCACGCCCGTGCTCGTCCTCTCCCGCCTCGGCCACCACCCGGCCTTCGGGCCCGAGCCCTTCTCCTACCTCGCGGCCTGGGAGCAGGCCTGGCAGGAGGCCGGACAGGCCTTGCGCGAGTTCACGGCCTCGCTTCCCGGCTGCCATCTGATCGAGCTCGACCGGGTGCTGGGCGGCCTCATGGCGGAGGAGGGCAAGGCGGCCATCGAGGCCCACTGCCCCTTCCTCAAGGTGGAGACGGCGGACGAGGCGCCCGGAGACGCGGCGGCGATGCCGCGCCAGAGGCTGCGCCGCGATCTGGAGCACGTGGCCGACATGTGGCCGCGCCTCGCGGACAAGGTGCTGGATTTCCTGCGCCTGGGCCGCGTGGAGTATGCGCCCCACGAGACGGTGCCCGCGGCCTGGGCCCGGCCGCACGTGCCGGAACGGCTCGACGACGAGGCGCGGGTGCGGCTCATGAACACCGGGTCGAACTACGACGCCGCGCGCGCCGTGGCCTCGTTCTTCCAGGAGCCGGAGCGCGACTTCTCCGGCATGCTCTGCGCTCACGGCCTGGCCATGCCCGTGTGCCACAACCTGCTGCACATGGTGCGCGCCTATGCGCGGCTCAGGAAGAGCCGCGGACTCGCGCCGTGGTGCGCGGCGCAGCTGCACAAGATAGCGGCCTTCACGGCCAACGGCCCGGCCTTCCAGACGCGCTACGCCAAGGCCCTGGCGGCCCTTGCGCGCGGCGACTTCTCCCAGGCGGCGTAGGCCGAGGCCAGGCAAGGCCAAGCCGAGGTCAAGCCGACGGGCCGGTCGTCAGACCGTCAGGCAGGTCCAGCCGCCCTGCAGCATCTTGCTGAAGGGCTCGCCCACGTAGAGCACGTTGATGCCGAGCTGGGCCAGCCAGTCGGAGACGCCGTAGCGGTCCGCGCAGGCCTTGCAGGCCCAGAGCTCCACCCCGGCCGCGGCCAGGTTCTCGAGCTCGGCGGAGACCTCGGCGTTCTCGCTCAGCAGCCTGGCCGACGGCCCCCAGACGATGAGCCGCACCTCGTCCCACCAGCCCTTGAGCTTGGCGTTCAGGGCGTACATCAGGACCATGTTGCGCGCCGCCTCCGGATCGCCCGTGACCCAGACCAGGCCGAGCCGTCTCGTGTCCATGGTGAACCTCCTCTTCTAAGCATCGCAGGAGGATACGGCAGGCGGCACGGCCGTGCAAGAAAGACCGCCGGTATTGCCGATTCCTCGCCAATATCATTGACCTCTCCCCTGCTCCCTGCGACACATATGCACGGACGACCGCAAGCCGTCCGTGATTCACGAGTCCCGCTTGATGCCCGGCACGCGGCCGGGTTGGCGCGGACGGAGGAGGAGCTTTCGTGCAGCAGGAGACCTCACGCCCCAGGGTGGTCATTCTCGGCGCGGGATTCGCGGGGCTCTGGGCAGCCAGGGCGCTGGCCGGAAAGGACTGCGACGTGCTGGTGGTGGACCGCAACAACTACCACACCTTCCAGCCCCTTCTCTACCAGGTGGCCGCGGCCGAGCTCGAGTCCGAGCAGATCGCCTCGCCCGTGCGCGGCATCTTCCGGGGGGCGGGCAACGTCTCCTTCGCCATGTCCGAGGTGTGCGGCCTGGACCACGGCCACAAGCTCCTGCTCACGGACAACGGCGAGATCCCCTACGACCGCCTGGTCGTGGCCGTGGGCAGCGTGACCAACTTCTTCGGCGTGCCCGGGGCCGAGACCAACGCCTTCCGCCTCAAGAGCCTCGAGCAGTCCATCTTCCTGCGCAACCACATCATGGACTGCTTCGAGCGCGCCGCGCGCAGTACCGAGCCCGCGGAGCAGCGAAACCTCCTGACCTTCGGCGTGGTCGGCGGCGGCCCCACGGGCGTGGAGTTCGCCGGGGCCATGTCCGAGCTCATCCGCGGCCCCCTGGCCAAGGACTATCCCCCGCTCATCGCGGGCCAGGCGCGCGTGGTCCTCTTCGAGGCGCTGCAGGCCATCCTGCCCGGCTTCCCGGACCACCTGCGCGAGGCCGCGCTGATCGCCCTGCGCGACAAGGGCGTGCAGGTCTTCCTGGGCGCCCAGGTGGCCGAGGTGGGCGAGGACTCGCTGCGCCTCACGGACGGCAGCAACTTCCTGACGCGCACCGTGGTCTGGACCGCCGGGGTCCGGGCGCACCCCGTGGCAGCGGCCATGAACCTGCCCTTGGCGAAAAGCGGCCGCGTGCTGGTGGACGAGTTCCTGCGCGTGCGGGACATGGAGGACGTGCTGGCCATAGGCGACGTCTGCCAGATCCAGGGAAAGACGGAGGACGTGAAGCCCCTGCCCATGACCGCCCAGGTGGCCACGCAGCAGGGAAAACACGTGGCCAGGACCATCCTGCGCGAGATGAAGGGCAAAAAGCCCAAGCCGTTCCGCTTCAACGACAAGGGCAGCATGGCGGCCATCGGCCGCAACTCCGCGGTGGTCAAACTGCGGCGGCAGAGCTTCACCGGCTTTCCGGCGTGGCTCCTCTGGCTCGCGGTCCACCTCCTCTCGCTCCTGGGATTCCGCAACCGCGTGCAGGTCCTGGTCAACTGGGCCTGGGACTACTTCTTCTTCGAGCGCGCCGCCCGCATCATCCTGCCCCGCCCCGCCCTGTGGGACCGCACGGGACTCGACCTGGGCCGGGTCGGAGGCAAGGACGAGGGGGACGCGTCCACGGCGAAGGCGGAGGCGCCCAAGCCGGACGCGGCAGGCAGGCCCCCCGGCTAGCATCCCTCCCACGCGGCACGAAAAAGGCCCCCTGCCATGCGGCAGGGGGCCTTGTCATTTCTTTCGAAGCGGCTGTTGCCTAGTGCATCTGCCCCTGTTCCTCGGGCTCGCCCTTGGCCAGGGTGGAGGCCAGGGGAACCATGTCGTCGAGGTCGCAGAAGATGGGCCGCTCGCCCTCGGTGGTGAGCAGGGCGCGGCGCAGGACCTCGTCCATGTTCTCCACGGGGATGAGCTCGAGGTCGCGCTTGATCTCAGCGGGCACGTCCTCCAGGTCCTTCTCGTTGTCGCGCGGGATGAGCACGGTCTTGATCTGCCCGCGGTGCGCGGCCAGGAGCTTCTGGCGCAGGCCGCCGATGGGCAGCACGCGGCCGCGCAGGGTGATCTCGCCGGTCATGGCCAGATCGTCGCGCACCGGGCGGTTCAGCAGGGCCGAGACGATGGCCGTGCACAGGGTGATGCCCGCGGAGGGGCCGTCCTTGGGGATGGCGCCCTCGGGCACGTGCACGTGGATGTCGATGTCCTTGTAGAAGTCCTTGCGCAGGCCGAAGAGGTCCGAGCGCGAGCGCACGTAGGAGAAGGCCGCCTTGGCCGACTCCTGCATGACGTCGCCGAGCTTGCCTGTGGTCTCCACCTTGCCCGTGCCGGGCATGATCGAGACCTCGACCATGAGCAGGTCGCCGCCGAGCTCGGTGTAGGCCAGGCCGTTGACCACGCCGACGAGGGGCTTCTCCTCCTTCTCGCCGTAGCGGTGCTTGGGCACGCCCAGGAACTCGTGCAGCTTGTCCGCGCCGACCTCGATGAGCATCTCCCTGTCGTTCTTCTCGACCAGGGTGCGCGCCGCCTTGCGGCAGATGGTGGCCAGCTCGCGCTCCAGGTTGCGCACGCCCGCCTCGCGGGTGTAGCGGCGGATGACCTCGAGCAGCGACTCCTCGGGCAGCGTCAGGTTCTCGGTCTTGAGCCCGTGGCGCTCGATCTGCTTGGGCAGCAGGAAGCTCTCGGCGATCTGCTTCTTCTCCGTCTCCAGGTAGCCGGGCAGCTGGATGATCTCCATGCGGTCCTGCAGCGGCAGGGGGATGGAGTGCAGCGTGTTGGCCGTGGTGATGAAGAAGATCTTGGACAGGTCGTAGTCGAGATCCAGGTAGTGGTCGCCGAAGGCGTAGTTCTGCTCCGGGTCGAGCACTTCCAGCAGGGCGGCCGAGGGGTCGCCGCGGAAGTCCATGCTCATCTTGTCGATCTCGTCCAGAATGAAGACCGGGTTGTTGTACTTCACGCGCTTGAGCGACTGGATGATCTTGCCCGGCAGCGCGCCCACATAGGTGCGGCGGTGTCCGCGGATCTCGGCCTCGTCGCGCACGCCGCCCAGCGACAGGCGCACGAAGGGCCTGTCCGTGGCGCGGGCGATGGACTTGGCGAGCGAGGTCTTGCCCACGCCCGGAGGGCCCACGAAGCAGAGGATGGGGCCGCGCATCTTCTCCACGAGGCTCTGCACGGCCAGATGCTCCAGGATGCGCTCCTTGGGCTTGTCCAGGCCGTAGTGGTCCTCGTTCAGGATGGTGCGGGCCTTCTCGATGTCGATGGCCGTTTCCTTGACCTCGTTCCAGGGCAGGTCGAGGATCCAGTCCACGTAGTTGCGCACCACCGTGTACTCGGCGGAGCTGGAGGGAATCTGCTTGAGCTTCTTGATCTCGCGCAGCCCCTTCTCGCGGGCCTCCTCGGGCATGCTCTTGGCCTTCATGGCCGCCTCGAGTTCCTCGGCCTCGGCCACGGGGTCGTCCTCGCGCCCCATCTCCTTGTGGATGGCCTTGAGCTGCTCGTTTAAATAGTAGTCCTTCTGGTTCTGCTCCATCTGGTGCTTCACCCGGCCCTTGATCTTCTTCTCCAGGGACGAGATCTCGATCTCGGTCTCGAGGAGGCGGTAGACCTCTTCCAGGCGGGTGATCGGGTCGGGCTCCTCCAGCACTTCCTGCTTCTTGGCGAAGTCGACCTTCAGGTGGGGCATCACGGAGTCGGCCAGGCGGCCGGGCAGGCTCACCGAGGAGAGCGCCATGACGGTCTCCTGGGCCAGCTTCTTGTTCACCTTGGCGTAGGACTCCAGCGACTCCTGCACCGCGCGCACCAGGGCGCGCGACGAGCTGTCCTCGCGCTCGTCCTCCTCCACGGCCTGCACCGTGGCCAGCAGGTATTCGTCGTTCGTGGCCAGGGAATCGGGCTTGTTGTCCCAGCGGGCGCGGTACAGTCCCTCGAAGAGGACCTTGATGGTGCCGTCGGGCAGGCGCAGAAGCTGCAGGATCTTGCTCACCGTGCCCATGGTGTACAGATCCTCGCCCTCGGGCTTCTCCTTCTCGGGATTCTTCTGGGTGACGAGGAAGATCTTCTTGTCGTAGCGCGTCAGCGCGTTCTCGATGGCCTTGATGCTCGCCTCCCGGCCCACGAACAGGGGCACGATGGAGCGCGGGAACATGACCACCTCGCGCAGGGACATCATAGGTATGGTGAGACTGGAGGGGGCGGCCCCGGCGGGTCCGGAGTAAAGGCTGCTCATGCTCTCTCCTTGGGGGAGAAACCCCTGAAAAGAAACCCGGGAACCGGCCGGACGGAAAATCCGGCCGGTCCGGGGAATAGAGACAAGTGTAAAGCAGGCGGCACGATTGTCAACGAATGACGCCCGCGCCCGAGGAGACGTCCGCGGATCAGGCGGAGCGGGCCTCCTGCTGGTGGAAGAACAGCAGCGGCTCCTGGCCGTCCTCCACGACCGCCTTGTTGACCACGCACTCCTTGACGTTGGTGAGCGAGGGCAGGCGGTACATGATGTCGAGCATCACGCTCTCGAGGACGTTGCGAAGTCCCCGCGCGCCGGTCTTGCGCTCGATGGCCTGCCGGGCCACGGCGCGAAGCGCGTTCTGGGTGAAGCGCAGCTTGACCTTGTCCAGCTCGAAGAGCTTGGCGTACTGCTTGGTGAGCGCGTTCTTCGGCTCGGTCAGGATGCGCACGAGGTCGTCCTCGGCCAGGTCCTCGAGCGAGGTGACCACGGGGACACGGCCCACGAACTCGGGGATCATGCCGAACTTGATCAGGTCGTTCGGGTGCACGTCCACGAGCAGCGCGGAGAGGTCGTCCTCGCGCCGCTTCTCGACCTTGGCGCCGAAGCCCATGGAGCTTCCGGCCTGGCGGTTGGCGATGATCTTCTCCAGCCCGATGAAGGCGCCGCCCATGATGAACAGGATGTTCGTCGTGTCGATGCGGATGAACTCCTGCTGCGGGTGCTTGCGGCCGCCCTTGGGGGGGATGTTGGCCTCGGTGCCCTCGATGATCTTGAGCAGCGCCTGCTGCACGCCCTCGCCCGAGACGTCGCGGGTGATGGAGGGCGAGTCGGACTTGCGCGCGATCTTGTCGATCTCGTCGATGTAGACGATGCCGCGCTGCGCGGACTCGATGTCGTAGTCCGCGTTCTGCAGCAGCTGCACGAGGATGTTCTCCACGTCTTCGCCCACGTAGCCCGCCTCGGTCAGGGTGGTGGCGTCGGCGATGGCGAAGGGCACCTTGAGCACGCGGGCGAGCGTCTGGGCGAGCAGCGTCTTGCCGCAGCCCGTGGGGCCCACGAGGAGGATGTTGGACTTGTCGATCTCGACCTCGTCACCCACGCGCTCGGCGTAGAAGACGCGCTTGTAGTGGTTGTGCACGGCCACGGAGAGGATGCGCTTGGCGCGGTCCTGGCCGATGACGTACTCGTCGAGCAGGGCCTTGATCTCGGCGGGAGGGAGGAGCTGGCCTTCCTCGCGCTCCTCGGTGACGCTCTCCTGGGCGATGATCTCGTTGCACAGGGAGACGCACTCGTCGCAGATGTAGACGTCCGGTCCGGCGATGAGGCGCTGCACGTCCTCCTGGTTCTTGCCGCAGAAGGAGCAGCGCAGGTCGCCGTTCCTGCCGTTCTTGTTGTTGGCCATGTGTCTCGCGGTCCTCTCTGTCGTTGGACTGTCGTTGCCTGTCAGGCCGGGTCGGATTTCGTCCGACCGGGCCCGGAATTATTTGTTCCCGTCGCCCTTCGTCGAGTCCTGGCGCGAAACGAGAACGCTGTCAATTATACCGTATTCCTTGGCCTCGTCGGCACGCATGAAGTAGTCGCGCTCGGTGTCGGCCGCGACCTTGTCCAGGGGCTTGCCAGTGTGGTCGGCCATGATCTGGTTCAGCTCCGACTTCATGCGCAGGATCTCGCGGGCGTGGATCTCCACGTCCGTGGCCTGGCCGGAGAAGCCGCCCATGGGCTGGTGGATCATGATGCGCGAGTGCGGCAGGGCGTAGCGCATGCCCGGAGCGCCCGCGGCCAGGAGCAGCGCGCCCATGCTGGCGGCCTGCCCGAGGCAGAGGGTGGCCACCGGGGCGGAGATGTACTGCATGGTGTCGTAGATGGCCATGCCCGCGGTCACGGAGCCGCCCGGGGAGTTGATGTAGACGTTGATCTCCTTCTCCGGGTTCTCGGACTCGAGAAACAGGAGCTGGGCGCAGATGAGGCTCGACACGTCGTCCGTGATGGGCGTGCCCAGGAGGATGATGCGGTCCTTCAGCAGCCGCGAATAGATATCATAGGCGCGCTCCGTGCGGCCGGTGGTCTCGATGACCATGGGGATCATCTGAGCGTGTGGCATGAAATACTCCTTCGGAAAGGTGGCTATGGGATCACTCGGGAGGGGGAAAAGCCGTTTCCGCGTTCGGTCACGGTGAAAACCTACCGTGTTCCCCCGGCAAGCTCAAGCGAGTTTCTGCCGACTCATCATGTAATGCAAGTCACGCGCCGGTCAAGACCGGGCGCATGAAATAGCGGCCCTTCGGCGCCAAGGGCGGGCGCCGGAGGGACGAAAAAGCCGCCCGGACGGGAAAATCCGTCCGGGCGGCGCGTCGTCGTCGGATATCGGCGGACCGGGCGCCTAGGCGGACTCTCCGGACTCGGCCTTCTCGGCCTCGGGGGCCTTGGGAGCGACCTCGGCAACCTCGGCGGCCTCGTAGATCAGCTCCATGGCCTTGTCGGCCAGCAGGCGGTCCTTGACCAGCACATGCATGCCGGTCTGCTCATAGTACTGCTTGATGCTCTCGAAGTCCTGGCCGGACTGGGCGGCGACCTTGCGGATCTCGGCCTCGACCTCCTGCGGGGAGACGGTGAGGCCTTCCTTGTTGGCCACGGCCATGAGGAAGACCTGCACGCGGGAGGCCTGCTCGGCGGTCTCCTTGTACTCCTCGCGCAGCTGCTCCACGGTCTTGCCGGTGGACTCCAGGCTCTTGCCCTTGCGCTCCAGGCGACCGATATGCTCGGAAAGGAGGTTGCTCACGGTGCGGTCGACCAGGGAGGGCGGCAGGGGAATCTCCATGCCCTCGATGATGTCGTCCAGGAGCTTCTTCTCGGCCACGGAGCGGTTGAGCTGGGTGCGGGAGGCCTCGTAGGAGTTGCGGATGGCGCCGCGCAGGGCGTCGTAGGTCTCGTAGCCGCCGGCCTTCTTGGCCAGCTCGTCGTCCGCGGGGGGCAGCACCTTCTCCTTGATGGACTTCAGGTGCACGTGCATCTCGACGGTCTTTCCGGCCAGGTCGGTGTTCAGGAAGTCGTCGGGGAAGGTGATCTGCCCCTGGGTCTTCTCGCCGGACTCGACGGTCTTGACCAGCTCCTCGAAGGACTCGAGCGCCTGGCCCTTGCCGAGGTCGAGCTGGAAATTCTGGGCGCGCAGCCCCTCGAAGGCCTTGTCCTGGCCCATGGCGGCGAAGTCGATGACGACCACGTCGCCGTCCTGCGCCTTGCGCTTCTCCTCGACGTCCTTCAGCTCCGCGAGGTTGCCGCGGATGCGCTCGATGACCTGGTCGACCTCGGCCTCGTCGACGACCACGGACTCCTGCTCCACCTTGCGGCCGCGGTACTGCGGCAGATCCAGGGCAGGCGGGACCTCGAAGGAGAAGGTGTAGGAGTAGTCCTCGTCCTTGGCCATCTCGCCCGCGGGATCGACATTGATGCCGGAGACCGGGGAGAGCTTGAGCTCGGACATGATCTCGTTCAGCTGGTAGTTCACCAGATCCTGCGTGGCCTCGGCCAGGATCTGCTTCTTGTACTTGGTGCCGACCACGCTCATGGGCACCTTGCCCTTGCGGAAGCCCTTCATCTCGGTGGTGCGGGTGTAGATGGCGGTGGTCGCGGCCAGGGCCGCGTTGACTTCCTCGGCGCTCACGCTGACGGTGATCTTCTTCTCGACCGGGGACAGGTCTTCGACTTTGTATTCCATGCTCTCGCTCCTTATTCTGAAAACCCCGGCTTGGGGCGAATGTCCGGCGGAAATGAAGCCCTATACGTACCGCGCCGGGGGCTGTCAATCGCCCCGGCCGGGCCGGGCGGACAGGGGCGCGGGGCCCGGGGGCTGAATGATGCGGTCCGGCGGGACGTCGCGGGAGGGTCTGGTGCGAGAGGCGGGACTCGAACCCGCAAGGCAAAGCCGCCAGATCCTAAGTCTGGTGCGTCTACCAATTCCGCCACTCTCGCACGCGGGCACCTTCGGGGGCATGCCCATTTCACACACAGGGGACCACCTGTCAACCTGGGCGCCCCCAAACGCCCGCCCGGACGCGGGTTCCCGCCCCTGCGCGGCCGCCTCAGCCGCGCGCCCGGCTCTTGGCGGAACCCTTGGCGGCCCCCTTGCCGGAACCGGCCATGGCGTCCAGCTTGTCCAGGAGCTCGGCCGCGTCGCGCGCGAGGAGGACGACCACGGGCCCGGGGAAGTCGCCCGAGGTGTCTATGAGAGCGTCGGGGAGGGCGTCGGCCGGAGAGTCGGCGCCCCCGGCGGAACGCGGCACGTCCGCTTCCGGGCCGTGCCCTGCCGCGCGCAGGGCGTTCAGGGTGTTCCAGTCCAGGTCGTCGTCCCGGCCGCGCGGCTCGTCGCCGTCCATGCCGTGGTCCACGGCCGAGACCCTGAGCCCGGCCGCGTCCAGCCCCTTCAGGGTGTTCTCGGCCAGGCGCAGGGTGAGGGCCCAGGACAGGCCCCCCTCCCCTTCCCCGGCCGCCGCGGCGGCCGCGGTCAGGCGCACGCCGAGTTCCGGCGCAGCGCCGTAACGCGGACAGCCGGGCAGGAGCACATGGCCGTCCAGGGAAGAGGTGATGCCGCCGTCGAAGGCCGCCACCTGCGCGGGCCGCGTGGCCCAGGGCAGGGCCGCGGCCATGTTGCCGCCGAAGCGCGGCAGCAGGCCCGCGGCGAAGGGCCGCTCGGCCAGCCTGCGCCCGGTGTCGGCAAGCTCCTCCAGTATCTCGGCCCGCGCCCGGGCCTGCACGAGCGGCGCCGCGTGGTTCAGCGGGCCGGGCCCCCGTCCCACGCGGTAGGAGGCGCGAAGCCCGAGGTTCAGGAAGCCCTGCGCCTCGGTCACGGCGCGCGTGAGCTCCATGCCGCGCGCCAGGTTCGCGGCGATGGCCGCGGACAGGGAGCAGCCCGTGCCGTGCACGTTTTTCGTGTCCACCTTGGGCTGGATCAGCGGGATGGGCTCCTGTCCGCGCACGGCCAGCCAGTCCGTGACCGCGGCGAAGTCCTCGAAATGGCCGCCCTTGAGCAGCACGGCCGCGGGCCCCAGGTCGAGCAGGCGGCGGCAGGCCTCGAAGCAGTCCTCGCGCGTGCGGATGTCCATGCCCACCAGAAGCTCGGCCTCGTGGCGGTTGGGGGTGAAGAGCGCGGCCAGGGGGGCCATCTTCGTCTTCAAGGCCTCCACGGCGTCCGGCTGCAGCAGGCGGTGTCCGCTGGTGGCCACGCAGACCGGGTCCACGACCAACGGGCCGCCCCAGGCCTTGAGCAGCGGGGCGATCGCGGCGATGATGCCGTGCGAGAAGAGCATGCCGGTCTTGGCGGCGTCGATGGAAAGGTCGTCCAGCACGGCGGAGAGCTGCAGGGCCACGAACTCCGGCTCGGGCGCGTGGATGCCCGAGACCCCCAGCGAGTTCTGCGCCGTCAGGGCGGTGATCACGCTGGCGCCGTACACGCCGTTCATGGCGAAGGCCTTCAGGTCCGCCTGTATTCCCGCGCCGCCGCCGGAATCGGACCCGGCCACGGTCAGGGCCTGGGGATTCCTGATCATGCTTCCTCCCTGTTCGCTTGCCGGTTCTCTCCCCCGCTCTCCCCGCCGCCGTCTCCATCTTCCATATCGTCCGCCACGTCGTCCGCCGCGTCGTCCACGCTGCGCAGCGCCCCCGGCCTGAGCCCGGAGCGGGCCATGACCAGGAGGCCGCACAGCGTCGTGGGCACCACCTGGATCATGTGCAGCACCAGGGCCGCGGCCAGGGCCGGGCCCTTGGGCACGCCGAAGAGGCCGAGTCCGAAGACGATGGAGGCCTCGAAGACCCCGATGGCGCCCGGGGACGAGGGCACGGCCATGCCCAGCGCGCCGATGACGAAGACGGCCAGTATCTGGCCGGGCGCGAGGGGCAGGTCCGCCAGCCAGGCCAGGACGAGGTACTGGCTCAGGAAATAGGTCGCCCAGACGAGGATGGTCAGGACGGCCAGGCGCGCGAAGAAGCCGAGCGAGAGCTTCGCGCCGAGCTGGTGCAGGAGCTCCGAGGCGAAGAGGCGCAGCCGCTCGAAGGGCACGAGGCGGAGCAGCGCGGTGCCGAGCCCCGGCCAGACGCGCAGCGCGCCGATGACGAGCCAGGCGCAGCCCACGGCCGCGAGCCCGGGCCAGATGGGCAGCCTCGAAGAGGCCGCGCCGAGGCTCACCGCGGCCAGGCAGAAGATGAGGTTGACGTCGAAGAAGCGCTCCCAGAAGACCAGCCCGAGTCCCTTGGCCGCCGAAAAGCCGCAGTGCCTGCTCAGGTAGGCGGCCTTGGCCACCTCGCCGAGCTTGGCGGGAAAGACGTTGTTGAGCCCCAGTCCGAGCGCCGTGGCCTTGGCCCCGGCGTAGACGGAGAGCCCCGGGCCGCAGAGGTAGCGCAGGCGAAGCCCCGGCACGCCCAGGATGGCGACCATGTAGAGGATGATCAGGCCGACGCGCCAGGGGCTGTAGCCGGCCACGGCGCGCGTGAGCGCCGCGAAGTCGGCGCCCCACACGGCGTAGAGCACGCAGGCCGCAACCAAGGCCAGCTTGAGCAGGAAGACCAGGACCTTTCGCATGTCTCTCCACGAACGGCGGGGGCAGCCCGCCTCTTTCCCGCGCCCGGGACACGGCCCGAGGCGCGGCGAGTCTCCATTACGCCGCTCCGGGGGGAGGGGCAAGAGGCCCTAGTGTCGCGTCCATGAAAAAAGTCGATACGCTGCGCAGTGGTCGTACGCGACACATGAACCGGGCGAAGGCACGGTTCAGCCGCCAGCGGCAGCCGTTAGGCGAGCGCCCTTGGGCGCAAGTCTTACGGATGCCGACAGCAGAGCGTCGGCGGCGTGAGCAAGCCGAAAACCACGTTTTCGGCGCAGCGATCTTCCGCAAAATACGGCTTTGCGTATTTTGCGGACATCACACTAGGAGTTGACCAGCTCCTGCAGGCGGTAGCGCAGATGGGTGAAGCGGCGGTCGGACTTGTCGTTGCGCAGCGCGAGGCCCACGGCCCTGCGGCTGCCCACCATGACCACGAGCCGCTTGGCCCGCGTGAGCGCGGTGTAGAGGAGATTCCGCTGCAGCAGCACGTAATGCTGCGTGACCATGGGGATGACCACGGCCGGGTACTCGCTGCCCTGCGACTTGTGCACGCTGATGGCGTAGGCCAGGGTCAGCTCGTCCAGATCGCCCGCCTCGTAGGGCACCATGCGGCCGTCGAAGTCGGCCAGGAGCTCGCCGCTTCCCGGGTCCACCTCGTCCACGAAGCCGAGGTCGCCGTTGAAGACGTCCTTCTCGTAGTTGTTGCGCATCTGGATGATGCGGTCGCCCGCGCGAAAGCGCGTCTGGCCGCGCACGAGCTCCGGCCCGCCCGAATTCAGGGCCTCCTGCACGGCCTGGTTCAGGGCCTGGGTGCCCACCTCGCCCTTGTGCATGGGCGAGAGCACCTGCACGTCGCGCAGGGGGTCGAGCCCGTAGGCCGCGGGGATGCGGCGGCAGACGCTGTCGAGGATCAGCTGGCGCACCTTGGCCGGGTCGTCCTGCACGATCCACCAGAAGTCCTTCTTCGGCGGCTGGGCCTCGGGGTCCTCCTCGGGAAACTGGCCGGAGTTCACGCGGTGCGCGTTGCGCACGATGTAGCTCTCCATGGCCTGGCGGTAGATGTGCGTAAGCTTCGAGGTGGGCACGGCCTCGCTGGACAGGAGGTCCGAGAGCACGTTGCCCGGCCCCACCGAGGGCAGCTGGTTCACGTCGCCCACGAGCACGAGGCGGCAGGTGAGCGGCAGGGCGCGCAGCAGGGCCTGGAAGAGCTGCACGTCGAGCATGCTGGCCTCGTCCACGATCACGGCCTCGGCCTTCAGCTTGCTCTCCTCGTTGTGGCCGAAGCCGCCGTCCGGCTGGTACTGCAAGAGCCTGTGGATGGTCGAGGCCTCGGCCCCGGCCGCCTCGCTCATGCGCTTGGCCGCGCGGCCCGTGGGCGCGCAGAGCTTCGTATTCAGCCCGGCCGCGGCCAGGGCGCGCACGATCATGCGCGTGATGGTCGTCTTGCCCGTGCCCGGCCCGCCGGTGACGATGTAGGCCTTGTTCACGCAGGCGCCGACCACGGCCTCGCGCTGCTCGCCCGAGAGGTCGATGCCCGCCTCGGATTCGAGCCCGGGCAGGAGCCCTTCCACCTTCTTGCGGAAGCTCTTGGGGCAGGGGTGCGAGAAGAGGCCGTAGAGCCTGGTCGCCACCTCGCTCTCGACCTTCCAGAAGAGCGTCAGCCACACGGCGCGGCGCACGTTCTGCTCGGGCAGGTCCTCCACGCGCACGCGCTTGCGCTCCTCAAGGCCCGCCAGCGCCTCCTCGAAGCGCTCGCGGTCCACGCCGCCGAGCATCTCGTGCACGAGGCCGTGGAGGTTCTCCTCGGGATAGAAGAGGTGCCCCTTCTCGCTCATGGAAAAAAGCGCATAGATGACCGCCGCCTCCACGCGCTCCAGCGCGTCCGGCGCGAAGCCCAGGCGCAGGGCCATGGCGTCCGCCGTGCGGAAGCCGATGCCCCGGATGTGGTAGGCCAGCTCGTAGGGGTTCTCCTCGAGCTTGGCGATGGCCCCGGAGCCGTACAGGGAGAAGATGCGCGAGGCGTAGGTGGTGGGCACCTCGTGGGTCTGCAGGAAGAGCATCAGGTTCCTGATCTCGCGCTGCGACTCCCAGGACTCCACGATGCCCTTGAGCTTCTTGCGGCCGATGCCCTCGACCTCGAGCAGACGTTCCGGCTCGCGGTCCAGGATGTCCAGGACCTCGGCCCCGAAGCGGTCCGTGAGCTTCTCGGCCATGGTCCGGCCGATGCCCTTGATGAGCCCGGAGCCCAGGTAGCGGATGATGCCGTTGAGGCTCGCCGGGTAGGCCTGCACGAAGCGCGTGACCTCGAACTGGCGGCCGAAGCGCGGATGCTCCTTCCACTCGCCCCACATCTCGAGCATCTCGCCGGGCGTGAGGCTGCCCAGGCAGCCGATCGCCGTGGTCTGGCCGGACTCCTCGCGCACCTTGAGGCGGGCCACGGTCCAGCCGGAGAGCGGATTGTGGAAGGTCACGGCCAGGACCTCGCCCACGATGCGGGTGAGATCGGGCTCCTCGGGCAGGCCGTCGAGGGTCAGGGGCTTGGCGTCCATGGCGTATGCAGCGGGTCGGGGAGAGAGGCGCCCCGTCCCGGCCTAGAGCTTCTGCCTCCAGAGCAGGGACTGGCGCAGCGTCTCGCGGTCCACGAACTTGACCTCCGCGCCGAGCGGAATGCCCTGGGCCAGGCGGGTCAGCTGCACGTTGGGGAAGTCGCGTTCGATCATGTTCTTGACGTAGGAGGCCGTGGCCTCGGCCTCGAGCGTGGTGCCCAGCGCAAGGATCAGCTCCGCGACCTCACCCTCGGCCAGCCGCTCGCGCAGGGCGCGGAACTCCAGCTGGCCCGCGTCCACGCCGTCCAGCGGCGCGAGCAGGCCGCCGAGGACCATGTACTGCCCCTTGTAGAAGCCGCCTTCCTCCATGGTCAGCAGGCTGTCCCACTCGCCCACGAGGCAGAGCTTGTCCTGCTCGCGGGCGGGGTCGGTGCACAGCGGGCAGGGGCTCGACTCGGCGAGGCTCAGGCAGCGCTCGCAGAAGCAGAGCTTCTCGCGCAGCTCAAGGATGGCCCCGCCCAGGGCGTCGGCCTTCTCGCGCGGCCACTTGAGCACGGTCAGGGCGATGCGCAGGGCAGACTTGGGGCCGAGGCCGGGCAGACCGGCCAGACGCTCCACGAGCTCGCGCAGGGGGGCCGGAAGGGCGCTCTTTTCCATGGAGCTGAGACGCGCTCCTAGATGATGCCGGGCAGCTTGAGACCGCCGGTGAGCTTGGACATCTCGGCCTCGCGCAGCTCGCGCGCCTGCTTCAGCGCCTCGCCCACGGCGGCCAGCACGAGATCCTGCAGCATCTCCACGTCCTCCGGATCGACCACGGACTTGTCGATCTTCACGGAGGTCACGTCCCCGGCGCAGGTGGCGACCACGCTGACCATGCCCCCGCCGCTCTGGGCCTCCACGGTGCGGCCGGAAAGGTCTTCCTGCAGCTGCCCCATCTTCTTGTGCATCATCTGGGCCTGACGGACCAGGTCGTTCATGCCGCGCATGCGTTCTCCTCTCTCCCACTCGGGGAGATGTCGTCGTCGTTCGTTCGCGTTATGCGGCGGGCCGCTGCGCCGCGCCGCCTAGTTTATCGGATCGAAGTTCACGATGATCGCGCCGAAGTCGTCGATCATCTTCCTGACCACGGGGTTGGTGCGCAGGTCGTCGCGCAGCTCCTTGCGGCTCTTCTCCGGCGCGCGTGCGGCGCAGGCGAAGGCCGTCTCGGTCCCCTCCCCGAAATATTCGCGCACGAGGCGCTCGATGCGCTCCAGGTTGCCCGACCGCGAGAGCACGTTCCTGTGCTCGTCGTTCTGGCAGACGAGACGAAGTACGCCTTCCGCGTACTCCCCTTTGCACAGGGAGAAGCCCGCGGGCAGCCCCTGGCCGTTGGCCCGGCCCTGGGCAAAGGCCAGGAAGCCCTCCCAGGTGCGCGGCCCGCCGGACCGCGGCGCGGGCGCCGATGCCGGTGCGGAAGGCGCGGGCTCGGGCTGCGCAGGCGTTGGCGCGGCCGCTTCCGCCACCGCCTCGGGAGTGGGCTCCGGTCCGAAGTCCTCGCCGGAGACATCCGCCGAGACATCCGCGGAAGCATCCGCTGCGACGTCCTCCGGGTCCTCCCAGGGCGCGCGGTCGGGAACGGGAACCGGCTCGGGCTCGGGTTCCTGTGCACGTCCGGACGCGGGGGCGACGGAAGCTGCGGCGCTCGGGGGCTCGGGCTCGGGCTGCGGCGCGGACTCGGAGGCGGCCGACTCCGACCCTGCGGCAGGACCGGCCCCGGCCGCGGGAGCGTGCTCCCGGGCTCCGGCTTCCGGTCGTGCCATGGCCTGGGCTGCGGGCTGCCGGGCGGCCTGGGGCGCAAGCCCCTGCCCTGCTCCGCCTTGCCCAGACTGGGCAGGACCGACTGGCCTTTGGCCTCCGGAGCCGACGTTCCCTCCTCCCTGGGGGCCCCGGCCGACGGGTCCCGGGCGGGCGCCGCGCGCCGCGGCAGGGGATTCGAGGTCCAGAAGCTTGGGCAGGCTGGCCATGTTGAAGAGCAGAAGCTCCAGGGCCTGGGCGGGCTCGAGGCTGTGCAGCACGCGGCGCTGGCCTTCGAGCGTCAGCTGCCAGCAGGCGTGGATGTGCGCCAGGGTGAAGCGCCCGGCGTAGTCGGTAAGCTCCGCGACCTCCTCGGGCGAGGCCTCGATGGCCCCGGAGGCGGTGCCGCCGGACTGGGAAAGCAGGAAAAGATCGCGCCAGGTCCCGGCCAGCTCGCGCAGGAAGAAGCCGAGATCGAGCCCCTGGTCCAGCACTTCGGAGAGCAGCGCGGAGAGCGCGGCGCAGTCGCCCGCGGCCACGGCGTCCAACAGCCGCAGCAGCACCTCGCGTCCGGCGAGGCCGAGCACGGCGCGCACGTCGGCCGCGGTCAGGGGTTCGCTGCCCATGGCCAGCGCCTGGGCCAGGAGCGACATGGAGTCGCGCACGCTGCCCGCGCCGCGCCGGGCGATGAGGGAAAGCGCCTGCGGCTCGAAGCCCACGCCCTCGCGCTCGAGCAGGGAGCGCAGGTGCGCCTCCAGCTCCTTTTGCGGCAACCGCTTGAAGGTGTAGTGCTGGCAGCGGCTGATGATCGTGGCCGGGAACTTGTGCGGCTCCGTGGTGGCCAGGACGAAGGTGGCGTGCGGCGGCGGCTCCTCGAGCGTCTTCAGGAGCGCGTTGAAGGCCTCGCGGGTGAGCATGTGCGCCTCGTCCACGATGAAGACCTTGTAGCGGCACTCGATGGGCGCGTAGCCGATGTCTTCCTTCAGGCGCCTCGCGTCGTCGATGCCGCGGTTGGAGGCGGCGTCGATCTCGACCACGTCCACGGCCGCGCCCGCGGTGATCGCCCTGCAGTGGCGGCACTCGTTGCACGGCTCGGCGGCGGGCCCCCGCTCGCAGTTCACGGCCTTGGCCAGGATGCGGGCGATGGTCGTCTTGCCCACGCCGCGCGTGCCCGAGAAGAGGTAGGCGGGCGCGATGCGGTCCTCGGCCGCGGCGCGGGAAAGCACAGCCTTGACGGCGTCCTGTCCGGCGACCTCGGAGAAGCGCTGCGGGCGGTACTTGGCGGTGAGGCTCTTGGTGCTCATGGGCGAGGGGGCCGGGCAGCCGGCCCCCGTCCTCCGTTTCTAGACGGTGTAATAGTGCAGCCAGTCGGCGTGGGCGGCGTTGTCGCCGGTGACGATCTTGAAGTACTCCTTCTGGAGATGGAGCGCCACGGGCCCGGCCTCGCCCTTGCCGATCCGGCGGCGGTCGACCTCGCGGATCGGCGTCAGCTCGGCCGCGGTGCCGGTCAGGAAGGCCTCGTCCGCGGAGTACAGCTCGTCGCGGGTGAAGCGCTCCTCCACGACCTCGTAGCCCAGCTCGCGGGCCAGCTTGATCATGGACTCGCGGGTGATGCCCGCGAGGATCGAGGTCAGCGGCGGGGTCTTGATGACGCCGTTGCGCACCAGGAAGATGTTCTCGCCCGTGCACTCGGAGACGTAGCCCGAGGTGTCGAGCATCAGGGCCTCGTCGTAGCCGTCGGCCACGGCCTCCATCTTGGCCAGCACGGAGTTCACGTAGTTGCCGCAGGCCTTGGCCTTGGTCATCATCACGTTGACGTGGTGGCGGGTGAAGGTGGAGGTCTTGATGCGGATGCCCTTCTTCAGGGCCTCCTCGCCGAGGTAGGCGCCCCAGAACCAGGTGGCCACGATGGTGCGGATGGGGTTCTTGCCCGGGTGCACGCCCATGACGCCGTCGCCGATGAACATGAGCGGCCGGATGTAGGCCTCGGCCAGCTGGTTGGCCTGCAGCGTCTCCACGATGGCCTTGACGATGTCCTCTTCGCTGTGGGGGACCTTCATCTCCATGATGCGCGCCGAGTCGAAGAGCCGCTTGACGTGCTCCTTCAGCCGGTAGACGGCGGAGCGGCCGTCCACGGTCTTGTAGGCGCGGATGCCTTCGAAAACGCCCACTCCGTAGTGGAGCGTGTGGGTCAGGACGTGGACGTTGGCCTCGTCCCAGGGAACCAGCTTGCCGTCGAACCAGATTTTGTCCGTCTTCTGCACCATGACGAAAACCCCTCTCAGGACATCGGATGTGGAATGAACGCGAATCGTTTTGGTTACAAGATTGCGGCCGGTGGGGTCAAGCCTGGGGGCGGACGAGTGGCCGCCCCGACGCGCGGATCCCGGCCCGGCGCGCATTGCCAACGCGGGGCCGCGCCGTGTATGAGGCAAGGATTCCACGCAAGGAGAGGCCCATGACGCCCAAGACCAAATTCAAGCGCATCCTGCTGCCCGTCGACGGATCCTCGTACTCCATGGACGCCGCCATCCAGGCGGTGGAGCTGGCCCGCCTGTCAGGCGGCTCCATCGTGCTCCTGCACTGCCACCGCCCCGTGCCCACGGCGCTCGGCGAGCCCAATTTCCAGCAGGTCACCGAGCACTACGCCCGCGAGGCCGCGACCCTGCTCGCGCCCTTCCGCGAACTCCTCGACCGCTCCGGGCTCTCCTACGACGACAAGATCGTGGGCGGCCCCACGGCAGAAGTCATCTGCGAGGTGGCCGACCTCGAGAAGTGCGACTGCATCGTCATGGGCACCAAGGGCAAGACCGGCCTCGAAAGCCTGCTCGTGGGCAGCGTGACCCACAAGGTCATGCAGCTCGCCACCCTCCCCGTCCTCGTGGTGCGCTAGCACTTTAAAGATGCCTCCGGCGGCCAGGGAGGGCTCCTCGCCCTCCCTGGACCC